>JBOGED010000171.1:0-6853 GCA_050743625.1 Egibacteraceae bacterium | reverse complement strand
TGGCGCGCTGACCAAGATTATTGCAAGCAACTTGCAACCAGATTAGCCTGTGGATAGCGGACTGATCTTGATGCTGCGGGAATGCATCAAATGCTGGAGTGTGTGTCTTAGAGTGAGCGGGGCGGGCGGATGCGACAAGATCGGATCATCGAGGCGGTCACGGCCTTGATCGGCTCCCCGCCGACGGGCGCGGTCTCGGAGGGACCGCGGTGAAGACGGCCACAGACCCACTCGAGCGCTCCCTCGATCCCGCGCAAGTGGACGACCTGGATCGGGCACGCCGCAGCCGCCACACGCGGTTATGGGTCACCGGCCTGACTGTCCTCCTGGTCATCACCATGGTCATGGGCGTCAGCCTCGGACCCGTCGCCATCCGCCCCACCACCGTCTGGCAAGCCGTCGGCCACCACCTTTTCGGCCTTCCCGATACCGTGACCTGGACCGCCGCCGAGGACAACATCGTCTGGCTCGTCCGCCTCCCCCGCGTCTTGCTCGGCGTGGTTGTCGGCGGCGCCCTGGCCGCCACCGGTGTCGCCATCCAAGCCATGGTCCGCAACGTCCTGGCCGACCCCTACCTGCTCGGGGTCAGCTCTGGAGCCTCCACCGGCGCCGCCGCCGCAATCCTGTTCGGCGTCGGCGCCGGGCTGGGGGCCAGCGCCCTGTCCATCAGCGCGTTCCTCGGCGCGCTCGGCGCCATCGCCTTAGTGTTCCTCACCGCCCGCTTTGGCGGCCGCCTCACCTCCATCCGCCTGGTCTTGGCAGGCGTCGCCGTCGCCTACGCCCTGTCCGCGGTCACCAGCTTCCTCATCTTCGCCTCCGATTCCCCCGAAGGCGCACGGGTGGTGCTGTTCTGGCTCCTCGGCTCGCTTACGCAAGCCCGCTGGTCATCCCTGCCCATCGCCGCGTTGGTCGTGATCGCGACGTTGGGCCTGCTCATCGTCTGGGGACGCCGCTTCGACGCGCTCGCCATCGGCGACGACACCGCACTGACCCTGGGCGTCTCCCCGGTGCGGTTCCGCGTCCAAGCACTGGCCGTCGTCGCGCTGGGCGTCGGGGTGGTCGTCGCCGTCTCCGGAGGCATCGGGTTCGTCGGCCTGGTCGTCCCCCATATCGCCCGCCGCTTCGTCGGCGGGGAGCACCGACGGGTCCTGGTGATCGCCTCGCTGGTCGGCGCCATCTTCCTGGTCTGGGCCGACGTCTTCGCCAGGGTCGCGTTCCAGCCCCGTGAGCTCCCCCTGGGCATCGTCACCGCCCTGGTCGGCACCCCCTTCCTCCTCATGCTCGTCCGCCGCTTCCATGCGGCTACCGCATGAGCGTGGAGCTGGGCCCATGATCGAGGCCACCGACATCCAGGTCGGGTACGGCGACACCCTCATCCTCACCGGCGTCGGCCTGCTTGCCAGTCCCGGCCAGGTCGTCGGCCTCATCGGCCCCAACGGAAGCGGCAAGACCACCCTCTTGCGTACCCTCTACCGCAGCTTGATCCCCCGGGCGGGCCTCGTCTCCCTCGACACCACACCCCTCGACCAGCTCAGCACTCGAGACATCGCCCGCCGCATCGCCGTCGTCGTCCAAGAGGCCGCAGCCGAGTTGCCTATCACCGTCGCCGAGATGGTCCTGCTCGGCCGCTCACCCCACCGCTCATCCTTTCAGCGCTACACCGCCGAGGACGACCGCCTCGCCGCCCAAGCCCTCGTCCGCGTCGGCGCCCGCCACCTCGCCGATCGCGTCTTCGGCACCCTCTCCGGCGGCGAGAAGCAACGCGTCCTCATCGCTCGCACCCTCGCGCAAGAGGCCGACCATCTCCTCCTCGACGAACCCACCAACCACCTCGACATCCGCTACCAGCACGAAATCCTCCAACTCGTCCGCGCCCTCGGCGTCACCACCATCGTCGTGCTCCACGACCTCAACCTCGCCGCCCGCTACTGCGACTGGCTCGTCCTTCTCAGCCGCGGCCAAGTCGCCTGCACCGGCACCCCCGACGACCTCCTCACCTCCGCCATCCTGGAGCCCGTCTACGGCATAACCGTCCGCCGCCTCAACGACAACGGCACCGTCCAGCTCGTGTTCCGGCCCAGCGAGGGGAACGCACCGTGACCAAAGCTGGGGACGCCGCCGAGCTGGTTGTGTGTTGGATACGCGACATATATGTCGTGTATCCCGCACACAACGCAGCGTCCTCTACCACCGCTGGTCCCTCGACGAGACGGAGCCTCCACTCCCAGTCCTTCGCCGCATGCTGGCGCGCTGAGCGAACGGTATGGGGAGAGGCTCACCCAGGCCTACTGCAAACTAGTTGCAGTTGTGTTAACGTTGCCTGAGCGGATTCTAGGGCGATCAATACGATACAAGAACCACGAATGCGCGGAATGACGGCAGTGCGGGCTCAACGTAGGTATTCCCACGAGGAGGGGACATGCTGTGCTCTGGCACGTTGCGCCGCTACTCGCGGGTGGTGGTGGCATGCGCGCTGACGGTGATGGTGAGCGCGTGGCCGGGGTTGGCTCACGCGCAAGTCGAGACCGAGGGGTTCCCCGTCACGGTCGAGCACTGCGGCCGGACGCTCACGTTCGACGAGCCGCCCAGCAGGGTCGTGAGCGGGTACCAGCCTGCGTTCGAGACGCTGGCCGCGATGGGGCTGGGCGACCGCCTGATCGGCCGCCTGAACTTCTCGGAGCTCGGTCCCGACGGGTTCCTCCCAGGCCAGAAGGAGGTGTACGACGCGGTGCCGGAGATCTCCCCTACGATCGCCTTGCCGGCCAAAGAGGTGATGCTGTCCCTGGACGCCGACCTCGTCGTCGAGACCGGGCCGTACAACTTCGCGCCGAACAGCGGCCAGGCGACGATCGACGAGCTGACCGCCGCGGGCACGCAGGTCTACCTGGTGGCCGGCTGGTGCGACGAGGAGGGCGTCCGCGACGCCCGGGTGGACAACATCATCCAAGATGTTCGCAACCTCGGGAAGATCTTCGGCATCCCCGACCGCGCCGAGAAGCTGGCCGCCGAGCGGGAGGGCATGCTCGCCGACGTCGAGCGGCGGGTGGCCGGCCGAGAGCCGGTGGCCGTCCTCGCCACCGACGGCGGCGAGGGACCGGTGAACGTCCACGGCGGCGCCGGCTTCTACAACCACATGATCGAGCTGGCCGGCGGCCGCAACGTCCTCGCCGACGTGAACGAGGACTACACCCAGGTCAGCGTCGAGCGCATCGCCGCCAGTGATCCTGACGCGCTGCTGGTCGAGGAGTACGACAGCTATCTGGGCGAGGCGAGACCGTCCGCCGAGGCGAAGGCCGCCACGGTCTTCGCCCTGATCCCCGACAGCCCGGCGGCGCTCCAGCGTCGCTTCCTGCCGGTCCCCGCCGCCGCGTACCCGGGGTACCGCACCTTCTTCGCGATCGAGGAGATCGCGAAGTTCCTGCACCCCGACGCGTTCGAGGAGTGAGTCCCATGCGGAGAACGGCAGCACTCATCTTGGCGGCGGCGCTCGTGACCGTCAGCGGCCTTGGCCCGGCGGCCGCGACCGAGGACGTGACCTCGGCCTTCCCGGTCACGGTCGAGAACTGCGGGCGGAGGCTCACGTTCGACGAGCCGCCCAGCAGGGTCGTGACCGGCTACCACCCCGTGTTCGAGACGCTGGTGTCGCTGGGTGTGGGCGAGGAGCAGATCGTCGGGCGCACGAACTTCTCCGAGAACGGCCCCGACGGCTTCCTGCCCGGCCAGCGAGAGGTCTACGACGCCATCCCCGAGATCTCTCCCGACATCGAGTTCCCGCAGAAGGAGGCGTTGCTGGCGCTGGAGCCAGACTTCGTGATCGCGGTCAGCTACAGCGACTTCGACGCCTCCCGCGGTTTCGCCACCGTTCAAGAGCTCGCCGACGCGGGCATCCCCGCATTCATCGCAGGTAACTGGTGCGACCCCGAGGGTGTCCGCAACGCGCGGATCGCCGACATCTTCGACGACATCCGCAACCTGGGCCTGATCTTCGGCGTCCCCGACCGCGCCGCTGAGCTGATAGCAGACCTGGAGGGCATCCTCGCCGACGTCGAGGGCCGCGTCGCGGGCCTCGAGCCGGTAGACGTGTTGGCCACCGACGGCGGCTCCGGACCCGTCAACGCCTACGGCGGCAGGGGCTTCATGCACCAGATGATCGAGATCGCCGGCGGGCGCAACGTGCTGGCCGACATCGACGAGTACGGGGCCGAGCTCAGCGTCGAGCGGATCGCGACCTCCGATCCCGAGGCGATGCTCGTGCTCGACTACGACGTCCTCTTCGGCGAGACGGTTCCGTCGGCAGAGGAGAAGGCGGACACCGTATTCGCGCTGATCCCCGACAGCTCCGCGGCCCGTGACCGGCGGTTCCTGCCGGTGCCGGCGGTCGCCACGCACTCCGGCTACCACAACATCCTCGCGATCCCCGAGATCGCGGCGTTCCTCCATCCCGGGGCGTTCCAGGAAAGCGGGACATGATGCGCAAGACCGCAGCACTCATCTCGGCCGTGGCGCGCGTGACCACCCTCGGCCTCAGCCCTGCGCAAGCGACCGAGACGCGGCCTTCCCGGTCACGGTCGAGAACTGCGGGCGAAGGCTCACGTTCGACGAGCCGCCCGACAGGGTCGTGACCGGCTACCAATCGGTGTTCGAGGTCCTGGTGTCGCTTGGCCTCGGGGACGAGCAGATCGTCGGGCGCACCACCTTCTCCGAGAACGGCGACAGCGTCCGTCCCGGCCAGAGGCAGGTCTACGACGCCATCCCCGAGATCTCGCCCGAGGAATCGCTGCCGAACCGGGAGGCGCTGCTGGCACTCGAGCCTGACTTCGTGATCGAAACGTACTACGGCGGTTTCGATGCGGCGTCGGGTAGGGCCACCGTCGAAGAGCTCGCCGATGCCGGCGCTCCCGCGTACATCACCGGCGGCTGGTGCGACCCCGAGGGTGTGCGGACGGGCACGATCGCCGGCATGTTCGACGACATCCGCAACCTCGGTGAGATCTTCGGTGTCCCGGACCGCGCCGCCGAGCTGGCGGCGGAGTACCAAGGTCTTCTCGACGACGTCGAGCAGCGCGTCGAAGGTCTCGAGCCGGTCGAGGTGCTGGCCTACTATGGCGGCACGGGGCCTGTCAACGCGTATGGCGGCTCGGGCATCGTGGACGAGATGATCGAGCTGGCCGGTGGCCGTAACGTGCTGACCGAGCGCGTCGCGACCTCCAACCCTGAGGCGTTGCTCGTGATCTTCGGCGGGCCGGGCCCGTCGGCGGAGGAGAAGGCGGGCACGGTGTTCGCGCTGGTCCTTGACAGCGCGGCGGCGCAGGATCGGCGGTTCCTTCCAGTTCCGGCGGTCGCCGCTCACTCCGGCTCGCACAACATCCTCGCGGTCCGCGAGATCGCAGCGTTCGAGGACGCGTGAGCGCGCGATCGGTAACGACTGCTCCCGCTGCGGCGCCGGCACCTGGTCGGCGTGGGGGTGGGGTTGGGCGTGGTGGGGTGGGGGGGTTCGCGGTGTTGCTGGTCGTGCTGGTGGTCGTGGTGGTGGGGGCGACGTTGCTGGCGGTGGGCATCGGCGCGGTGCGGGTCCCCCCGTGGCGGGTGTGGCAGATCGTGCTGTCCCACCTCGCGCCCGGGACGGTGGAGCCGGCGTTCACCACGGTCGAGCATCGCATCGTGTGGGAGTTTCGGATGCCACGCGCGCTGCTGGCGCTGCTGGTCGGCGCGGGGCTGGCGGTGGTCGGCGCGGTGTTGCAGGCGGTGGTCCGCAACCCGCTGGCTGAGCCGTTCCTGCTGGGGGTGTCCTCGGGCGCGTCGCTGGGCGCCGTGATCGTGTTGGTCTTGGGCTCGGGAGTCGTCGGCGGGCTCGGCCTCTCTGGGGCGGCGTTCCTCGGCAGCTTGGTCGCGCTGGGGCTGGTGTATGTACTCGCACAGCGCGGCGGGCGGATCACGCCCGGCAGGCTGCTGCTGTCCGGGGTCGCGATCGCGTATCTGTTCCAGGCCTTGTACAGCTTCGTGCTGCAAGAGGCCAACACCGGGCAGGCCGCGTTGCAGGTGCTGTTCTGGCTGCTCGGCAGCCTGGCGGCGGCCCGCTGGAACGTCTTGCCGGTCCCGGCGGTCGCGCTGGCCGTCGGGCTGGTGGCGCTGCTGGTGCGCTGGCGGCCCCTCAACGCGCTGGTGGCCGGGGAGGAGACCGCGATCTCGCTGGGCGTCAACGTCACCTGGTTCCGCGCTGAGCTGTTTTTCCTGACCTCGCTGCTGGTCGGCGTGCTGGTCGCGGTCTCCGGGTCGATCGCGTTCGTCGGGCTGATCGTCCCGCACACCGCGCGCTTTCTTGTCGGGGCCGACCACCGGCGGATGCTGCCGGTCACCGCCCTGATCGGGGCGGGGTTCCTGCAGCTGGTCGACCTGGCCGCGCGCACGCTAAGAGCGCCCATCGAGATGCCGCTGACGATTGTCACGGCCATCTGTGGGGTGCCGTTCTTCCTGTGGCTGTTGCGCCGCCGCTCGGCGGACGCGTCGGTGAGCACCGCATGAGGCTGCAACTGCAAGGCGTGGCCGTCGAGCTGGGCGGCAGCCCGGATCGTCTCCGACGTCGACCTGGCGGTCGCCGAGGGTGAGGTCGTGGGCCTGGTCGGGCCCAACGGCAGCGGCAAGTCCACGTTGCTGCGCGCGGTCTACCGCGCGCAGCGCCCGGCGGCCGGGCTGATCAGCCTGGACGGTGACCCGCTGGCCTCGCTGTCCGCGCGCCAGACCGCCCGCCGTGTCGCCGTGGTCGCCCAAGAGCGCAGCGCCGACTTCGACTTCACCGTGGCCGAGGTCGTGGCCATGGGCCGCACGCCGCACAAACGGCCGCTGGACCGTGACA
>JBOGED010000170.1:0-3731 GCA_050743625.1 Egibacteraceae bacterium | reverse complement strand
ACCGCCCTGGCGATCCGCAAACCCCAACGTCATACGCCACTCCCAACCCAGAACCTGACCCCCCTCATTCTCGCTCAAAAACTACCGAAACGCCCGCACTCACCCCAAAAGACACCACCCACCTAGGTGGCTGGTGTTTTTCTCCGAATCGTACGGAAAGTAACAGGAGCGCGGGCCTCTGACCTGCGCTCCGTCACGTTCAGTAACTCATTTTTCGGGCGAAGAGCCCGTTTGACACCACCCACCTAGTCGTCGTCCACGGGGCCTCCTTGCTAGACGCACCGTAGACTAGTCAGAACTAGGTGATCACAGAAGCCAGAATATACCCCTTTTGATACATTTCGGGGGAACAAGGTTCGCTTACTCCGCACGGCACGATCATGAACAGGACGGCCCCGGCGGCAGCTGTCACGAGGAGTGCCACCGCGACCATGCCGTCAAGCTACGCGCCTGGACCTGCCTTCGCCGTAGACGGAGTCCATGATCTCTTTGGCCAGGTAGACGCGGTTCGTCCGCCGTCCGGTGATCTCCTCCAGCACGCCGCGCTCGATCAGGTCGCCGATCGCGCGCTGCGCCGTCGGAGGCGTGACCGCGAGGTCCCGTGCCACGCTCGCCGCCGTTACCACCGGCTTGCCGAGGAGGAGCTCACCAAGGCGGACAACGGTCGTGTTGCCGGTGCTCGCCAGCAACTCCTGGCGGGTCCGGGCCTGCAACCCGATGAGCCGCAGCGTGCGCGCTTGCGCATCTTTGGCCTGGCTAGCCACGGCGTCCAGGAAGAAGTCGAACCAAGGTGTCCAGTCCCCAGTCTGGCTCGTCTCGAGCAGCAACTCGTAGTACCGGGACCTGTGGCGCTCGAAGTAGACCGAGAGATAGAGCAGTGGTTGCTCCAAGACGCCTCGGTCGACCAGCATCAGCGACATGAGCAGCCGCCCTACCCGCCCGTTGCCGTCGAGGAACGGGTGGATGACCTCGAACTGGTGGTGCGCCATGGCGAGGCGGATCAGCAGCGGCAAGCCGTCCTCGTGGAGGAAGCGCTCGAGGTCGGCAAGCGCGTCGTGCATCTCGTCGATGGGGGGAGGGACGAACGTCGCGTCGGCCAGCCCGCAACCCGGAGGCCCGATCCGGTTCGCTGACCTGCGGAACTCGCCAGGCTGCTGGGTTTGGCCACGCACGCCCTCCAGCAGGCGCTCGTGGACCTCGCGGATCAGCCGGAGGCTCAGCGGGAAACCTTGCCTGAGGCGGGATACTCCATGGTCCAAGGCTTTGACGTAGTTGAGTACCTCGACGGCGTCCTGTGAAGCCGCGTCTGGCGTCGGCGCGGCCTCAAACTGCAGCAGCTCGGAGACGCTGGTCTGCGTCCCCTCGATCCTCGAGCTCAAGACGGCCTCAAGGCGGATGTATGGCGCGACGAGCAGGCTTGGGTCCGGGAGCAGGAGGCCGACGCCCGCCAGCCGGTGTAGCGCGGCGGTCGCCTCTTCGAACCGCAAAATCGTCTGGTGTTCGAGTTCGACCTTGCGCGGCAGAGGGTTCGGGAAGAACGCGGCGTAACCGTCGAGGGTCCGGCGCACGCGGCCCCTGTCGCTGGCGGAGAACTGTGTGGCATCCATGACCCGATTAACGCTCCCATTAATGGCGCGCGGCCTGGTTAACGATACCGGCTACTCACGTTAATCCAACCCGTGTGCTTTCACGAGGACGTTAATCCCGCCAGGCGCGGAAGGCGCGGATCAGCTCGTCCGGGGCGTCGGGGGAGATGTCGTCGGCGCGGCCAGGGGCCAGCGTCCCTTCGAGATAGTCGGTGACCAGCTCGACGAGCTCGATGCAAGAAAGGTCCCGTGTGGCGTCCTCTTTCATGGCGCGGCACTACAGGCCGTACGCCTCCATGAGGCGCAGCCAGACCTCGGAGATCGTCGGGAAGGACGGCACCGCGTGCCACAGTCGTGCCATCGGGACCTTCCCGACGATCGCGATCGTGGCCGAGTGCAGCAGCTCCGCGACACCAGGGCCGGTGAAGGTCGCGCCGACGATGACGCCGTCCACGACGACGAGCTTGCTCGTCCCCGCGATCCCCTCGCCGAGCGTGGCGGCGCCGGCCACGCCGCCCGTGCTCGTCTCGACGGTCACGGCGTCGAGGCCGCGCTCGCGCGCCTGCGCCTCGGTCAGCCCGACGGCGCACACCTGAGGGTCGGTGAACGTGACGCGCGGGACCACGCCCTCGTCCGCGACGTTCCGGCCCAAGATCGCGTCGCCCGCCAGCCGCGCCTGGTACTTGCCCACGTGCGTGAGCAGCGCGCGGCCGTTGCAGTCGCCGACCGCGTAGAGCCAGGGGTGGCCAGGGACACGGAGCTGGTCGCCGACGGGGATCCAGCGGCCCGGCTCCAACCCGACCGTCTCCAAGCCCAGGTCACCCGTAGAGGGACGGCGCCCGACGGCGACGAGCAGCTCGTCGCCGGCCAGCTCACGCCCGTCCCCGAGCGTCGCGACGATCCCGCCGGGATCGCGCCGTGCCGCGGCCATCTTCGAGCCGGTGATCACGGTGATACCCTCGGCCTCGAAGGCGGCGCGGACCTCGTCGCCGGCGAAGGGCTCCTCGTTGCCCAGCAGCCGGTCGAGGCCCTCGACGACGGTGACCTCCTCGCAGCCGAGCCGCCGCAGCGCCTGCGCCATCTCGCAGCCGATCACCCCACCGCCGAGGACGAGCAGGCGGCGCGGTACCTCTTTGACGGCGGTGACGTCGCGGTTGTCCCACGGGTTGATCTCACGGAGGCCGGGGATGGGCGGGATCACCGCGGCGGTCCCCGTGGCGACCACGACGGCGCGGCGGGCGGTCAGGGTGGTCACCTCGCCGCCGTCCCGCTCGACCTCGACGCGCCGCTCGCCGGCCAGGCGCGCCTGCCCACGGAACAGGGTGATGCCCCGGTCCTGGAGCCACGGGAGCTGCCCCTCGTCACTCCACCCGGCGGTCATGGCATCACGCCGGGCGAGCGCGGCGCCGGCGTCGACCCGACCGGTGACGGCTTGGGCCGCTCCCGGCACACGGCGGGCGGCGGCCAGCGCCTCCCCCGGGCGCAACAGGACCTTCGACGGGATACAGCCCCAGTAGGAGCACTCGCCGCCGACCAGCTCACGCTCCACGATCGCCACGGATAGCCCGCCACCGGCGCAACGACCGGCGGCGTTCTCACCCGCCGGGCCGGCGCCGATCACTACCACGTCGAACTCTTGCTCCGCGCTCATGCGGGATCCCGCTTTCCGGCGTCGATGGTGAGGTCGGCGACCAGCCTGGTCCACCCGGTCTGCCGGATCGGCCAGACGCTCACGCTCGCTCATGGCCCCATAGTCGCGGCTCAGTGCCGAGCGTCACGCGGGCGTCCCGCCGAGACTGGGCACCCATGACGGCAGGTATGCGGCTCGCTCGACGAGGCCGCCAGCCGCGAGCGTGGGGTGTCCCGCGCCCACCCGTGTCCCCGAACAGGGTTTCGGGGCGTATGTGCCCCGAAATCCCTGTTCGGGGAAGGCCTGGCCCGAACTCGGTCCAGCTGGGTAACGCGCTGGGGCGATCACCTCAGGCATACGCACGACTGCACCTCGCCAGACCACGCCACGCGCTACCGGGGGCGTACCGATGCGCGTGACCCCCAGCTTTCCTTCGGATCTGGAGGAAGTCGCGTGTTCCGGCTCGCGTCGCGAGTTTAACCTGCAGCTTCCTCCGCATGCGGAGGAAGCTGCAG
>JBOGED010000169.1:0-3147 GCA_050743625.1 Egibacteraceae bacterium | reverse complement strand
GAGTCCACCCTGGCTACAGTTCACCCACATCCCCCGAGCCCCCGTAGCTCAGAGGATAGAGCAGTGGTTTCCTAAACCATGTGTCGTGAGTTCGAGTCTCGCCGGGGGCGCTGCGTCTGAGCAGGGGGTTTGGTGGCGGAGCGGTTGGGGATCGAGGTCAGCTTGCGGAGCCGATGCTCCTCAGGCAACGAAGATCGGGGGTCGGCTGGCTCGCCTATTTGGCGACCTAGCCGACACACCAGCGCCGTAAGAGCCCGGGCGGCGTCGCTTAGCGGAAGTCGGCCACGTGGTCCCGTGCCCATTCCGCGAACGTGCGGGGTGGCCTGCCTAGCACCTGCTCGACGGTCGGTAGGGGGCGCATCATCTCGGCGAGGTCCTCAGCCGAGAACTCCTGGCCGTCCGAGTCTGCCGAGAAGCCCTCGAAGCCCATGAGAAAGTCCGCGTTGGCCGCGGCCCAACCGCCGTACGACTGCAGGATCCGCCGCCCCTCCTGGGGGGTGACCTCCTCGAACCGGACCTGGACGCCGAGGGCCTCGCCGATGAGCCGGACCTGCTCGCGCTGGGTGATCACCTCGGGGCCGGACATGAGGTAGGCCTGACCGGCGTGCCCGTCCTGCAGCAGGGCGGCCACACCGACGGCGGCGATGTCCGCCTCGTGGATCGGGTTCGCCGGAAGGTCGGGGTTGGTATAGCGCACGACCCGCTCCGCGCGGATCGACGGCCCCCACAGGTGCAGCTTGTTCGACATGAACTCGCCGGGCCGCAGGTGCGTCCATTCCAGCCCGGACGCCTCCACTGCCTGCTCGACAGGGTACTGGTAGTCCGTGTCGTACCCGGCCGCGACGGATCCGGACGACAGCACCACGATGCGTCGCACGCCGGATCGCTTCGCGAGGTCGACGATCTCCCGCGCCGTACCCGGGCACGGGAACAGGTACATGCGGTCCACATCCCTCAAGAGGTTCGTCAGCGACTCGGGCTCGTCGAGGTCGCCGCGCACCACCTCGGCCGCGTGATGCAGCCGGGCCTTCTCCGGTGCCCGGGTCATGGCCCGCACTCGCTCGCCCGCCTCGGCGAGCTGCTCGACCACGTTCCGGCCGACCTGGCCGGTCGCTCCGGTCACCAAAACTGTCATGGGTCCTCCCACAGCGTTGAAGAGCGGCGATCAGCATCAGGTCCGCAATGCGCGGACGATGAGGGAAAGGATCAGTCCGGTGATGAGCAGCGGCACAAGCCCTCGAAAGCTTCCTGTCGCGAAGAGCCCATAGAGCTGGTAGACGCCGAACAGGGCCAGCATGACGACGGCGCCGAGCATCGCCCTGCGGTTGCCAAGCCTCGTGCCGAAGCCCAGGACGATAAACACGATCCCGACCACCAGCGCGACGGCGGCGAACGTGCGCGCCTGGGAGACCTGCGCCACAGGCCCTCTCCCAAGCACCACCGGCAACGCGGTGAACGCATTGAGCCCCCCGAGGACCCATAGCCCGATCGCGGCCTGTCGGTGCTCCGATGTCAACATCTTCGATCCTGCATTAATGGCCCTCGGTGTAGCGCGATAGACGACCATCCTAGAGCTCGGAAACTCAGCGCCAGAGTGCGCAGCCCTCTCGCTGACCCTCAACTTTCCTGCGGATACGAGGGAAAGCGACGCCGTTCGCCACGTCTTGGCGCGTTGACCGGTCAGTTTCCTCCGCATCCGGAGGAAACTGACGGCTGCTGGCGGGTCTTGCATGGCGGCCGATCGCATGTGGTCCCTGGCAAGGTCTTGGCGACCTTGGCGCCGCGAGCTTTGATCCATCCGATGAGAGGTCTTTGCGCCGGTGAGGGGAGGGCGAGTTCGCCGATGACCCGCGGGACAGTCGCACTGTGCGTGTTCCTCGCCGGGTACGGGAACGCGCTGGGCGCGTTGCAGCCCCCTGGCTGGGTGGTCATCGGGCTCAACCTCAGTCTTGTGGCCGGCCTTCTGGCAGCGGCGCGCCGTGCCGGGCTGGGTTGGGACGAGCTGGGGCTGGCGCGGGATCGCCTGGCCTACGGCCTGCGCGCCGGGGTGGCTGCCGCCGCGGTCGTTGCCCTGGCGCTCGGCCTCGCCACCGCGATCCCAACCGCTGCGTCCCTGCTACGGGATCAGCGCCTGGCCGGTCTGACCCCGCTGGCATTCGCGGGCCATGTGCTCGTACGCATCCCCCTAGGCACGGTGCTGCTGGAGGAGGTCGCGTTTCGCGGTGTGTTGCTTGCCGGGTTGGTCCGCGGCCTTTCCCCGCGCGGTGCGGTGGTAGTGTCGAGCGGGGTGTTCGGCCTGTGGCACATCACCCCGACGCTGGCGAACGTGCACGCGAACGTACCGCTTGCGGGCCCGCTGGCCGCCTTCCTCGCCGTGGCCGCCGGGGTTGGGGTGACCGCCCTGGCCGGTGGGGTGTTCAGCTTCCTACGGATGCGCAGCGGGAGCCTCGTGGCCCCAATTATCGCGCATACCGCCACGAACGTCCTCGGCGCGCTCGCCGCATTCGTGGCGCTGCAGACCGGCTGACCCTCGAGGGACGAATGAGCAGTTCGACTCCTGTGGTTGCGGTGCTTGGTGCGGGGAACGTCGGCTGTGCTTTGGCCGCCGACCTCGTGCTACGCGGTGTCGAGGTGCGGCTGTTCAACCGGTCGGCTGACCGGGTGGGGACTTGCCCCGTTTTGGTAGACAGGTGCCGGTTAGGCCGCTACCTCCCCTATTATACTATTACCCATCTCAAAGTCAAGAGGAGAAACGTAACCCAAAAACGAATGCCGACGCCTACGATTATAAAACCCCTCAATGTAATTAAAAATCTCGGCGACCGCGTCCTCACGTGTCGCGAACGACATCGTGTACACCAACTCACACTTCAACGTCGCCCAAAAACTCTCCGCCACCGCGTTGTCCCAACAAGCCCCCACCGCACCCACCGACTGGCGGATATGGTGGGATTCCAACAATTCCCGGTGAGCGCCGGACAGGTACTGGCTGCCCCGATCGGAATGAAAGATCAACCCCGCCGCCGGGCGGCGCCGGTCGATCGCCATCCTCGTCGCCTCACACACCAACTCGGCGCGCATGTGATCAGCCATCGCCCAACCCACGACCGCGCGGGGCGTACAAATCGATCACACACGCCACGTACA
>JBOGED010000168.1:0-7299 GCA_050743625.1 Egibacteraceae bacterium | reverse complement strand
GTAAGTATTCGGTTTTGCCGTGTGTTTTGGGGGTGGGCCGGCCGGTTCTTGGGGTTGTTCGGCGTGGTCAGGGCGCGGTTAAGAAGCGCCCGCGGAGGCGGCGCGTGTGCGCTGGGTTGGTGGCGCTGGCCTTGGCGGTCAGGGGTCAGGCTGAGGCCCGGCGACCGACGCGCCGTGCTCGGCGGGCGCTTTGGTCCATGGCAGGAACGCATCGAGCGCGGCGCCCTCAGGCGCCCGTCCGCCAGCGTTCGCGCAGGCGTGCAGATAGTCGGTCAGGTAGCTCAGCGGGTTGAGCCCGGCTTTCTCGGCGGTCGCGGTGACCGTCCAGGCTCGCCCGGCCAGCTCGGCTGCCCACACCGCGCCGGAGCCGTAGTAGTTTTTGCGTCCCACGACCGGGTTGCGTAGCGCGCGCTCGGCGGTGTTGTTGTCCAGCGGCGCGTCGGGATATTGCTCGTGGCGGGCCAGTCCCTGCCACTCGCGGTCCAAGGTGGCCAACACCTTCGCGGCCGCGGCGGGGGTCGCCGGGTCGCTGGCCTGAGCTTGGCGGGCGGCATCGATCGCGGCGAACGCGTCGGCGAACGCGGCCTGCGCCCGGGCGCGCTCGGGACTGCCTTGAGCGGCCGCGCGCATGGCGGCGTGGGCGACGTAGAGCCGGCCGATCCGTTCGGTCCACGCGGCGGCCCAGCCGGCCAGGGCGGGGTGGGCGTCCCCGGCGCGGATGAAATAGCGGCGGATGTGCGCCCAACACCACAGCGGCTGTACGCCGTCGAGAGCGCCGAACGCCTGGTAGACGGTGTAAAAGTCGGAGGACAGCAACAGCTGCCGCCCATCAGGCAACATCCCGGCGGCCAGGTCCGCCGCGTCGACGCCTAAATGGTCGGCCAAGACCTTGGTGGCCCGGGACGGCGCGATCCGAAACACTGTGCTGTCGGGCCCGACGAACACCCACAACCACCAGCGGTGATTCGCCTTGCCGTCCACCGTCTCAAACACCTGCCAGCTGGTCTCATCGGCGTGCAGATGCCCGCTGGCGGCGTTGTGGGCGCGGATCGCGGTCTCCAAAGGGGCCAGCAGCCCGCTCAGGGCTTTCAGCACCCCGACGAGGGTACCGTCGGCGACGTCGAGGCCGTCCAGGCCAAGCGCGGCGCTGATGCGGTGCAACGGCTGGCCGAGCACATATTTGTTGACCAGCAGCCGCGCGAGGAACCCGACCGTGAAACGGCCCTTGGGGATCGGCTTGCCCACCGGCCGGGCCGACAACACCCCGGGCACCATACAGCGGCAGCCGCGCCGGTAGGTCGGCCGCCGGTGGATCACCCGGCAGACGCGCACCTGCCAGTCGATCTGCTCGCAGACGTCTTCCCCCAACGGGGTGTAGGGCGTGCCGCAACGCCCACAGACCCGCTCGTCTTCGGGCAGGTCCCAGATCTCCTCGGTGGTCGGCAAATGCGAGTAGTCCCGCCGGCCATGACCCGGGCCACCCCGCTGCTGACCACGTTTGCGGCGCGCCGGCCCGCCGCCGTCCGCGCCGTCCGTCGCCTCAGGCGCAGGCGGCGAGGACTTCTCCGAGGACTTCCCGAACAGCAGCCGCGATAGCGTCGCCACCTTCTCGGCCAACGCGGCGACCTGGCCCCGCAGCTCCTCGTTCTCCGCCCCCAACCGCTCGGCCTGAGCCCGCCAATACTCGGCCTCGCTCCCAGACGGCTCAAACGGCTTCATCACCCCAAGAACACACAATCCAGACCCGCATGTCCAGCATCCCACACTGACCACCGCCCGACCGCACCCCCGACCCGCTCGACCGCTCCAGCATCCCGCCCAACACTCCGCCGTAACCCGACCAGCTACGGCATCACCAAATACTTACCCCCGACTGTTCAGTCTCTCCGTCCTCTCACATCCTGGTTGCAGGGACTGCCATCCCCCGGTGAGCGACGATCGTGCTCGAGTAGGGGCGGACGCGAGGAGATGAGAAGTGCAAGACGGCAACGGTCGCCAACTGCTGCAACTCACCAGGCGAGAAGAACCGGCGCTCGCGTCCCGTCGCGCGACAGTATTGGACAGCGGTCAGTCCACGGTGGACTGCCTCCTCGTCGGGTTCAATGATTTCGACTTCACGACGTACGTAAGAACGGTGAAGTCGATGGGTAAGGACTCCGGTGCGCCCCAGGATCTGCGCCTGGCTTTCGTCGAGATGGAAGGAAAGCTCTACCGTGCCCTCGACGTGCTGACAAAGTTCCACGCGGGAGGGGCCGAGGCCCCGGCGGCGACGTTCCATAACTCCGACTTCTTGTGGCCGGTCATCACGTATCTCGGCAGTTTCCTCGCGAAGCACGGGTTCACGTTCGACTATGTGAACCTTTCCACCGCGAGCGGGAGCAGCTGCGTCGTAAGCTGACCGAAAAGAGGTTCGGACCGTCGCGGTCACGACCACGCTCTACGTCTCCGCCCAGCCGATCCTGGAGATCGTCTCATTCATCCGAGAGCACAACACAACCGCCAATATCATCATCATCGGCGGCCCGTACATCGCGAACCAAGCCCAGATGGCCAGCCAGGCCGATCTAGAGGCGCTCTTCGACTACCTGGGCGCGGACATCTACGTGATCGGTCGAGAAGGCGAGCGCACGCTGACACAGGTGCTGACCGCGCTCGACGAGGGCGGGGGACTCGACCGGGTGCCGAACCTCGCGTTCCGCAACTCTACGGGGTTCACCTTCACCCACACCGACGTCGAGTCGAACCCGCTCGCGGAGAACCTGGTCGACTACAGCATCTTCCCAGAGCATGGGTCCGGCTTGCTCGAGCTGCTCAGCCAGCAGCGCATTACCGCGCTCACCATTACGCCCTCCGCGATGTCCGCGATGCCCTCCGGTGACCTTCCCGACCTTCGCGTGCTCGTGCTTGCCGGTGAGCAGGTGCCGGCTGAGCTGGTGCGGCGTTGGAGCTCCCTGGGGCGCCGGGTCATCAACGCGTACGGGCCGACCGAGGCGACGATCTGGGTCTCGGCCGCCGACTGCACGGACGCCACGCGAACGCCCGGGATCGGGGGGCCGATC
Organism: Egibacteraceae bacterium; assembly: GCA_050743625.1. Taxonomy (GTDB): domain Bacteria; phylum Actinomycetota; class Nitriliruptoria; order Euzebyales; family Egibacteraceae; genus JBOGED01. The sequence goes on along the minus strand of JBOGED010000168.1, from coordinate 4,240 downwards.
GACAACGTCGTGGTCCGGGTACTTGACACGCTTGGGCGGCCCGTGCCGGTCGGGGTCACCGGGGAGCTGCATGTCGGTGGCACCGGCGTCACCCATGGCTACCTTCAGCGGCCGGGGTTGACCGCCGAGCGGTTCGTCCCGGACGAGTTCGGCGACCAGCCGGGCGGGCGCCTGTACCGGACGGGTGATCTGGTCAAGTGGACAGCGGACGGCGAGTTGGAGTTCCTCGGCCGGGTGGACCGGCAGGTCAAGGTCCGCGGCTTTCGGATCGAGACAGGCGAGGTAGAAGTCGCCCTCCTGCGGCATGAGAGGGTCGCCGAGTGCGCCGTCCTTGCCCGATCATCCCAGGGCGGTGCCACCGGAACGAACGACACGCTCGTCGCCTACGTGGTACCAGACGGCCCCGCGCCGCCCGCCTTGGAGTTGCGGGAGGCGGTGGCCGCCGTCCTGCCCGAGCACATGGTGCCCGGCGTGATCGTCATGCTCGACGGCATGCCTCTGACCGGAAGCGGCAAGCTGGACCTCGCCGCCTTGCCATCGCTGGAGGAGGCGGCCGAGCGGTCACGCGCGGCACACCCACGATGTGAGCCCGCCACCGAGACGGAGCGGGCCGTCGCGGCACTGTGGTGCCAGGTCCTCAGAGTGGAGCAGGTCGCCCTGGACGACGACTTCTTCTCCCTCGGTGGCAATTCCATCAAAGCGACCCAGATGGTCTCGCGCGTCCGTCAGGGATGGCAAGTGGAGTTGCCGATCCATACGGTCTTCGAGACCAGGACCGTGGAGCGGCTCGCGGATCTGGTCGAGCGCGCGCTGGTCGAGCAGTTGGCCCAGATGTCGGACGAGGACGCCCAGCGCCTCGCTCACCGGACGCTGCCGTCTCGCACGAGCTAGCGGGGGGATGCTCCAGATGGACACGACGAAAGCATGGGTACTGCACCCGGGCCCGGCGAGTGCTCACGGTCGCGCACTGCCTCGTGGCGAGCTGACACTCGTGAACATTCCGGTCAGCCGTCCCGGCGACCGCGAGGTGCTCGTCGAACCGAGAGCCGGCTGCTGGGAAGCGAACATGGAGCATGCCGTCGCTCGGCGCCCAATCGACGTGGTGCGCCATCGAGGCGAGGAGCGGATCGTGATCGGCACCTGCGGGGTCGTGCGGGTGTTGAGCACCGGAGCGTCGATGCGAGGCTTGCGGCCTGGTCAGGACTGCCTGTGGATCCCCTTCGGGCAGGTGGACGACCAGGGATACGCGCGGACGATCTCAGGTTACGACGCGCCCGGCTCGCCGGGCCTGCTCGCGCGGCGGTTCGTCACCTCGGCGAACCGCCTGGTGCCGCTGCCGGAGGAGTCCAGGCACGCGATCCTGCGATGGGCGCCATTCGCGCGGTACTTTACGGCTTGGGACAACTGGCGAGTGGCCAGCCGATGCTGGCGTAGCCAGGTCGAGGACGCGTGGGGAGACCCGCCTCTGGTCGTCGGCTGGGGTGGCGGTGTAGTGTTCGCTGAGCTCGAGTTGGCGCGGCATGAGGGGTTCAAGACGGCCATGGTTTCCGGCCGGTGCAGCCGGCTGGCCGAGATCGCGGCCTCCGGCGCGACGGCTATCGATCGCCGGGAGTTCCCCGATATCAACTATCTCGCCGCGAAGCGGTCCGACGACCCGAGCGCACTCGAGCGGTACAGGGTATCGGAGGCGCGTTTCTTGGAGATCGTCGCCGAGTTGAGCGGCGGCCGTGGTGTCGCGATATTCCTCGACAACCTAGGCGGAGGCCTGCACCGCGCGACACTGAAGAGCCTGGCGCGGCAAGGCGTGATCTCCACGGTCGGCTGGAAGGACGGGATGAAACTGTGGAGCGCCTGAGAGCCTCGGAATGTATCGGTGGCACATCCACGTGCACACCCACGCCTGGCGGTTCCAGGACTCCGCGCGTATCCGCGACGTGCAGGAGGCGACGGGCTGGCTGCCCGACTGCGCTGAGCGCCAGGTTACGCCGTTCGAGGGCATCCCCGAGCTGTCCGAGCGCTACGAGCGGGAGTCGGTGGACAGCTACTTCCCACTCTACTCGGTAAACGCGTAGACCCGTTTCGCCGTAGAGCGTCGCGCCTTCAACGCGGCTTCAACAGCGGATCAACCAGGTGCTGGCAATGTTGCCATCGTGGCGCGGTGGTGGCTGCCGTCGCCGCCGGGCACGGGAGGACTGGCCGCACCTGACGCGGAACGCATCCAGGATTCGACGGGAAGCGGAGGGCCGCCACGACAAGGGCGTTCGTACAAGGAGCGGGGCAGATGGGATGGAAAAGAGCAACGCTGGACACCGCTAAGCCGGTAGCGGGCCATGAGATGTCCGGCGGGCTGAGCAAGCGGCAATCCCAGATCGCCGAGTTGGTCACCCATGGGTACACCAACCGGCAGATCGCGCGGACGTTGCTGATGAGCGAGAAGACCGTCGAGACTCATCTCTCACGCGCATTCGCCAAACTCGGAGTGACGTCACGCGCCGCGCTCGCGACCGTCGTCACAAGAACGCAGGGCTAAGTGGCCCCATCCGTAAATCCGTTGGTATTCGGACGGCCCTGCATCCCCGCTCGCGGCGTTGCGCCTCGCTTACATATGAGCCTTGCGGATATGCGTACTCGGCGCGCCTTGCGAGCAGGGCGCAGTGCCGCCCTCGATACGTAACGATATTTCCGGAAGGGACCACTAAGGCCTTGGGCCCAAATAACTTGGGTGCAGCGCTCTTGAAGGTTGAAGGGACGTCGCGCAGCCAGCGGCTTCCGTGTCACTGGGCGTTCGGTGTTAAGCGCGCCGGTACGCGGTTGAGCTGCGGGCTGGAGGAGTGGCTTGACCGCGCGGCGTCGGCGTGTGTGGACCATACGAGCGTGCGGCCCGGCGGGTGTGCGCTTACGTGCAGATGCGCCCGGGCATGCACCTCACGCCGCAGAGCACCCGCACACAAGGCGCGCGGTATGTGCTGGCCCCGCACTGAGACCAGAATCTGCCACTGAGCGCCCCATTTGCCGGATTTTCCGGTCATGGGACAGCGGCGCCAGCCGGCATTTTCCTGCACTGCACAGCAGCTCATGCCGGCTGGCGCCATTGACAAACCTCTGGAGGATGAGAATCCGGCAAACGGGACGATGTGCGGCCCCGTTTGGGTGAAACACCCCAGTCTGGTGGAGCACTTCACCGTACTGTGCACAGTGCAGGATTACGCCGCCGCGTACCCAGCCCATGTGGACAAGCTCAGTGAGCTGATCCCGAGTCCGGAGATCCCATGATGTCAAGGATCGTCTCACGACCCTTGACGGAGGTGTCACGGCTTGAGCGTTCGGGAGCGCGTCGCCGCCCTTCAGGCGAGATCACGGACCATGCTGGGGCCGTCAGTCGAGGTCGTCGGCGAACACTTCCCTGACACCTCGCCGCTCCACATCAAGAGACTGCGCCAGGCACTGCTCGAGCCGGTGGACATCGCCGGGATCGTGGCGTTCCGTGTCATGTTCGGGTTGGTGCTGGTCTGGGAGACCTCACGCTACTTCAGTCACGGATGGATCTCCCGATACTGGATCTCACCGGAGCTCAACCTGCCCTATCCGGGGTTCGGCTGGCTCCCGCACCTGCCCGCCGGGGGGATGTACGGCTTATGGACGGTAATCGGAGTCCTGGCCGTGCTCGTGACGCTGGGCGCTGCATACCGTCTGGCCGTGCCGTTGCTCGCCTTGGCCTTCACCTACCAGTTCTTGCTGGAACAGGCCCGATACCTGAATCATTTCTACTTCATCATCTTGGTCTTGGGAGTCCTCGCGATCGTGCCGGCTCACCGGCAATGGTCGGTGGACGCGGCCTTGCGTCCCGCGCTCCGCGGCGACCACGCGCCCGCGTGGGCGCTGTGGCTGCTCCGCTTCCAGGTCGGCGTCATGTACTTCTATGCCGGCGTCGCGAAGCTCGGGCCGGACTGGCTGGCGGGCGAGCCGATGGGAATGTGGCTGGCGGATCGAGCGGACTTCCCGGTCCTCGGCCCCTTGTTCACCGAGCCGGCCGCGGGTCTGGTGGCGGCCTGGCTGGGCACCGCCCTCGACCTGCTCGCGGTCCCGCTGTTGCTCTGCCGCCGGACCCGCGTGCTCGCGCTCGTTGCCCTCGCCGCCTTCCACCTGTTGAACGCCCGCCTGTTCCTCATCGGGGTGTTCCCGGTGCTGGCAATGGCCGGCACGCTGCTCTTCTGCGAGCCCGATTGGCCCAGGAGGCTGC
>JBOGED010000167.1:0-8423 GCA_050743625.1 Egibacteraceae bacterium | reverse complement strand
CGAGGACGCGGGAGCGTTCGACCTCCACGACGCACACCCTGCAGACGTTGACGGGCGTGAGCGTCTCCAAGGCGCACAGGGTGGGCACCTCGATGCCTTGGGCGCGGCAGGCTTCCAGCAGCGTCGAGCCCTCGGGGACGCGTACCTCGGCGCCGTCGATGGCGGCGGTGTGGCCCAGGCCACAGATCGAGGCGTCGCGCATGACCTGCGCCAGCTCGCCGAGTTGCCTCGATGAGGGCGAAGGGGTCCGACTCCATCTGGACCCGGTACTTGAACGTGCCAGGCTCGGACTCGTCCGCGTTGCAGATGAGGCAGCGCGGGCGGACCGGCGACGTGCTGACCGCGTCCCACTTGACACCGGTGGGGAAGGCGGCGCCGCCACGGCCCATCAGCTTCGAGTCGGTGACCTCACGGATCACCCCCGCGGGGCCGAGGTCGACCGCCCGCCGCAGCGCCGCGTACCCGCCGTGGGCGCGGTAGTCGTCGAGACGCTCAGGGTCCACGACGCTCACCCGGACCCTAACGCTCGCGGCGGCGGCGGCCGCGTCACGGAAGGCCAGGATCGTCTATCTCTTCGGAGTGGCTTCAGGGCGACGTCGACACGATGCGCCTGCTGGGCGAGTCCGGGTTGCGCCCAGACACGATGGTTCGCCTGTACGGGGATGGCACGACCGTGTCGGCTGACGCTGGCGACGGCGAGGTCGCGCTCGCCAACAGGGCTGCAACGCTCATCTACGTCGACAGCAACAGCTGACTCCTGAGGTCGCTGGCCACGCGGAGTAGTTGCCGTCGCCTGCGAGCGCGGCCAAGACCGCGATCGCCTGGCGAACTCCGGGTCGTCGGGATCTGACCTCGTAGGGGAATGCCGGCCACAGTTGTTTAGGTATGGTGAACCTGCTGTATTGTGGGGTACGCTCGAGAGGCGGGAGCGCGGGACGGGAGCCTCCCGACGGGAGTTCCTCACCGGGACCGCCGCACTGCTGACGCTCACCGGTCTGCGGCGCCGCGGCCCCGCAGACCCCGGACATACCGACGAGAAGCGTGCGCCACGTGCTGGGGGTCAGCACGGTTCCCATCGCGTCCACCCGGGCGATCGCGCTGTTCTCCTCGACGGCGGCCTGCCTGCCTGCTCAAGCTGGGGATCATCCCGATCGCCGGTGACGAGTACTGCGACGACGATCTCGGGAGCGTCCGGGACCGTCTTCCGGCCGGGTTCGACCTGTCCACGCTGACGGACGTCGGCTCGCGGGAGGCGCCGAACCTCGAGAGCAGCCGGGCGACGCGAGGCCACGCCAGTTGGGCTACCTGGGGTTCGACGTCGAGGAGATCGCGGCGCTGCGACCCGACCTGATCATCGGCTGACTCCGGGATGACCGTGCAGGAGTACCGCCTGCTGTCCGCCCTCGCGCCGACCGTAGCCCAGCCCGGCGACTACCTGGACTACTTCATCCCTGGCGGGGGCTGACCCGATCGGGCCGGGCGAGCGCTTGGCCGGGCGGGCGGAGCAGTTGGACCTGCTTGACCGGGACGTCGTGGTCTGAGGGATCGGTGGCCAAACGGGAGCGCGCGCGACCATCGAGGCCAACCTCTACCAGATCCTCGACGTCGCTGGCGAGGGCCGTGAGGTGTTCGTCGAGGAGCCCCGTGCTCGACGCCGCGATCGTCCTGATCTCGATGCTCAGCGTCCCGTAGGTGATCGACGAGTTGGTCGCACTGCTCGCCGCCGCCGGTGGGTGACCCGGCCACCGAGGCCCCGTGACGGTCAGGCGAGCAGCGCGCGGATGTCGTCGGCGTCCAGGCTGGAGCCGAAGGCGTTGCCCTCGTCCATGACGCCGGAGAACAGCTCGGCCTTGCGTGTGGCCAGGGCCAGCACCTTCTCCTCGATGGTGTCGGTGGCGATGAGGCGGTAGACCATGACGTTGCGGGTTTGCCCGATGCGGTGCGTGCGGTCCACGGCCTGCGCCTCGGTGGCGGGGTTCCACCACGGGTCGAGCAGGAAGCAGTAGTCCGCCTCGGTGAGGTTGAGCCCGAACCCGCCCGCTTTGAGGCTGATCAGGAACACCGGCGCGTCCCCGTCTTTGAACCGCTGCACGACCCTGGCCCGGTTGCGGGTCTTGCCGTCCAGGTAGGCGTAGCTGATGCCCGCGGCGTCCAGCCGCTCGCGGACGTGGCCGAGGAACGTCGTGAACTGGCTGAAGACCAGCGCGCGGTGCCCGCCGTCGATGACCTCGGCGAGCTGGGGGAGCAGCACGTCGAGCTTGGCGCTGCCCAGGCGCCGGTGCTCGGCGTCGACGAGCCCGGGATGCAGGCTGAGCTGGCGCAGCAAGGTCAGCGAGCGCAGGATCGTGAAGCGGTTGCGGTCCATGTCGTCGATCAAGCCCAGGACCTTGGCCCGTTCCCGTTGCAAGTGCCGCTGGTAGATGCGGCGGTGGGCGGGGTCGAGCTCGACGTCGAGGACCTGCTCCTGCTTGGCGGGCAGGTCCGCCGCGACCTGTGCCTTGGTCCGGCGTTTGACCAGCGGTTTGATCCGCCGGCGCAGCCTGGCCAGCAGCTCGGTGTCCGACTGGCGCTCGATCGGCCGCGCGTAGCGCTCACGGAACCGCGTCGGGCTGGGGAACAGCCCCGGAGCGGTGATCGATAGCAGCGACCACAGCTCCATCAGGTTGTTCTCCATCGGCGTGCCGGTGATCGCGAGCTTGAACGCCGCCGGCAGCCGCCGCGCGCACTGGTGCACCTTCGACTGGTGGTTCTTCGCGAACTGGGCCTCGTCCAAGATGAGACCTGACCACCCCGCAGCCGCGTAGTCGTCGAAGTCGAGTCGGAACAACGTGTACGTGGTGACCACGAGCTCGGCGCCCGCGATGAGCTCATCGAGCTGCCGGCCCCGGCGCCGCAACGTGTCCGTGATCGCCACCACCTCGAGGTCGGGCGCGAAACGCGCGGCCTCGTTCGACCAGTTCGACACGACGCTGGTCGGCGCGACGACGAGGAACGGGGCGATCGCGGGGTCGGCCTGCTTGGCATGGCAGATCAGCGCCAGCGACTGCAGGGTCTTGCCCAGGCCCATGTCGTCGGCCAGGATGCCGCCCAGCCGGAACCGCCACAGGAACGCCAGCCAGGCGAACCCGTCGCGCTGGTAGGGCCGCAGACAGGCCGCCAGCCCCGGCGGCGCTTCCGCGCACACCTCCTCCAGCGACAGCAGCCCCCCCACCTGCTCGCGCCAGGCCCGCGCCTGCCGCTCGACCACACCCAGCTCGGCCAGCTCGTCCCACAGCCCGGCTTGGAAGCGGCTGATGCGCAGCTGCCCTGCAGGTGCGTCCTGGAGCGCCCGCGCCTCCTCGATGAGGCCGCGCAGCGCCTGCAGCTCGGGCTTTTCGAGCGAGAAGTAGGCGCCGTCAGTGAGCAGGAGATGGGATTCCCCCGCGGCCAGGGCCACGAACACCTGGGTGAAGGGGACCTCACGCCCCTCGACGGTGATGCGGACGCCGAGGTCGAACCAGTCGGTCTCGCCCGCCACCTCGTCGGTCGACACGCCGATCCGCAGCGAGTCGCCCGACTCCCGGTAGGCGGTCGGCTCGCCGCGGACCTCGATGGCGACCCCGGGGGCGCCGGTCAGCAACGGCAACACCTCGGTGGTGAAGCGCATCGTGTCCAGGCCGCTCAGCCGGACGTGGGGCTCCAGGCGCGGCCAGGTCTCGGCATCGCGCAGGCCGCCCTGGTCCAGCGGCACCGCCAGCGCCTCCAAGACGGCGTGTTCCTTGGCCGGGTCGCGGTAGCCGTCGCCTGCCCCGCCCGGCGCCAGCGGCACGCGGACATGCGCGTCGCCGACCTCGTAGGCCCACTCCCAGCTGACGTCTAGCTCGTGGCCCGGCCAGTAGGACGCGCGCAGCACCAGGGTGGGATCCGAGATCCTCGGCGGCGTGAAGGCCGCGTCGGACGATATGACCGTGGCCAGCCTCCGCAGCCGCGGGTAGAACTCCTCCCGGAACCGGCCCTGGGCGTCGGCGGGCACCTGCAGCGATTGCCCGTCCAGCGCCATGCGCTGCACCGGCGGCGGCACAGGCGTGGCGAGCCGGGCCAGCCTCACGGGGCAATCGGCGGTGAACGCGACCTGGGCATGCTCGCCCGGCACGTACACCACGCCATGGCCTTCGTTGCCGATGAACCGGACCGGCGCCACCGCCCCGTCGCGCCCGTCGCGCCCGTCGACCCGGAGCACCGGCGCGACGACCAGCGAGCCCGGCCCCTGCCCGGCCGTCACGTCCAGGCACAGCTCGGCCTGGCCATACATGGGGACCGCCCCGAGCCGCTTGCGCGCGTGCACCGTCTGCAAGTCGATCCTGGCCGCCTCGTCCAGCATCGACCACAGCTGCCGGCTGTCGAAATCGGCGAGATCGATCGTCTTGTCCTCGCCGTAGGAGTAGCTGTAGTGGTACCGGGACGACGTCGACCGGGACCGGTACAGCGCGTACAGCTCCTGCAACAGCTGCACATGCTCGGCGCGGCAGTCGGAGAACTCGTACGGCGAGGCCAGCTTGCCCCAGCTCATCCCGCCGCCGACCCACCCGTTCCGCCCGGGCCGGACCAGCCGGGCGAGCAGCCTCGGGCGGGCATCGGGCTTCTGGCCGTGCGGGAGGACGCCGGCGCTCACAGCGGTCAAGCTCAGCTCGATGGCGAGTTCGACCCCGCCGGCTTGGGACCCGATGCCCCGCCCCGGCGGCTCGAGCAGCGACCCCAGGGACTGCTCCCACGGCGGTGCGGGAGCAGCCGTCGCCTTCCCGCGACTCGAGGGCCCGGCCGCGGCCAGCGCGAGCGCGGCGACGTGTTTGCAGTGCAACCCGACCGGGCACGTGCACTCGCCCCGCTCGAACCGCAAGCCCGAGCCGTGGCTGGACGCGAACTGTGCCACCGTGGTGTACATGCGGCCTGCGCTTCCCAGCACCGCGGCCCGCAACACCTGTGCCGCACCGTCCCATTCCATGAGCCTCACCGCGCCACGACGCGCGTACTGCGCACCCTTGGAGTAGGCGCCGGCCCCCACCACACGCTCGATCTCGGCCAGGTCGATGCCCTCGACGACTGCCATCCTGGCGACCCTCCTCGCGCGCCCATCGGTCTCTGGAGCTCTCAGCCTCTGTCCGCCCGCCGGGAGGCTAGCGGCCAGCGGCGCGACACCTCGCACCTCCGACCTGGCCATCGGCCATATACGCCTCGGCAATGGACACGCTCCCTCGGCCGGGACGGGGGCTGGGCCACGCGCTGCTCGGTGACCGTTGGACGGGTCGGGTCAGGCGAGGTCGGGGTCGGCGCGTCCAGGTCCGCGCCCAGGCGGCCGCCAACTCCCCGAAGCGGCGGATCACCTCGCCCGGGTTCTCGATGCCGTTCAACGCGGCGCCCGGTGCGGTGTCGGCCGCGATCCGGGCCGGCGGGAGGGGCAAGGCGACGGTGGCACGGCGGTCGCCGCTGAACGACCACCCCCGCGGTTGGGTGGACCCACCCTGCCCAGACGCGTTGGCGCCCGCGGCCGCGTGGCCGTAGCCGATGAGCAGTGCCGCGGCGGCGGGCGGCGTGGACCTGGGGTTTCTTTGCGGTTGGTAGCGTCCGAGGATGCTATCCAACCTGCACGAGGCGCTGGTCGAGCTGTCCGGCGGCGGCCGACGCTGGCCATAGAGCTGCTGTCTGGAGCGCTGGGCGTCGAGCTGCCCGGCTTCGACCAGGCACGGGTCGAGTCCGGTGAGTTCACCGACTTGGGCCCGACGGAGTACAGAGCCGACACGGTCGTGGTGCTGTCCGCCGCTGGATGCCCGGTGGCCGGGGTGGTCGTGGAGGTGCAGCTGAGCCGCGACCCTCACAAGCGCTGGAGCTGGCCGGTCTACGCGGTCACCCTGCGCGCTCGGTTACGTTGCCCGGTGTTGTTGCTGGTGGTCTGCGTGGACGCGGCCACCGCCGCTTGGTGCGCCGCCCCGATCGCGCTGGGCTATCCCGGTGATCGGGTGACCCCGCTGGTGCTCGGCCCGAGGCAGGCGCCGGTGGTCACCGATGCAGGGCGAGCGGCACAGATGCCGGAGCTGGCGGTGCTCTCGGCGCTGGCGCACGGCGGCGACCCGGCCCGGCGTGGGGTGCTCGACGCGTTGGTCGCCGGGTTGAGGGCTGTCGATGAGGAGCGGGGCACGCTGTACGCTGATTTGGTCTTGGACGCGCTGCCCCAGGCCGCGCGTCGCTACCTGGAGGAGCTCATGGCCACCGGGACCTACGAGTACCAAAGCGAGTTCATCCGCCGGTTCGTCGGCCAAGGCCGCACCGAGGGCAAGGCCGAGGGCAAGGCGGAGGCGTTGCTGGCGGTGCTCGACGCTCGCGGCATCGACGTCCCCGCCGAGGCCCGTGACCGCATCACCGGCTGTACCGGCCTGCGCCAGCTCGACGCTTGGATCCGCCGCGCCGCCACCGCCGCCACCGTCGAGGACCTGTTCGCCTGACGCGGGCCGTGTCGTCACGGGACATGTCCTGAGCGCGGGTGTGTGACGAGGCCTGTCGCTGAGCTCATCGACCGGGCGTCGGCGGTACCGCCGAGCCACACCGCCGTGTTCCGGTCGCCGTCGAGGACCGCGCGCGGTCGGCAGGTCGGTGCCGGCGAGGAACCGCATGTGCGCGTCGACCCGTCTGGTAGCCATTCGTCACGGCGAACACCGGGACGCGCGTGGCAGCCAGCCGGTCCCGCGGCTCGCGGAAGAACTCGACGTTGAACTGGCCGGGAAGCTGCGGGACTCACCGGTCACGACGAGGGGTCAGGGTGAGCCGCAGGGTCGCCTCGAGGTTCGGCTCGGCGACGACTCGGCGCCGCTCGGCATGGCGCCGCAGCCAGCCAGCAGCGCGACCGCGTCGGCGTCGGGCGGGATGTCCAGACCCGGCCGCCGGTAGAACGCCAAGGAAGTGGCTATATCGGCGACCACCAGTCCGATCAGATCCCGTGTGTCGATGCCCATGACGGGTGACCCTATGGCCAGGGCAAACACACGGCCAGTACTCGCGTTCGGCGTGGTGCCGCTTACTCGGGGAGGTCTTGGATGTGTTGGTAGGTCCTCGACCAGGCGGGAGCAGGCGGGACCCAGGACGCGGGAGCGTTCGACCTCCACGACGCACACCCTGCAGACGTTGACGGGCGTGAGCGTGTCCAAGGCGCACAGGGTGGCACCTCGATCTGCTGGGCGCGGCACGCGTCGAGGAGAGTCGAGCCCTCGGGCACGCGTACCTCGGCGCCGTCGATGGTCAAGGTCACGAGGCGGCGGATGGTGGGGATGAGCGTTGTCATGAGGCATCCCCCAACAAGCCGAGGCTGATCGCCGATTGCGCGGCGGTGGCGGCGGTGTGGCCCAGCCCGCAGATCGAGGCGTCGCGCATGACCTGCGCCAGCTCGCCGAGCAGCGCGATCTCCGGTCCCGCGTCCACGCCGCGTACCAGCCGGTGCAGCGCCTCCTCTTGCTGCACACATCCTCGAGACGGCTCGCGCTCGAGTAGCTTCAGTGCCCCACAGGAAGGCTGCGTATCCGGAGGCGGTCGGATTCGACCACCACGATGGCGCCTGCCTTCAGCGCCTCGGCCGCCACCTCGATCGCGTGCAAGACCAGCATGGCGCCGAAGTCGGTGTCAGCAGTGATCAGCGTGTGTCCTTGCGCCGCTGCCGTCTCTAGCACCTTGTCGTCGTCCGCGCCCAGGAGTCCGAGGTCCCTCACATGAACCGCGTCGTGACCGGCCTGTCCGAGAAGAACGGCGACGCGCTGTGAGAGGTTCTCATCGATCAGCAGCCTCACGCGGACGACCTGAGAGGCAGTGTGCGCTGGTCGACGGCCGCGGCTGCAAAGCGCAGCGCTTCCCGGATGTCATCCCCGGTCAAGTGAGAGAAGTCAAGAAGGATCTCATCGGTGCTTATGCCTTCCGCGACCATGCCGACAAGTGTGGCCACCGGAATGCGTGTGCCGCGTATGCACGGCACACCGGCCATCACTCTGTGATCGATGCTGATGCGATCGAACGCCATGGGGTAAGCGTACGCCACCTGGTCGCTAGGCGACCGGAGGCCATCTCACGTGTCTCCGTCTCCGGCCGTTGGAGGAAGTGTGGTGCCCAGGTCTCTGAGCGCCATGATCGCTGCATGCCGACAGCCGTCGACGAGGTCGGCGTCTGGCGTCACGACGAACTCCAGCTGCACTCGAGGGTGGACGAACTTACGGTAATCACGTAGGACTTGGGTGAAATCTCTCGCCCGAGCGATGTAGTACATCACTACTCGTCGAAATTCTGGACGTGTTGGTAGGCGAAGCGGCCTTTGATGCAGAGGTGGCCGTGGGTGACGGTGTGGTCGAGGGGGGAGGTGACCTTGACGATGGTGTTGTCTTGGACGTGGAGGTCGAGGTTGCAGCCGACCC
>JBOGED010000166.1:0-5880 GCA_050743625.1 Egibacteraceae bacterium | reverse complement strand
AGGCTGGGGTGCCTTCGCTGGCCTTGCCGTTCATCGCGTCGTAGTCGGCCTGCCTGCCATAGATCATGACCAGATACTTCGACATTCCCTTGCTCCTTTCGTGATGAGCGCCCGGTGTGGGCGCCACGCGCAGGAGACGTCGGAGCCGGAGCTAGGACCTCGACATCCGGAGACGAGATTTCTCTGACAGCATCGTCGAAGATCGAGGGCGGGCACACGGCACACTGATCAGCCTCGACCAGCAAGGGAGCGCGCGATGGCGGCCACGAGCCAAGGGTTCGTCGCATGGCGAGGCTATCGCACCTGGTACCGAGTGGTCGGCGACGACCCGGCCACGGCGGGAAGAATGCCCGTGCTCATACTGCACGGAGGCCCGGGATTTCCTCATGACTATCTGGAGGACCTGGCGCTCTTGGCCGACAACGGGCGCACGGTGGTCTTCTATGACCAGCTCGGCTGTGGGAGGTCCGACCGGCCGGACGACCCCTCGCTGTGGACCATGGCCACGTTCCTCGAGGAGCTCGCCGCGGTGCGGGACGGTCTCGGGCTCGACCGGGTCCACCTGTTCGGTCACTCGTGGGGCGGTTGGCTCGCCCTCGAGTATGCCCTCGGCCGTCGGAGCGGGCTCGCAAGCCTCGTCCTGGCCAGCACCTGTGCGAGCGTTCCTGCCTACGAGGCCGAAGCGCGGCGGCTGAAGGAGTCGCTCCCCGCCGAGGTGCAGGAGGTCATCGACCGCCACGAGGCCGAGGGGACCACCGACGACCCCGCATACCAGGAGGCGACGGAGGTGTACAAGGCGCAGTGGTTCTACCGGCGCAGCCCGTTGCCCGACCATGTGAAGCGCTCGGTCATGCACCTGAACCAGGAGGTGTTCAACACGATGCACGGGGCGCTGTGGAACATCACCGGCAACCTGAAGGACTGGGACGTCAGCGCCCGGCTGGGAGAGCTCGACCTGCCGGTGCTCGTGACCTCCGGCGCCTACGACGAGATGACCCCTTCGCTCGTCCAGTCGCTCGTCGACGGGATCCGCGGCGCCCAGTCGGCCGTCTTCCAGGAGTCCGCGCACACCGCCATGGCCGAGGAGCCGGTCGCGTTCAGGGCGGTCCTCGGCTCCTTCCTCGACCGCGTGGAAGCGTCCGCCACCTGACAGGCAGCGTCAGCCAGTGTCGGGTGGGGCGAGCGGGCGGGCGTCGAAGGTGACCCGGATCGTGCTGATCCTGCCGTCCTCGACGTGCATCCAGTTCGCGACGGGCGCCGGTGGAGCGATCGAGGTGTGCAGGTCGAACCATGTCAGCACATCGGCGCCATCGACGAAGCGCTTGTGGACGACGATGTCGGTCATGATCTGCGCCATCCACCTCAGGCCCTGCATGCAGGCCTCGGCGCTGTCGGCGCTGCCGAGCGGCCCACGGAAGGTCGCGTCATCGGCGAGCACCGAGCGCAACGTGGTCCAATCGTCCGCCTTCCACGCGTGGAAGTAGGTCGCTGCGACCTCCGCAGCATCCTGTGCGGCCCCCGCTGTGGGTTGGGTCTCTTGCGTGGCCATCCCTTCGACATACCCCAACGGCGGCTACGCTGACCCGTCGGCGAGTCAGCGGTCCGCCACGCAGAGGCGGGTCAGCGCGATCGCCGTCTCCTCGGGCAGCTCTTCGGGGAAGAGGTGGCCTGCGCTGACGGGATGGCCGTGGACGTCGTCCGCCCAGGCGTGCCAGAGCGCCAACGGTCCCCCTGCGGCCTCGTACCAGCTGCCGAGCGGTCCTTCGCCGCTCCAGAGCGCGAGGACGGGGCACCCGATGCGTCGGCCGCGACGCCGGCCGGGAAGGCCTCGGGAGCGGAGCCCCAGCCACTCAGGGCGTCATCCACGACGGCGTCGGGAGCCGCGGACAAGAAAGGCGCTCGGGAAGGGGCTCGGGCTGCGCCAAGCGCGACCACGGCCAGAAGGCGGTCACGAACCTGGCGTCCGCCCGCTCCCATGCGTCTTCGGTTGGCACGACATCGAGCACCGCGATCCTGATCGACCCGTTCGGGTGGTCCAGCGCGAGGCGATAGGCGACGCGGGCGCCCCGGTCATGCCCGGCGACCGAGAAGCGCCGGAAGCCGAGGTGCCGCATCACGGCGACCGCGTCCCGAGCCAACGCTCGCTTCGAGTAGAGCGAGTGGTCGGGCGTGGAGGCGGGGCAACCGCTGCGTCCGTAGCCACGGAGGTCAGCGCAGACCACGGTGAACCGTCGCGCCAGCAGCGGCGCCACCGTGCGCCACATCAGGTGCGTTTGAGGGAAGCCGTGCAGGAGCAAGATGGGCGGCCTAGACCCACTCCTTCTCCAAAGGATCCCGAAGATGCGGGTCTCCCCGGCCTCGAACCCCAACGCGTCACCTCGGTCGCCGATGGGACACGACCGGGCCTTGTACGGTTGACGCATGGCGTGGCGCCTGGCGAGACCTGCACGGTGACGGCACCTCCCGTATTCGCGTCGCTTCAGCAGCACGTCTCGCGCCTCGGTGACGTCGACTTCTGGTGGCCATACCTCGCCGAGATCGGAGGAGCGTCACGATCTGACAGGCGCTGGACGGGAGCCGGTGCCCGGTTTCCATGCGACGTACCCGACCTTCCTCTACGGCGACATCGTGGTCAAGCTCTTCGGCTACTCCCGAGCATGGCGGAGGAGTCACGCGGCCGAACGCGCAGCACACGACCTGGTCGCCACGGACGCGGAGATCAGGGCGCCCAGCCTGCTGGGCGCCGGCCAGCTGTTCGACGATGCCGGCGCCCCGTGGCCGTACCTCGTCACCACCCGCATGCCTGGGGTCGCGTCTTGGCGTGCCGAACTGCCGGCAGAACAGCGGCGTTCCGTTGCTGCGGAGCTGGGAAGACAGGCACGGCGCGTGCACGCATTACGTCCGTCGGGCGTCGCCACGGGCGCGGACTGGCCGGCCCCGGATGTGACAGCGGCCGCGAAGCACAGTTCACTGCCGCCTCACCTCGTTACGCAGATCGACGACTACCTCGCCCGGCTCCGGCCGTTCGACTGCGTCTTCGTCCACGGCGACCTGGTCGCCAACCACGTGTTCGTCGAGGACGGTCGACTCACCGGGATCATCGACTGGGGCGATGCGACGGTGACCGATCGGCACTACGAGCTCGTCCAGATCTACCGCGACACGTTCGGTTGTGACAAGGCGCTGTTGCGCGTGTTCCTGGAGGCCAGCGACTGGCCGGTCGGCAAGAATTTCCCCCGCCAGGCGCTGGGTCTGGCGCTGTACCGCCAGGCAGCCGGTCTTGCCCAGCATCACACGATGGACGTCTTCGAGCCCATCGCAGCGCTGCTCCCGCTCCAGGACATCGGCACTCTCGACGACCTCGCGACCGAGCTCTTCGCCGTATAGGCCGCCGCCCCGTGAGGTTCGAGTGATGGCCATCAACCGGCGTGGCCGCGTCCAGGCCGTGATCTCTGCCTGCGAAACCGGCGTGACCCGGAGTGCGGGGATCGCCGAGACCACAGGGCAAGACCAAGAGAGGAGCTCGCTACCCTGCGTTCGCCCTCGGCGCACTGGACGGGTGGACCTCCGGGGGCGCCGTGAACGACGGCGCAATCGCGGGTCCCTCGCATCACGTCCGCGCGGGTGAAGGCCACGTCACGCAGCTGTTCGGCCGCGAAGCTGCGGCTGCCTGCGGAGAAGTACGGGTCGGTGGGGTCGTCCGGGTTGCCGTAGGTCAGCACGGCACGGGCCACTGGCGGGCCCTGTGGGAGAAGCTCGACGGCCAGCACGAAGCTGGCGCCACGGGTGATCGGGTAGCCGGGACCGGATGGGCGGCCAACCGCGGGGCCCCCCGACGGCGAGACGTACCCGCTGCAACAGTCCACGATGTTCACGACCCCGTCGGTGTTGGTGCCGCCGGGCAGCCCGATGCGCTCGTCCGCCAGCCCGGTCCTGGCGTCGT
Organism: Egibacteraceae bacterium; assembly: GCA_050743625.1. Classification (GTDB taxonomy): domain Bacteria; phylum Actinomycetota; class Nitriliruptoria; order Euzebyales; family Egibacteraceae; genus JBOGED01. Next base: position 1,937 of record JBOGED010000166.1, on the reverse strand, counting down.
ACTGCCACCGCCCGAGGGGGTCTGCCTCGGCGATCCCTTGTGCTGCCAGGCGGGTGACCGCGCCAGCCAGCGCGGTGCGCCACGGGTCACGATCGCGCTCGGGTACCGGCACTCGCGGCGTGCCCGCGGGGTCGGCCGGGTCGAGACGGTCGGCGAACAGCGCGCCGGCGTCGACCAGGTCGGCGCGGTCGAAACCGGCGAGGAACTCCCGCCACAGCAGCGCGCCGCGCGAGCCGGTGTCGTAGGTGCCGTCCCAGCTCGCCAGCGCGTCGCAGGCGGGGTCAAGGTCGACCACCGTCCCGTCCGGTGCGGCGACCGGGCCGCCCGCCGCGCGGCAGGCCGCGACCACCGGCTCGCGCAAGAGACCCGGCAGGACTGAGCGGTTGGACCAGAACGCCGCGGTCACGTCCTCGAGCCGCCATTTCCCTCCCGGGCCGCTGCCAGGCCGCTCCAGCTCGCCGACGTTGGTCTTCGTACGGGGTAGGTAGAGTCGCTCCTCTTCGCCGTGCAGCGGCGAGAACCCGGTCAGCAACGCCCTCGGGTTGGCGAGCCAGTACGAGTCGTTCGCGTTGAACACGTAGTCCCGGCGTTCCAGCTGAGGCACGGCCGGGTAGGGGACCAAACCCGGAGCGGGCGCGCCCGGTACGTCCACCCACTCGTTGCGCGGGTCGGCACCGTCGAGCACGACCACCCCCTGCTCGGCGAACGCGGCGGCCAAGCCCCCGGCCGCCACCGCCTCCCCATAGCGGTCCAACGCATCGGCGGACAGGTTCGGGGTGGCCGAGGCGTCGGCGTACCATGCACGGCCGTCCCGGCTGGTGGCGATCGTGTTGACCCAGGGGATGCCGCCGATGTCGCGGTGCACCCGCTGGAGGTCGTCCATGCCCGAGGCCGTATCCATGCCCAGCCACTGCTCCAGCGCGCCGGTGGTCTCGGCGTTGGCGTCGCGCAGGGTGAAGGCGAGCTCGTCGGTCCACCCGGGCTCGACCGCCAGCATCGGGCCGTAGTGGCTGGACCACAGGGTGCGGGTGACGGGCATCAGGGTGCCGTCGGGCTGGCGGACCTCGACCCGCACCTCGTCGGGGGTCATCTCCCGGGTGCCGTCGCCGTACCGGTAGCGCGTGGGATGGTCGGGCACCAGCGACAGTACGTAAGCGGTGAAGCGCTGCCCGGACGACACGGTGTGGGTCCAGGCCACGTGCTCGTTGAACCCGATCTGCACCCCGGGCAGCCCCAGCGACGCGCCATAGACGTCCAGCATCCCCGGCAGCGTCAGGTGCACCTCGGTGAACCGGTTCGGGCCCTCCCATGGGAAGTGTGGGTTCGCCAGCAGCATCCCGCCACCGGCCGCCGTGCGCTCCGACCCGAGCGCCCAGCCGTTGCTCGCTCCCGGCTCGGCCAGCTCCAGGCGTCCTGCGGGGCGGGCACCCGGCGCCGGCGGCTGCGCAGCGGCAATCTCGGGCAACAGCCCGCCCGACGAGGCGAACAACAGCGCGTCGCTGACCATGGCGTACAAGTCGGTGGTGGTGATGGCCCACCCAGGGCTGGCCGGCGCACCAGCCGTCGACTCCTTCCCGGCCGGCGTCGTGCAGGTAGGCGTTCATCCCGGCCACGTAGCCGTCCACCATCTCGACCACCCGCTGGGGCTGGTCCGCCCACCGGCGGTCGGCGTCGGCGTGTAGCCGGAGATGCCGGGACGCCAGGTCGCTGACGAGGTTGACGTCCCCGTCCCCGGGGCCGAACCAGCGGGACAGCTCGCCCCGCACCGTGAGCACCGACTCGAGCGTGGTGCACAGCCTGTCCTCGGCTGTGACGTAGCCCTGGCCGAACCCGAGCCCGCCCCAGTCCCTCGCGAGCACATGCGCCACCCCGTCCTCGGTACGCCGGATCTCGGCCATGTAGCCGCGGCCTCCCGAGTCGGCGCGACAGGCTGGCAC
>JBOGED010000165.1:0-21686 GCA_050743625.1 Egibacteraceae bacterium | reverse complement strand
CGTTCGCGACACGCGCGGACGCGGCCGCCGAGATTTTTAGTTACATTGAAGGGTTTTATAATCGTAGGCGTCGGCATTCGTTTTTGGGTTACGTTTCTCCTCTTGACTTTGAGATGGGTAATAGTATAATAGGGGAGGTAGCGGCCTAACCGGCACCTGTCTACCAAAACGGGCCAAGTCCCCCCCACCGCGCTCGAGCGTGGCTGGCCCATCGCCACCGGCGTCATCGAGGGTGCCTGCCGCCACCTCGTCAAAGACCGCATGGACCTCACCGGCGCGCGCTGGGGCCTGCACGGCGCCGAAGCCATCCTCAAACTCCGAGCCCTCCACAGCAACGGCGACTTCACCGACTACTGGCGCTACCACCTCACACAAGAACGCGCACGAGTCCACGAAGCGCGCTACGCCGACAACCTCATCCCACAAGCGGCTTGAATCCCTCCAAAGGAGCCGCACCCTAAGCATTTTGTGCGTACTGATGTTGCGCATGTGGGTCTCAGCCGAGGCCCGGTCGATGTCGACTGCGGCCAGCACGTCATACCCGGTCCGTGACAGCCCCAAGGAGATCCCCCCCGCGCCGCTGAACAGGTCGATAGCCGTCAGCGCCTCATTCGCCATAGCGCGAGACGATAGCTGGCTCCAGGTCTGGCACGATGGACCTTCAGACCGTCTGTGGAAATCCCCATGGTGATCGCAGAAACGTCGGTAGGTGACCAGCTCCACTCGGCGTAGTGGTCCCACCACTCACTGTTCATGGCATCAGCAACTACTTCACCCACGTATGAGCGATCCGTTCGCCTCGCTGATGGTGACGTACATCTCGTCCCACATCCAACAGGCGATCGTGAAGTCGTCCTCGGTGAAGACTGGTCAGGCAGTGGCGAATCGGAGATGCTCGCCGAGGTCAGCCACGCACGCGAGCGGTACCCACTCCGCGGGGAACTGTCGATGGACACCGCAAACGCGCCGAGCCTCCGTGACATAGCCATGCGCCACGGCAAGATCGAGCCCCTCGGTCAGCGCCTGGCACGCGGCCTCGGGTTGATCGGAACGGATCCGCGCCATTGCCAGATGCGTGAGGGCAACCACTTGCTCCAAGGGGCCGTCCGCCGATGCCACAGCCTCGATGAGCGCCTGCTCGGCGTCGGCATGCCGGCCGCTCAGCGCCGTTGTCCGCGCACGCACGGTGGCCAGGTGACTGTCGATGCCGTGAGCGAGCCCGGCAGTGCTGAAGAAGCCCCTCTCTGGCGCGGTCAGGCTACGCGGCGCCCGATCGGCGGCATCGAGGCTAGCCCGGCACACAGGGAGATCCTGGACCGCAACGGCCTCGTCGGCACGCCAGACGGCCAGCCACAACCGGGTGAGCCCGTCACTGTGGGCCGCCGAGAGGGTGCACGCACGATCCAGAAGATGAGCCGCAAGGGTAGGGGTGCCTCCCTGGCCGCCCCGGGGAAGCGCCGAGGACACGATGCTCGCCAGCCCCAACATCTGCGCGCATAGCGTCTCGTTGCCACTGTCATCGGCCGCGCTCCGGCCGAGCGCAAAGTAGCGTCGCGCTGTGGCATGGTCACCTGTCTGAAATGCCAGCAGGCCGGCCTGCGCGCACATCGACACCGCGGCTGCCCCCAAGCGCTGGCGGATCGCGGGCGTACTCGGCCGGTCCAACAGGCTCAGCACGAGATCGGCGTGCCGGGCCACCGGGGCGGCGAGCGCCTCCGGTCGTGTGCTGTGGTACAGGCGAGTCAAGGCCTCCGCGAGATCCTCGTGCGCGGTGGCCAATCCTGCGTCCGCTCGGGCGGCGCGGTTGGCAGCGGTCTCCGTGATGCGCTGCAGCGCCTCGCCGAGCGCATCCAGCGGCGCTAGCGCTATTCCCGCCAGCCCACCGAAGATGACCCTGAGCGCTTGATTGCGGTCCGTACCCTCTCCGTTCCCATTCAGCCCCAACGAGTCTGACACCCAGACCCCCGCATCACCGGCCACCAACAGAGCGAACCTGACGACGGTCTCGCGGTCGAGCCGACGCAGCAGCGCATCCAGCGCCTTCGCCTTCGTAGGGGTGGGAATGATGCTCGGGTTGTCTTCCCAGCCCTGGATAGTGCCGGCGCCCGCGCTCAACCGTGCGGCGTAGTCATGGATGTTGTCTCGCGTGGCGATCCACAACTTGGTGGCCAATTCACCGGTCCACCGGCCCACCACAACCAGCGGATCATCAAGATCCGCTGGCAACCCGCCCGGCTCCGGCGGTGATAGCCGGCGAGCCGGCTGCCGCGGTGGACGCTCACCCATCGCACCCCTGTTCTGTTAGACGATGGATCACTCTCCGAGCGTAAAGGCGTGGTCAACCTTCCTGAACTTGACCGAACCTCGCCGTCTTACTGTGGTCACCGACTCGGCACATGCTTGCACGCGAGAACAGGGAGCCGCCGGGTGCCGTTTGCCCCGGTACCCGACCTAAGCCTGGATCCACCGCTCCGGGCGCGTAGAACGGGCTTCACCCGACGGGTGACCTGCAGCTTTCCTTTGCATGCGGAGGAAAGCTGCGGTTGAGCGGTCACGCAGGCTCCCTGGGCGCTGCCGACTGGTGGATTCAGAATAAGGAGCGAGAACGGAGCAACCGATGACCAGCCCTGCGGTGATCGCCCGCGGGTTGATCGCCCAGGCGCTCGACCAGGTCGAGCGTGACGGCGAGATAGAAGACACTGTCACGATGCTGCTACGCGACGCCCTCAACGTGCTCGCCGAGCACGAGACGCCCTCGTTCACGAGGTGAGCACCGACCACGCGATCAACGGTAACTGCATCCGGGTGATTCGCGCTCTCGGCCGAGGCGGAGGGCGTGAATACTTTCGTGTACCTCATTTCGCTCAGGAGGACTGGTGCCCCCGCATGCAGGAAATGCGGTCAGCACCCCATGATCGGCTCGTCGCGCAGTCCGCTGGGCGGTTCCGGCACTGTCGGACGGCTTCTGGCTGACTGCGCGGTCTGTCGCTGTTGGATCCAGTCCGGCTCCGGCCTCTCTCACCGTGGACCTGGCCCGGCAGCGCGACCGTGCCAGCCGCACCGGGCACAGTGTCGGCTCAGTCGTCGATATGACGAGTCAGGTCGACACGGCCGGGGAATGTCTATCAACCCAGGGGGATCTCCATCCCCTGGTGGGGGTGGCCGAGGTAGGGGACGAGGTCGCCGATTGGGGCCCAGCCGAGGCGGACGAAGAAGCGGACGTTCTGTGCCTGGACGGTGGCGATCATACGGCGCCCGCCGAGGTCGCCGGCGGTGGCCACCGCGAAACGGACCAGCGGGCCGCCGACGTTGCAGCGGCGGTAGGCCGGCAGGACCGCGAGCCGGTCGCCCTTCCACAACCCCTCACCCAGCGGGTAGAGCCGGACGGTGCCCGCCGCGTCCAAGCCGCATAGCCCGACCGCGTGCAAGGTCGTGGGGTCGTCGTCGCGATCGTCTCGGTCGTCACCCACGAAGAAGCCCTGCTCGTGGACGAACACCTCGCGCCTGATCTCGTAGTGGACGGCGAGGTCGGACACCCCGCGCGTGACGACGCAGCGGACCGGTCGGGCTCCCGGCGGGGCGTTAGATGACGGGGAGGCTGCGAGCGGGCGTGACATCGGCGACCACCTCGAAGGCCTGCATCGCCGAGCAGGCGCGGCAACGGGCACAGCCGGCGAGCACGTCCCATGAGGCCAGGCCGCGCTCGACGACATAGGGGACGACCTGCCGGTAGAGCGACTCGATGTAGTCGGGCGCGGGCGGTAGCCAGTCGGCCATCAGGCTGCCTGGGATGGGGCGCAGTGGCACCATGAACGGGTAGACACCCAGGTCCACCGCGCGACGGCAGCACTCGATGGTGACCGCCGGGTCCTCACCCATTCCCAAGATCACATACGTGGTCACCTGCCCCCGACCGAACAACTCGACCGCCCGCTCCCACGCCCGGAAGTAGCCCTCGACGCCCGTGCGCGCCTTCGCGGGAGCGATACGCGCGAGCACGTCCTGATCGAACGACTCGACATGCATCCCGAGCACATCGACGCCGAGCTGCGCCACCCGATCCAAGACCGAAAGATCCTCCGGAGGTTCGAACTGGACCTGGACGGGCAGCCCGGTCACCGCCTTGATCGCCTCCGCGCACCGCCCGATGTAGAGCGCACCACGATCCGGGCTGCGTGTGGACCCGGTCGTGAGGGTCACGTCCGCGACCTCATCAAGATCCTGGGCCGCGACGGCGACCTCGGCCAACTGCTCTGGCCGCTTCACCGGGATCGTCGCGCCGGCGTCAAGCGAGACCTCGATCGCGCAGAAATGGCACTGATCGGCGTTACCCCAGTACGCACAGGTCTGCACGACCGTGCTCGCGAGCGAGTCGAGGTGGAGTAACGCGATCTTCCAGTAGGGGATCCCATCGGCGGTGCACAGATCGTAGAAGCGCGGGCGCGGCGGTACCGCTGCCGTCGCGACCTCGACACCCTCGCGCAGGATGACCCAGCCGTCCTCCGTCTCGCGGAGCACGAATGGCGACGAAGACGCGTACTCGGATATGAACGGGAAGCTGACTGGCACGCCGTCTACCAAGATCATGCCCGCATCCGCCGGGCCGGCCCCCGATCGCCGACCGCCGATGTCGCGCTCGACCCGCGCGCCGAAGCTCTGTAACTCGGTGACGAGGCGCCCGAAGCCGGGGCTGCGTAACTCCACACGCTCCAACATCAAGGCTCCTCGTCCTGACCGAACCGCTGTCGCAACTCGGCGATTGCGCGCGTCCACCCTTGAGGGTCGGCGAAGGTCTTAGGTCCGGCGAGTGGCGCCTGGTTGGGCATCTCCTCGCCGGTATTCGGATCGAGCTGGCGGACCTGGACGGTATAGCGGATAGCGCCCGAATCGATATCCTCCTCGATCCAGCGCTGGAGTCCCGCGCCGGAGGGAAGGTGCAGCTCTAGCCCCGCGGCCGGAGAGTCCTGCAGCACGAGCCAGCCGGCCCCCGCGGCGGCGATTCGCTCCCGGATCTCGACGCGGCGCGCCGACGCGGCGATCTGGCGGTATCGGTGGTTGAACGCGGCGTCGACCACGAGATCGGGGTCCGCCAAGGAGCCGAGGCGGTGAGCGGCCATGGCCGCGAGGTTCGACCGCTCACCATAGGCTTCGACAAGGTCGTCGGGAGTGTGGCAACGAGACAGCTCGTCAGCGATCGCTCGAACGGAAGCGATGTAGCCCTCGTAGCGCTCGGGCTCCATCATCATCACGCTCTGGTAGAGGCGCTCCTCGGCCGTGCGCCACTGGCGAGCCAGAACTACCGGCACTGGAAGCTACAAGGTCCAGGTGTTGAGAATCATCGCCTTGGCGTTGTAGGCGGTGATCAGCGCGTCGAGGACGTCGCGGGGATTGATCGGCTTGACGCCCTCCATCATGTCGACCTCGCGCATCCCGTAAAGGGCCGCGGCCGAGAAGCGGCAGGCATAGACGTGGCCACCCTCGTCCATCAACGTCTGCAGCTGCTTGTTGTAGCTGAGGTGGCCGGGGAACGCCTCGTCACCCACGTTCGGGAACCCACGGGTTGCCGAGGCCATCAGCGACCCAGGCCCGTAAAGCACGAGGTGCGTGTCGAAGCCTTTCCGGTTGATCCTGGTACACGTGAGCATGTTCACGATCCCGACGGAGCCCTCGAACGGCACCGTGTGCATGAAGATGTACGCGCTCTGTCCCGGCTCTGCTTTGTGGTCGGGAAAGACCTTGTCGTCGTAGTCGACGATCGCGTCACCAGGCTGTGCTCGTTCACCGACGATCTCTACCATTAGCGACATCCTTCCTTGATGGGTCCAACGCGATCCTTAGTTCAAACCCTGCCATGAGCGGCGGTGGCTGCCCGGCATCGACTGGATCAGCCGTTGCCGCAGCGCCCATGGCATCCTGCGGTAGACCGGCACGAACACGTGGCGCCAGAAGAACGGTGCCGGGCCTCGCGCGCCGACCGGGCCCTCCCGGCCGAGGTAAGTACGCGCCAGGTCAGTCTGCACCGCCTCGAGCAGGTAGTGCTCGGAGTTCCTCCTGAGCCACCGCGCGAAGGGCTGCACGGATCTTAATCCTTTGGTTTCGAGCGGTGAGGCGTCGAGCGGGTATCCGTCGGCGACGTTACGCTCGCGTCTCGGGGCGATCCGTGCATCTAGTTCATAGCCTTGCGAGCAGGTTCTGGGCGGACAGGGCGATCGGCTCGTTCAACGCGCCGATGGGCGGAGAATAGACGTTTTCCATCCACGCGAGATCGTGGATCGTCACGCCTTTTTTCACGCACATCGCGAGGAAGTCAGCGCGCTCCTTGATCCCCTCCCCACCGACCATCTGCGCGCCGAGCAGCCGCAGGCTGCCCGGCTCTGCGAGCAGCTTGACTCGCACCTTGGTGAAGCCGGGGAAGTAGCGAGCCCGGGAGATGCCCTCGGCGACCCCCATCTTGAACGGGATTCCCAGGGCATTGGCGAGCATCTCCCCGAACGACACCCCGCCGACCACCCACTTGCCGGCGACCATACCCCATGGCACCTGGACCGACTGGTAGGCCCGATCGCCGCCCGCGGCGTTCGCGCCGGCGACCTTGCCCTGCGAGTAGGCGTGGCTGCCGGACAGGCCCTGGATGGGCACCTTCGTCACGCTGTGCGGTAACTCGACGCAGTCCCCCGCGGCGAACACGGACCGCGCCGACGTCTGCATCCTCTCGTCGACGACCAGGCCCCCGGTCGAGCCGATCTGCAGCCCGGCCCGCAAGGCGAGATCGTTGTTCGCGACCTTCGGAGTGCATACGACCACGACGTCAGCGGGCAGCTCTCCCCCCGACGTCTCGACGACCTTCAGCGTGCCGTTGGCATCGCCTACGAACGCCTCGACCTTGGTCCGTAGGTGGAGCTTGACGCCCAGCTCACGGTAGGAGTCCTCGACGGGCTGCATGATGTCGGGATCGGCAACCTCACCGAGAAGCCACGGCTGCGGATCCACGAAATGCGTCTGGAGGCCACGGTGCACGAGCGCGGTTGCCATCTCGATGCCCAGCGGCGTGGCATCGACGACCACGGCCACCTTCGCCTCGTCCAGGATCTTGTCGAACTCCATCGCCTGACGGATGTTCTTCACGTAGTGGATGCCGTCGAGATCGCTGCCTGGCACCGCCGGATCGGCGTACTCGAAGCCCGTGGCGAGCACCAGCCGGTCATATCCGAAAGGTTGAGGATACCCGTCGACGTGGACGTGCCCGCGGGCGACGTCCAGCCCGGTGACCCTAGTCTCATAGCGGATGTCGAATCCGGCCTTGCGGTAGAACTCCTTATCCTGCAAGAACAGGTTCTCGAACGAGTCGATCTCTTTGCCGTGCACGAAGGGAATGCCGCAAGGGCTGTAGCCGACGTCCTCAAACTCGGTGAATACGACGATCTCGGCGCTTCGATCGACCTGCTTCGCGGCGCCAGCCGCACCGATACCGGCCGCGCCTCCCCCGACAATGACGATGCGCACAATCCTCCCTTCCGTGAAGGGTCGCGCAGTGCGGTTCGGGACAGCTCACCTGACGGGATTCACCCGAGGGGATCAGGGAGCCATCCACTATACTACGGCTGAACGTTTGCTATAGTATACGTTGCGTCCATGTTTGCCAAGCGGATGCATGAACCGGCCAGCAAGGAGTTGGGGCTTGGTCGAGACGATCATCGCCGGCATCGGACCGAAGATCCGGTACCTCCGCCAGCGCCACGGGCTGTCGCTCCAGAAGCTGGGTGAGCGAGCCGGCGTGTCGGCGGCAGCCATCCACAAGATCGAGCGGGACGGGATGGTCCCCACGATCGCCACGCTCATGAAGATCGCCGTCGCGCTCAACCGGCCCGTCGCATATTTCGTCGAGGAGATGCACGAGTCGAAGGTGGCGGTCCTCACACCGGCGAGCGAGCGCGGTGAGGTCTTTACCTCCAAGCAGGGCCTCGTACTGGAGGGCATCAGCGGCCCTTACGGCAACTTCTTCATAGCCACCGCCATCGCGACGATCGAGGCGGGCGCCTCTAGCGGCGATGTCCCGATGGAACACCCTGGAGAAGAGCTTGTCCACCTCTTAGAGGGCACCTTCCTTGTCGAGGTCGAAGGCGAGAGGTTCGCGCTGTCGCCGGGAGACTCGCTTCACTTCCGGACCGACCGCCCTCACCGTTGGAGCAACCCAGGGACCCAGGCCGCTCGGGCGGTCTGGATCGCCCTACGATCACGATAGCCGCGCGGTGAAGGGCGTCCAGACCAGCCCGCGCACCGGCCACACCTGTGTGCTCGCGTTCGGCGGTAACGCCCTGACCAGCCAGGAGGACGACGGTACCTACGCCGACCAGCAGGCGAACGCGATCGGAATGGCTCGAGTCGTCGCCGACCTGGTCGCCGGCGGCTACCAGGTCGCCGTCACGCACGGCAACGGACCGCAGGTCGGGTGCCTCGCGGTCCAGCAGGAGGAGGGCGCGAGCCTCGTGCCGCCTCAGCCACTGTTCGCCCTCGGGGCGATGACGCAGGGCCAGATCGGTCACTTGCTCACGATCGCGTTGCGCCGTGCGGGCATCGACGCGGTGGCGGTCGTCACACACGTCTTGGTCGAGGGCGACCAGCCGGCCTCCGCGAGGTCGAGCAAGCCGATCGGGCCGTTCTTCGACAAGGAGGAGGCGGGGCGGCTCGCGGACGCGCGCGGCTGGGAGGTGCGCGAGGACTCAGGCCGTGGGTACCGCCGTGTCGTTCCGTCACCGGCCCCGCTTCGGATCCTCGAAGGCCCGGTCATCTGTGAGTTGGTCGAGGCCGGGCACGTCGTCATCGCCGCGGGGGGAGGCGGTATCCCCGTGAAACGCCAGGACAACGGTGACCTGGTAGGTGTCGAGGCGGTGGTCGACAAGGACCTCGCGGCCGAGCGCCTTGCCGCGCTGCTGGGTGCGCAGGCGCTCGCCCTCGTGACGCAGGTGCCAGAGGTGGCCCTGGACTTCGGGACACCTCGGCAGCGGGGAGTCCATCAGATGACGGTCGACGAGGCCGAGGCACACCTTGACGCCGGTCAGTTTCCCCCTGGGAGCATGGGCCCCAAGGTGGAGGCCGCGATCGCGTTCATCCGCAACGGTGGCGAGCTCGCCGTGATCACCTCCCCGCCGAACGTCATCTCCGCCCTGCGTGGCAAGCATGGCACGCGAATCGTCAAGGAGGGCAGCGCATGACCACGGCTCGGGTGCGAGTGCGGGCAGCCTCCTACGTCGACTCGGTGAGGCTCATGGGAGCGACACGAGCGATGCGGCAGCTCGACGGGGTCCGGTGGACCGCCGCGTTGATGGGCACGGACGCGAACCGCGCCGAGCTGCATGCCGAGGGGTTCGACGACGGAGAGCTCGCTGCCGCCGGCCCGAACGACCTTGTCCTGGCCGTCCGGGCAGACGACGACTCAATCGCGGACCACGCGCTCGACCGGGGGGAGGAGGCGCTGGAGGCGGTCGCGCGATCCGCGGATGAGGGCGGAGCGACCCGCCACGCCGCGATCCGCGACCTGCACGCGGCGCTCGGTCAGCTGCCGAGCGCGAACGTCGCGATCGTCTCCGTTCCCGGACAGTACGCGGCACTCGAGGCTCATAAGGCGCTGTCCGCTGGCCTGCATGTCCTGCTGTTCAGCGACAACGTCCCGGTCGCCGATGAGATCGCGCTGAAGCGGCGAGCCGCTGAGCTGGGCTACCTCGTGATGGGTCCTGGCGCCGGGACCGCCGCGCTGGCCGGTACTGGCCTCGGGTTCGCGAACGCGGTCCGCGGAGGCCCGGTCGGGGTCGTCGCGGCCGCGGGGACCGGCGCGCAAGAGGTGATGACCCTGCTGGACCGCTGGGGTGCGGGGGTCTCTCACGTCGTGGGCGTGGGTGGGCGCGATCTCTCGGCTCAGGTCTCCGGGTGTATGACCGGTCTTGGGCTGAAAGCGCTCGAGGCCGACCCAGGCACCGAGATGCTGCTAATCGTGTCGAAACCGCCGGACCGCGAGGTCGCCGAGCGGCTACTCAACGGGCTGGCCGGCACCCCGACCGTGGCTGCGCTGCTGGGCTTGGACGGGCGACTGGCCGCGCCGGATGGCGTCGAGGTCGCGGCCACCCTCGAGGGCGCCGTGCTCGAGGTGCTCCGCCGCCTCGGCGTGCCAGCGCCGGACCCGACCTCCGGGCTCGTCGACTTGGCGGCCGGGGCGGTCTCTGCCCTGGGCCCTGACCGGACGGCGATCCGCGGCCTGTTCTCTGGCGGGACGCTGTGCTACGAGACGCTGTGCGTCGTGTCGCGGGAGCTCGGCCCCGTCTACTCGAACACGCCGATCCGCCCCGAGTGGGGCCTCCCCGCGCCCGAGGGCGCGCATGTGTGCCTCGACCTCGGCGAGGAGGAGTTCACGCGCGGCCGCCCGCACCCCATGCTCGACCCCGCGGCGCGCGTTGAGCCGATCGTGGCCGCGGGAGGCGATCCCCGCACCGGCGTCGTGGTACTCGACGTCGTCCTGGGATACGGCGCGCACGAAGACCCGGCGAGCGTGCTCGCGCCAGCGTGCGCGCGGATCAGCGCCGACGTCGCCGTCGTGGCCTATGTGCTGGGCACCGACCAGGACCCGCAGGACCGCGGCGCGCAGTGTGCGCGTATGGAAGAGGCCGGCTGCCTGATCGCGCCTACCGCCACCCGTGCGGCGCTGCTCGCGGCCGCGATCGCGTCCCGCCGCCCGGAGCTGGCCGCGGCCAGCTCGGGGAGCGCGTGGGGAAGGATGTGAGACCGCGGGTCGCGCTCGTCACCTACTCGACGAAGCCGCGTGGCGGTGCGGTGCACACCCTGCATCTGGCCGATGCCCTCCACGCCGCGGGTCAGCCGCTGCACGTGTTCGCGCTTGGCGACCCACGTGAGGGATTTTTCCGACCATTCGCCGTACCCCACACGATCGTGCGGGCACCGCCACCCGCGCCAACACTGGACCAGCGAGTCTTCGACGCCGTTGATGCGCTGGCTGACGGGCTCCAGTGCGATCTGGCCTTGTTCGACGTCGTCCATGTACAGGACTGCATCGCCGCGCGCGCCGCGGTCCGCATCCGCGACCTGACCGGCGCCTTCCCCGTGCTACGCACCGTGCATCACGTCGACGACTTCACCACTCCCGCGCTGGTGGACTGCCAGGAGCGGTCGATCACCGAGCCCGACCGTGCCCTGGTGGTCAGCCGGTTCTGGCGCGAGCTGCTCGCCCGGGAGTACGGGATCGAGGCCACGGTCGTGACGAACGGGGTCGCCGCCGAGCGCTTCTGGCAGCCGGGATCGGTCGACCCGCGCCTGCTGCGGGCCCGGGTAGGCGCGAAGGGCCGGCTCCTCCTCCTCACGGTAGGCGGGATCGAGCCCCGCAAAGGCAGCTTCGAGCTGATCGAGGCGTTCACTGAGATCCGCGGCGGGATCGATCCCACACCGGTCCTCGCGGTCGTCGGCGGCCACTCCTTCCAAGATCACCGGGCCTACCGCGATCAGGTCTTGGCTCGTGCCGCCGAGCTGGACGTCCAGTTCGGCAGCGACGTCGTGATCGTGGGCACGGTTCCGGATTGCGAGCTCGCCAGCTGGTACCACGCTGCCGACGCCTTCGTGTTCCCGTCGGTCAAGGAAGGCTGGGGGATGGTCCTTCTCGAGGCGATGAGCGCTGGCCTTCCCGTCGTGGCGACTGACATCCCGGTCTTCCGCGAGTTCTTGACCGACGACGAAAACGCGTTGCTCGCCCGCGCCGGTGACGTCGCCTCGCTCGGGAAGGCCCTGCGCCGGATCTGCGGGGACGCCGACCTCCGGTCCCGCCTCGCCCGCGCCGGCCCCGCTCTCGCCCGCCGCTACACCTGGGAAGCCTGCGCCGCCCAGCACATCGACGTCTACGCCGAGATGGCAGGCTAGCGCTACGGGCCACTGGCTCACTCTTTGATCGCGCCGGTCAGCATGCCCGCGATATCGTGTACGGGGCACGATTCTGGTGGGCGTTCAGTCAGGTTGGTTGGCGTGCCGGGAGCGCACGGCCTGGACGACGGCCCGGCCGGCCAGTCCGAGGGCGAACATCACCACGCCAGCCAGCACCGATTGCCAGGGCAGTGTGACCACCAGGATCAAACAGCCGGCGACGCCGAGCAGATTGAGCCAGCGGGGCCAACGGCGCTGCTCCTCCGGCTGAGTGAACGCCGCGGCGTTGGCGATGGCGTAGTAAATCAGCACACCGAAGGACGAGAAGCCGATCACCCCGCGCAAATCCACCGTCGCCACCACGACGCTAACCACGACCGCGAGCCAGATCTCGGCGTGGTGCGGGACCTGGTAGCGGGGGTGGACGGCCGCCAGCCAGCCGGGCAGGTCACGGTGGCGGGCCATGGCCAGGCTGGTGCGGCCAATGCCGGCGATCAGCGCCAGCAGCGCGCCGAGCGCGGCCAGCGCCGCACCGACGCGCACCACCGGAACCAGCCCACCGGCCCCGGCGGCCTGCACAGCGGTGGTCAGCGGTGCGGTGGCGGCGGCGAGTTGGTGCGGGCCGGCGGCCAGCAGCGCCGCCACGCCCACCGCAAGGTAGACGGCCACGGTGACGAACAGGGCGATCGGGATAGCACGCGGGATGGTGCGCTGCGGGTCGTGGACCTCTTCTCCCATGGTGGCGATGCGGGCGTAGCCGGCGAAGGCGAAAAACAGCAGCCCGGCGGCCTGGAGGATGCCGTAGACGCCGCCGGCGCCCAGGACTGTCCAGCCGTCCAGGTTCGCCGGGCTGGCGTGGCCACCGACGGCGATCCCGACCACGACCACAGCCAGGGCGGTCAGGCTGCTGGCGACCAGGATGCGGGTCAGCAGAGCGGTTTTGGTGACACCGCGGTAGTTGAGCGCGGCCAAGCCGAGTATGCCGGCCACTGCGACGACCCGCTGCGCCCACCAGGGGCCGGGTACAGCGTAGGAGGCGAAGGTGAGCGCCATCGCCGCGCACGAGGCGGTCTTGCCGACTACGAATCCCCACCCGGCGGTGAACCCCCACCAGTGCCCGAGCCGTTCCCGCCCGTAGATGTAGGTGCCGCCCGAGGTCGGGTACACCGCCGCCAACTGCGCCGAAGCGGTGGCGTTGCAGTAGGCGATCACCGCCGCGATGGCCAGGCCGATCAGCAGGCCGGTGCCTGCCGCGCGGGCGGCGGGACCGAACGCGGCGAACACCCCAGCTCCGATCATCGAGCCCAGCCCGATGACCACCGCGTCACCCGTGCCCAGCCTCCGCGCCAGCGCACCGGTCGCTCCAGAATCGCCGTACCTGCTGTTGCCGGAGCCGGTGGACCCGGACGCGGCGGATCCAGGCTCGTCGGCCCTGGGCTGGGCGTCGCGCCGGCCTGATCGTGGTGCGGACACCACCCACCTCCGGATATTCCATCAAACTGTTTTGATGTATCCTCGTAGGCATGGTGCCGTCGCGTCAAGCCACCCCGCCGTTCGTGCGCATGGCCGCCCACCCGCTGCGGTGGCGACTGCTGACCGAACTGGCCGGCAGCGACTACCGCGTGCGCGAGCTGACCGAACGGGTGGGCGAACCGCAGAACCTGGTCTCCTACCACCTGCGGCAGCTCCGCAGCGGTGGGCTGGTCACCGCACGGCGCAGCAGCTTCGATGCCCGCGACAGCTACTACCACCTCGACCTGGACCGCTGTGCCCACGCGCTGACCACCACCGGGGCAGCCCTGCACCCCGCGTTGCACCTCGGAGCGCCGTCACCGCCCACGATGATCGCCGGACGGCCGGGCCGGGTTCGGGTGCTGTTCGCGTGCACCGGCAACAGCGCCCGCTCACCAACCGCCGAAGCCCTACTACGGCACCGCAGCAGCAATGGCCAGGTCGAGGCGACCAGTGCCGGCAGCCACCCCAAGCAGGGCATCCATCCCCATGCGGTCCGAGTGCTGCGCGAGGAGTTCGGCATCGACATCGCAGACCAACGGCCACGGCACCTGGACACGGTGGCCGACCGCCGGTTCGACTACGTGATCACCATGTGCGACAAGGTCCGCGAGGTCTGCCCCGACTTCGGCGACGATCCCCGGTTGGTCCACTGGAGCATCCCCGACCCAGCCACCACCAGCAACACCGACCACGACAACTATCCAGCCTTCACCCGCGTCGCAGCCGAGATCGACACCCGTATCCGCCACCTGCTGTCCGTGGTCGCCACCACACACCCGGAGGTTGACCTGTGACTGCCCCCAACCAACTCGCCAGCGTCCGCTACCTCGTCGACCACGTCCAAGCCGCAGTCGACTTCTACACCACCCATCTCGGCTTCACTGTGCACACCAACGCCGCCCCCGCCTTCGCCGACGTGATCCGCGGCCCCACACCGCACCAGCGCGGTCGAACACCAGCAATGCCCCGTGATACGTCATCCCGACGGTCGTTGGGTAATCGGACCTATCCCTTTTGAAAGGACGTCGCGCAGCCAGCGGCTTCGTGTCACTGCGACTTCGGTGCTCCAGGCTCCAGGGGCGGGAGCTTCAGGTCGATGTCGGGCGGGGGAGGTGGGCCGGTGGCGGCGAATAGCGTCGAGCGCATGCCCAACGCGCGGCGCAGCGACTCGCCCGAGAGCGTGACCGTGCCGGTCGTGCCCTCGATGCGGACGCCGCCGTAACCCTGGCGGGGATCGCCGACCCGGCCGGCGGAGCCAAGCGGCTCGAGCAGCTCGATGGTCTTCGCCCGCCCGACGCCGGCCGCCCGGCCGAGGGCGTCCGCGCTGAAGCTGACGGCCCATGAGCGCAACGGGTTGTCCGAGGCGAGGTCCCAGCGGCTGTCGTCGACGGGGCGCAGCACGGGATCGTCGAGGCCAAAGCGGAACGCGCCTGACTCGCTGTGCCCGCCGTGAGAAGAGGAGTAGTACGCGGTGACGGTGCGTCCCTTGAACCGCAGCACCGCCCCCTCGGTGGCCTCGACGGCCTCGACCCAGCCATGGCCCCGGGGCTGATCGGCGATCTCTTGCTCGAAACCGCGGTACACCTGGTCGGACGTCGTCGGGTACATGTGGCAGCCGCACTCGGGCCGCAAGCCGCGCTCGACCCGTGAGACGGCGTAGGAGCGCGCAGCGATGACCTGCGCGCGGAGAGCCTCGGCCGGCCACGACGTCGGGACCTCGGCGATGCCGCGGAGGTAGTGCTCTACCGACAGCATGTCCAGCGTGACGACCATCTTCGCCAGGTTTTTCGGGTCCGCCATCGAATCCAGCTGGAGGATCCCCCATCTGTACCGGGCACCGGTCAGCGGCAGCCGGACGACCTGGTCGTCGCCATCTTCCTCAGAGAGCCGAGCCCTCAGGAGCTGCCGCGCTCCCCCACCGGTCCATTGGGTCTGCTCCGCCTCGACGATCTCGTACGAGGCGTCGTCGTGGACCATGACTCGCCAATTCGTGCCCGCCTCCTGCTCGACCGGAAGGTCCTCGCAGTCGTCGGCCGGCCCACACAGCTCCCACTGGATCGTCCCGCTGACCGCCTCGACGGTCACCGTTCTCGCGGCTTGCGCGAGGCCGACGATCACGTGGGGTGGCGACTCAGCCCGCTCGACCGACGCTCTTGGGTAATAGGTCTCAAGGATCGTGTCCGCGTCGCACCCCAGCTTGGCCGCGCCCTGCGCGCCGAACTGGCTCATCCCCGTCCCGTGCCCGTACCCGTGACCCGCGAAGACGAAGTCCCCCGACGCCTCCCACGTATCCCGAACGCGCTGGCCACCCGCCGGCAAGCACCCTTCCCGCGCCGCCGCGCTGACCACGGGTAGCCCCGTGACGCCAAACACCAGTGCCACCAGGAGGATCCGGATATGCGGCATACCTCCCTTGTAGCTCAGGAAGGAACAAAAAAGCTAGAGGTTAGATTACTGTATGGTGTTGTCGACTACCCTTGCGCGTGATCCTTGCCGCGCACAAGTACCTCACGCCGGGCCTCGTCTAGGCTGAGAAAAAAGGGACGGTCCCCTCCCCGACTCAGCACACCTGCGTCACACCGATGCGCGAATACACTATGATCGAACAAACGTTCCTAGGAGGATTAGGGACATGGCAGATGTTCGGGAGCAGGCAGCGCTGCTCGCGCTGCTCGAGCGGGTGTCCCAGCGCTGGCACCTCGTCGCCGCCCTCGTGGAGCGGTCGGGAAGCGCCCTCGCGGTGGTCCGTGATGCTGCGCAGGCGGTGGACGCCGAGGACGCCAAGCTCGCAACCACGCTCGCGGCTGGCGTCTCCGAGGCCGACGTCAAGCGCTACGCCACGGCGATCACCCAGTGGACGCAGGGCGCCGTCCGCCTCGTGACCGTCCTGGACGAGGGCTACCCGCTCAACCTTCAGGAGGTCTTCAACCGGCCGCCGTTCCTCTTCCTCAGAGGAGATCTCCAGCCGCAAGACAGCCGCGCCGTCGCGGTTGTCGGCACGCGGCAGGCGTCCGAGGAGGGGCGAGCGCAGGCGCGGGCGTTGGCATCCGGCTTGGCGGCGCAGGGCGTCACCGTGCTGTCGGGCCTTGCTCGGGGCATCGACACTGCGGCGCACGAGGGGGTCCTCGCGGCGGGTGGGCGAACGGTCGCCGTGCTCGGGGCGGGCATCCGCCAACCGATCTATCCGGCGGAGAACCGAGAGCTCGCGCGGCGCGTCCTCGATCAGGGAGCGCTGGTCTCGCAGTTCTGGCCCGACGCCCCTCCGACTCAAGCGACGTTCCCGCTGCGCAACATCACCATGAGCGGCCTCGCGCTCGGCACGGTCGTGGTCGAGGCCCATGGTCAGAGCGGCGCCAGCCTGCAGGCCCGCCGCTGCCTCGAGCACGGGAAGCGCCTGTTCCTCGTCCGGTCGCTCGTCCTGCGCGAAGACTGGGCCCGACGCTACGCCGAACATCCCGGGGTGCTCGTCGTCGACTCGGCGGTCGACGTCATCGACGTGCTCGACGAGCTGGTCGACCCACCCGCGCAGCTGACCATCTGCTGATGCCCATGCCGCCGGGCGTCGTCCGGTTCACCGAGCCGTTCCTCCACACCTTCCTGCCCGTCCCACCGATCCAGCCCGGGGTCTGCCGGATGTGCCACGGCGCGGCCGACCGCAGCGACTCCCTCTGCTGGAGCTGCCGTAAGACCATGGAGCAGGTCACGCGCACGGGCCACCCGAGCTACGCAGGCGCCTGTCGGCCGCGGGTCGCGGGGCTGGCCGGACGGTTCCTCGCCGAGCACGAGCAGTGCCTCGGGCCGTGGGACATCGTCACCACCGTCCCGTCGGGCCAGAGCCGTCAAGGCACCCATCCCCTCGTGACCGCCCTCCACATGCTGCCGCTGCGGAAGTGTCACCGGCGTCTGCTGCGCCCGGATCCCGCCGCGCCTCGCGGGGCGCACCTCGCGGCCAGCGACGACCGCTTCACGCTCGCCGAGGAGGGTCACCCCGAGCGCGTTGCATTCGTCCGGCTATTTGAACAAATGCAACGCGCCCGCGCATCCTGTCAGGCGGCTAGCCTTGCGCATGAGTCTTGCCGCGCATGAGGGTCCAGGCCATGACGCTCAAGGCCCAGCCGACAAGGCCGAGGCGGATGAAGGGCCGGGTGAGGCGGCGCGGGCCGGTGGCGTAGCGACGGCCGAAGAAACGGTCAAGGGACCGGGCGTGCTCGACGACCATCCGGAATCGCCGGCGTGAGACCGAGCCACCGATCGCGTGCACGACCTCTGCGACGGGGGCGAACACGACCCGCCAACCGCTGTCGCGCAGCCGTGCGCACAGATCGACGTCCTCGACGAACATGAAGTACGCGGGGTCGAACCCACCGACGGCGTCGAAGGCGGCCCGGCGCACGGCGAGGCAGCAGCCCGACAGCCAGTCGACGTCACGCTCGCTGGTGTGGTCCCAGTCCGTCAGCCGGTACGCTCTGGTCCATCGGTTGCGCGGCCACCATAAGCCGAGAAGCGCATGGCCCAGCGCTTGCCCAAGCGACGGGAAGGAGCGGGCGGACAGCTGGAGCCGGCCATCCGGGAAGCGCACGATCGGACCAGCGGCGCCTACATCGCCGTGCTCGTCGAGGTAGCGTCCCAGCGCGGCGACCGCACCGGCCGGGAACACGGTATCGGCGTTGGTGAGCACCACGGCATCGGCGCGGGTCTCGCGGACGCCCGCGTTCGCGGCGTTCCCGAACCCCACGTTCGGCAAGCGCACGCGTTGCACCTCAGGGAACGCCTCCTCGACCGCCTCAAGCGACCCGTCAGTCGACCCCGAGTCCGCCACGACGACCTCGTCCGCGCCCGCGTCCCGCAGCGAGTGGAGGCACGCGAGCAGGTCTTCGCGCGTGTCGTGGTTCACGACGACCACCGAGATTTTCACGAGGTGAGCGCCCCCACGAGCCGCTTCAACGAGGTGCGCCACTCGGGCAGGGGGTCCAACCCCACCAGCCGCGCCTTCAGGTTGTCGAGCACGCTGTACGCCGGCCGTGGGGCGGGAAGGCTAAGAGCGGCGGTGTCCGTCGGTGCGCAGGCAACGTCGAGGCCCGCCTCCTCGAAGGCTGCCCGGGCCAACGCGAACCACGTGCAGTGGCCCGCGTTGGTCAGGTGGTACGTGCCATACCGCCCGGTCACCGCCAACCGCCGGACCGCTGGCGCGAGGTCGAAGGAGAACGTCGGTGACCCGGTCTGATCGTCGACCACCGAGACGGTGGCAAGCTCGGATCCCAGACGGAGCATCGTCTTCACGAAGTTGCCGCCTTGGGTCCCTTGCAACCACGAGGTACGCACGATGTAGTGCTCCGCCAAGGTCTCGCGGACGAACCGCTCCCCGGCCTCCTTGCTCCTCCCATACACCGAAAGAGGGGATACTGGGTCAAACTCCGTATACGGGCGGGATGACCGGCCATCGAACACGTAGTCGGACGAGACGTACACCATCGGCGCCTCCCCCATCGCGCAGGCGCGCGCGACCCACCACGATCCCAGGGCATTCACCCGCCACGCGGTCTCAGGGTCGGACTCACACGCGTCGACCCTGGTGTAGGCCGCGGCGTGAACTACCAGGTCGGGCGCGTGGTCGCGCACCGCGGCAACGACCGCGGGCTCGCTCGTGACGTCAAGGTCATCATGGGCAAGGCCCACCACCTGATCGCAGGCGAACGCCTCCACCAGGTCGTGGCCCAACTGCCCACCGGCGCCCGTGATCAGCACCTTCATGCCAGCCCCACGAAAGTCCTGCACTGTGCAGGATTAGGCCGGTATTCCGGCATAACTCTGCACAGTGCAGGGTTTTGGGCCGCCAAGGGAGCCACTAACGCCTCACTAACCCCTGGCGGCGCGAGGCGCCGTGGCGCTTCAGCGGGCGCCACCACCACTCGTTCGACTTGTACCAGTCGATCGTGGCGTCAAGCGCCTCGTCGAAGCTGTGCCGGGGGGACCACCCAAGCGCCCGGACCTTGGTGGCGTCGACGGCGTAGCGCAGATCGTGGCCGGGACGGTCCGCGACGTGTGTGATCATCTCCTCGCCCAGCCCGAACCGCGCGAGGATGCGTGTGGTCAACTCGTGATTGGAGATCTCGTTGCCCGCTCCGACGTTGTACACCTCACCGGGCTGCCCCTGCGTGAGCACGAGCCACTGCGCCGCCGCGTTGTCGACCACGTAGGTCCAATCTCGGACATTCGCGCCCGTCCCGTAGAGCGGAACCTTCTCGCCGTCGAGCAGGTTGGTGACGAATAGGGGGATGGCCTTCTCAGGATAGTGGTAGGGACCGAAGTTGTTCGTGGTCCGGGTCACCGTGATCGGGTATCCGAACGTCACGCGGTACGCACGGGCGAGCAGATCCGCGGACGCCTTCGACACCGAATAGGGCGAGCTCGGCTCGAGGGCATCGCGTTCCGCGAACGCGGCCGGCTCCTCGACGGACCCGTACACCTCGTCCGTCGAGATGTGCAAGAACCGCTCGATACCCGCGCGCATCGCGGCGCTGAACAGCGTGTTCGCACCGAGACAGTTCGTGAGCATGAACTCGCCCGCGTGCTCGATGGAGCGATCCACGTGAGACTCGGCCGCGAAGTTGACGACCGCATCGTGGCCCGCCAAAGCCTCGCCGAGCCGAGCATCGTCGCAGATGTCACCGTGCACAAACGTGTAGCGCGGGTCTCCGTCGACGTCTTGGAGGGAAGCGAGGTTTCCCGCATATGTCAGTTTGTCATAGTTCGTCACCCGTACATCCGGCGCGGTTCCCAGGACATAACGGATGAAATTGGAGCCGATGAACCCGGCTCCCCCAGTCACGAAGATGCGCATAGTCCCACCAGGCTCCCACAATCGCCCCACCCGGTGCTATTGCCCTGCCAGCCGCGACCGGCCTTGCCTACATGGGCCAGAAGGGGCCGGTCTTACCGCGGTGACTCTTTCGTTTCTCCCAGATGTCCTTCATAAGAAAGCGAGCCCTGCTGCGCTCGGCCCACCATCTCCCGAACCTGAACGCCCCGTAAAGGAGCACGACCAAGAGGATAACCTCCATGACCTTCTCTCCCGTCTACCCGCTGGGACCGCGGAGCCGCGCAGATCCCGCTGCGTTCCCTATCTTAGAGAGTTCCTTTCAGATTGTGGTACGCAAGTTTCAGGGCAGCTCGACGTGGCTGTGGTCACCGAGCATCAAGCGGTACGCCTGGGGTTTGCGCTCGCTCAAGCCCACCTCGACCTCCTTGCCCACCAGAGAATCCTCGATGCGGCGCATATCGCGGATGGTCACCCGCTCAAGCACCACTGAGTGCTCGATCTCGCTGTTCTCGACGACGCAGTCCGCGGCGATCGCCGTGTACGGCCCGACGAAGGTGTTCACCAGGCGGGTACGGGCCCCGATGACCGCGGGCCCCCGCACGACGCTGCCGATGAGCGCGGCACCCTCCTCGATGACCACCCGACCCACGATCTCACTCGCGGCGTCCACCGAACCGGCGATCCTCGACTCCAGCGCGTCGAGCACCGTGCGATTGGCCTCAAGAAGGTCATAGCGTTTCCCGGTGTCCTTCCACCAGCCATCGATGATCTGGGAGCTCACGCGCTCGCCCCGATCGATCAGCCACTGGATCGCATCGGTGATCTCCAGCTCACCGCGGGCGCTCGGGCCGATCGACCGGACCGCGTCGAGAATGCGGGCGGAGAACAGGTACACCCCGACGAGCGCGAGGTCGCTGCGCGGCTGCTTCGGCTTCTCCACCAGCCGCGCCACGTGGCCCTCACTGTCCAGCTCGGCGACCCCGTAACGCTCGGGATCTCGCACCTTCGCGAGCAGGATGGCGGCCGCGGGGTGGCGCTCCTCGAACTGGCGAACGAACCTCCTGATGCCACCCGTCAGGACGTTATCGCCGAGATACATGACAAAGTCGGAGTCTTTGAGGTAGTCCGCCGCCAATAGCACGCAGTGCGCGAGGCCCAGTGGCACTGGCTGGTGGATATACGTCACGTCGATGCCGAGCCGAGCGCCGTCCCCGACGCACGCGCGGATCTGCTCGTGCGTCTCGCCCACGATGATCCCGACATCGGTGATGCCCGCTTTTGCGATGGCCTCGAGCCCGTACTCGAGAATGGGCTTGTTCGCGACGGGTACGAGCTGCTTCGCGCTTGTGTGCGTGATGGGGCGCAGGCGGGTTCCTGCTCCTCCTGCGGGGACCAGGGCCTTCACTGTGTTTGCCTCCTCGTGTCTGTCTGGCGC
>JBOGED010000164.1:0-27731 GCA_050743625.1 Egibacteraceae bacterium | reverse complement strand
TCCCATGCGCCGCCGGCCGGCGAGCAGGTCGTCGATCATGACGTACAGTGCGGTGACGAGGTCGTCGAGACAGGCGTCCACGCGGCCCTCCAAAGTCGGCGTTGGTTGATAACGCCCACTCTTGACGACCTCGTCTCAAAAGCCCCCTATCCAGCACCAGACACATCATCCACTTTGGCAGCAATCATCTAGGCTTGAACGGCCCGGTCTGGCCACCACCAGGCCGACGGGTGCCGCGAGCCTCGCGCGAGAAGAACAGTGACAGCAAGATGACCGCTCCAAAGTCGGCGATCGAGGCCGCGGCGATCATCTGCTGCCCGAACTCGCCGGCGATCTGGTCCGCGTCCTTCAGGCCGGGACGACCACCCCGAGAGACGTGGCGGTCAGGGTGATCGCGATGAGCAGCGGCGCGGAGATCAACCCCGCGGCGGCAAGGCCGGTAGCGATGGCCGCCGAGATCGCGAAGGACAGCGCGAATCCAAGACCGCCGAGTTCAGCGCGCTGCCGCGCAGGTGCGCGAAGTCGATCTCCAGGCCAGCGAGGAACAACAGGAACACGAGGCCGATCAGCGAGAGCACCTGCAGCGGCAGGTCGATGGTCACCCAACCCAGCACCGAGGGCCCGATCACGATGCCCGCCACGATCTCGAGCACGGCCCCGGGGTAGGCGAGTACGGGGGAACATCCCCGCCGCGAGCGGGACGGCGAACGCGACCGCCGCGACGATGGCGAAATCCGGCGAGGGACACGTCAGGCATCAGAGACCTCACACTGGCGGTTCCAAAGAGCACTTCGTGCCCCGAGTCCCCGCACCGCGACGATTCGTTACCGCGTGGTGAAACGACTCGACGTGAAAGGAGACAGCACCGCCATGGCCTCACCCGTGCTACCCACAACCCTCGGCCACACCCGGCATGCGCTGCACCGCGTGGCGGAGCATGTCGTCAGCCCCGCTCGGTACGCCGTCACGGGCCGGATCGGCCTGCGCCCCGCTCCTGGCGGTTTCTCTACGCCGCCGTTCGGCGAGGACGAGCGCATCGTCGCCGTCGACGGTATTGACCTGGTCGTGATCTCGTCCGGCGCCGAGCGGAGAGCGCCGCTGACGACGTTGCGGGCCGCGGGAGAGTTCGCCGGCGTCACACCCGGCGCACCCGCGCATCTGTACACGCCCGCCACACCGCTGGAGCTGGACGAGCCACTCAACCTCGACGCCGAAGCGGCGGCGGCGCTCGCCGGCTGGTTACAGCTCGGCGAGCAAGCGCTCGCCCTCTTCGCCGCCGGGATCGCGGAGGACGAGCCAAGCGAGGCCCAGCTGTGGCCGGAGCACTTCGACCTCGGCATCGCCGCCGCACAGGTCAACTACGGCGTCTCGCCGGGCGACGAGCACGTCGCGGATCCCTACCTCTACGTCGGGCCCGATGCGTCGACAGCATCGAGGCTCTCCTCCCCAGCTCCTGCTGGGGGCCCCCACGGTGGGCCTCCCCCAGGCGAAGAAGGCTTCTGGAACGCACCGTTCGGCGCCACCCGCGCAATCCACGAGATCCGTTCGGTCGACGACGCGGTGACCTTCTTCCAGGCCGGCCGCGACCGCACGCTTGAGATAAGGAGGAAGTGATGAGAGGTTTTGCAAGGCAAGGTCGCCCTCGTCACGGGCGGCAGCTCGGGGATCGGCCAGGCGATCGCGATCCGCCTTGGCGAGGAGGGCGTGGACGTCGCCATCAACTACATCGGCCGGCCTGATGGCGCCGAGGAACCGAAGGAGGCGATCCAACACGGCGCCGACATGTGCCTCAAGCAGATGTCGAAGGCATGAACCCGGCCGATACTCGTCGAGGCCGACGTGGCGAAGGAGGACCAGGTCGAGCGGATGTTCTCGGAGGTGCTCGCCGAGTACGGCCGGATCGACTTTCTGGTCAACAACGCCGGCATCCAGATCGCCGCGGACTCGCACGCGCTCGCAGCCGCCGATTTCGACAAGGTGCTGGCGGTCAACCTCCGCGGCGCCTTCCTGTGCGCTCGGGAGGCGATCCGGCATTTCCTGCAGGCCGCCCAGCCGGCGGCGATCGTCAATGTCTCGAGCGTCCACCAGTTGATCCCCAAGCCGCGGTTCCTCGGCTACTCGGTGTCGAAGGGTGAGATGCAGAACCTCACGCGCAGCCTCGCCCTCGAGGCGCACCAGCGGCTCCGCGACAAGTTCACGAGCCTGCTCGACACCATGCGGCGCCACGAGGAGGTGCGCGAGAACCCGCACTACCTGGGCGGGAGGCTGGGCATCTCTGCGGTCGCCCACCCGCTTACCTCGCCGAGACGCCCGCGGCCTCGATCGCCGGGCGGAGCCGGTCGAGGCAGCGCGCTCTCGTTGGACCGATGCTGCCGATGGGCATCCGCAAGGCCGCGCTGATCTCTTTGTACGGACGCGGCGGGTCGTCCATCAGCATCCGCATCAGCGCTTGGCATGGCGGGGACAGCTCGCCCACACAACGCCACAGCACGTGCGCCACCTCACCGGCCAGTGCACGCTCCTCTGGGGAGGCGTTGGGCTCGGCGGCGGCGTCGAGGTCGTCGGTCGGCCGCTCGCGGGCTGACCGCCACATCGCCCGGAGGGACTCCCGGCGGGCCACCGTGATGATCCATGCGCCTGTCGCCTCCGGGTCGCGGATCCTCCCCAGGTGTTGGACCAAACGAAGCCACGTGGTCTGGACGACGTCGGCGATCAAGTCCCGGTCCAGGCCATGGCCCCGGGCCACATGCCACACCAGCCCGTTGTAGCGCGCGACGATCGCCTCCCACGCCTTGTCGTCACCGAGTGCCGCGGCTTGCGTCAGTTCGGTCATCGATGGCTGGAAGCACACTTGCCCCACCTCCGCTGTCGCCCGTGCGAGCCGTCCAAGTTCTCGCGCTCCAAGGTTCTCGTGCTCCAGGATCGTCCGGGCCGTGTCCCGGTGTCTGTAGGCGACCGTCCCGCCTGTGCCCAAGTGCTCCTGGCGTCCTCACGGGATGGACGATGGCGTGCAGGCGTCCCGAGAGCGTTACCGGCGAGTGGCTGGCTGACCGGCTCCAGAACCGATCCGGGCAACGACGGGATGCATGCCTACAGACACTGGGACGGCCAGTGCCCCAACGTGAGTCCCGCGCCAGCGCCGTTGGCGCGGTCAATGCGGGATTCAGGGGGCAGTGATGTCGCACATCGTCGTACTCGCGCACGCCAAGTGGTTCGTCGACTTGTCGACGCCGTTTCCGACCGACTGGCGGTTCATGCTCGACCCGGCCACCATCGCGATGGTCGGCGCCGCTGGCGTCTTCGCGGGTCTGGCGGGGACGGATTCCCGACCTACCCAACCTCCCGCCACTCATGGAGGTGCGGCCTTTGCTGCCGCGGCTCGTCGCGGGCGGCCTCGGTGGGGCCCTCTTGGGGCTCGCGGGGACTGGCAGCTTTCTGGCGCCGCACTTGACGTTGCCGCTCGCTTCGGGCGGATGGGCGCTCGCGCTCGAGGGGGCTGCCGGCGCCTGGTTGATCTCAGGCGTTCGAGCGCGCGATGCCGCCGCGGCGGTCGGGTTGCTCGCCGTCGTTGGGGTGATGCTCGTGGGGCCGGTCCCGGTGCTCGAGAGCGCGCACCTCTGGCGAAGCGCGTCGTTCCTGTGGCTGGCCGACCGCCGGCGTCCCCTCGGGCTCGTGGCCTTGCGCCTCAGCCTCGGCATCGCGCTCATCGCCGCGGCGGTGAGCGAGAAGCTGGCCGCTCCCGCGCTGGCGGCGGCGCTCCTGCAGACCTTCCCCACCGTCAACCTGCCACAGCTGATGGGGCTCGGACTGGACACGGCTACCTTCATCCGCATCGCCGCGTCGACAGAGCTGCTGCTCGGCTTGCTCCTAATGTCCGGGGCCACCCCACGGATGGTGGCGGGCGCCGCGTTCATCCTGTTCCTGGCACCCGTCCCGCTATTCGGCGGCGCCGAGCTTCTGGGGCATCTCCCCATCTACGGCGCACTTCTCGCGCTGCTGGTCAGCGCCTCGACCGTCAAGTCGCACCGTCCCACGCGGAAGGAGGCGCCCGCCACACCCGTCGGCTCCCTCGCCCGGATCGGCGGGTGAGGCCGGGCAGAGACGGGACAGACGCCTACAGACACCGGGACGCCGGCAAGGCGACTGTAGTCGGCAGACCAAGCCGATGTATCAAGGGCGCCTGGCCGGCGGTCCTGCTGTACAGGAGCAACGATGATCGAGGAAGAGGTCCCCATGGCTGGGTACGGATACCGGGAACATCCTCAAGGGCCGATCTTCGCCTTTGATAAGAAGAAAAACGGGCTCACATACGTGGCATTCTCCGTGCTCGAAATGGTGGAGCACATCCTTACCAAAGAGAGAGATGATGAAGGCGAACCCGCCCGGCTGGACGAGTTCGACTACTACGATGCAGCGGGGCGACGACTCGATCCAGTCGATCAACCAATGACGTTACACTATCTGGTCGTCAACACAGAAGATCAGACTGACCATAGAGAGAAGATAAGAAGCGAGGTCAGGACCTTCGTTCACGCCCTCGCGCCAAAGTTTCTCGGGGACTACTATTTCGACCAGGTGATGGCCTTCATCGACGAGGATATCGACTTCGAGCTGTTCGCGTGGAGGCTTGCGGCAATCATCCGCGACCATACCACCACCTCGATCCCTGGAGTGGTCTTCCGTCAAAGCAAGCTGAGGAACCTTGGTCGAAAGGCGGGCGGTGGGTAGTCGACAAGCGCGGCCAGCGCCGACAAGGATGCCGAAGGAGCGGTTATGGCAAGATGGTCGCCGCCGATGGCCGGATCTGGTGTAGTTGCCGCGCCGGAGCCTGTGCCAGCCGGCGCGGACTCCGGGGCAGGGAACTCGGGACCCGGGCGGGCGGGCTTGACGCGAGCCCTGAGCGGCGTCTTCGTGCTGCTCTTGCTCGCCGTCGTGATAGGTCCCTCGCTCGGCATTGCGTCCGATCCAAGCGGGTTCTACTCGCATGCCCCAGTGTCGGCCGTGGTGTTCACGCTCCTGGGCAGGACGCTGGCGGTCCGCCAGCCACGGAAACCCGGTGGGTTGGCTATTCACGGCCATCGGGGTGATCTCGGCGCTCGAGGTCGTCGGTGACGTCTTCTCAAACCAGCGTTTGTTGGCGTGGATCAGCCAATGGTCGTTCTTCGTCGGATGGGGACTGCTGCCGCTGGCTCTGCTGGTGTTCCCCGACGGGAGGCTGCCCTCTCGGGGTTGGCGGCCTGTGGTGGTCGCGATCGTGGCGGGTCTCTGCGTCGCGATGGCCTTTCTCAGCCTCGCGGCATGGTGGGTTCCAGACCTCGCACACGAAGATGGGGGCATACCCACCGGGCGCGCACTGATCGCCCTACAAGTAGGCCTCATCGGGGGAGTATTCGTCATCTTGACGAGCATGGTGGCGGCGGTCGGATCGCTGGTGGCGCGATCGGAGCTCGTCACGGGCGAGGCTCGCCAGCAACTCAGGTGGCTCGCGATGGGAGCGGCCCTTGTCCCGGTCGGGATCGTACTTGATAGCCAGGGAGTTCCTGGGGCGTGGGCTGTCACTGCGACGGCGGTTCCGGTCACGGCGGTGATCGTCATCTTGAAGTACCGGCTGTACGACATCGATCTGTTGCTCAACCGGTCCCTGGTCTACGCCACCATGACGCTGCTGGTCGTGGGTGCATACGCGGGAATGGTGATCCTCTTGGGTGGGGTGCTCTCGACCCGGGCTCGGTTCGGGCCAGAGCTCGTAGCCACCGGGGCGGTCGCGGTCATGTTCGGGCCGCTGCGGGATCGGCTGCAGCGGGGAGTGAACCGGCTGCTCTACGGCGACCGGGACCAGCCGTATGAGGTGGTCAGCCGGCTGGGTCACAGCTTGGAGCAGGCCGTGGATCCCACCGCGGTGCTGCCCCGAGTCGCACAGACCGTCGCCGAGGCGCTCCAGTTGCCGTACGCCGCGGTTGAGCTGACCGCGGGTGAGGGCAGCCCGCGGTTGGTCGCCAGCTACGGCCGGCGCGTGGTCAAGCCGGAGACGTTCCCCATGACCTATCAGGGACAGGTCGTGGGCCACCTGCTGGTCAGCCCGCGGGGCACGGCCCAGGCGTTCACGACCGCCGAGCGCGGCCTCCTCCACAACCTTGCCCTCCAGGCGGGCCTGGCCGCTCACGCGGTGATGCTGACCGCCGACCTGCAACGCTCGCGCGAGCGGCTGGTCCGCTCTCGCGAGGAGGAGCGCCGCAGGCTCCGTCGCGACCTCCACGACGGGCTTGGTCCGAGCTTGGCGGGTATGACCATGCAGGTCGGAGCCGCTCGGGCGTTGCTCGCCACCGACGTCGCGCAAGCCTCCACCACGCTCGGGGAGCTGGAACGGGAGCTGCAGGCATGCGTGACCGAGGTCCGCCGTGTGGTGGACGACCTCCGCCCTCCCGCGCTGGACCAGGTCGGCCTCGTCCGGGCGATCCGCCAGCGGACGCTTGCCTTCAGCGCCGCGGCCAGGGGCCCGGAGATCGCGGTCAGCGCGCCCGCCGACTTTCCAGAGCTGCCCGCCGCCGTCGAGGTCGCCGCCTACCGGATCGCGACGGAGGCCGTCACGAATGCTGTCCGGCACGCCGGCGCGAAGCATTGCGACGTCAGGCTGACGCTCGCGTCCAGGCTGGTCGTCGAGATCGTCGACGACGGGATCGGCCTGCCCGAGGAGCACCGCGCGGGAGTGGGGCTGCGGTCGATGCGTGAGCGCCGAGGAGCTGGGCGGCACGTTGACCGCGCAGGGTCAACCCGGCCGCGGCACCTGTATCCGCGCCGAGCTTCCCCTGGACGGCCAATGACCCGGCACCCGATCACGGTCATGATCGCGGACGACCACCCCATCGTCCGCGAGGGGTTACGCGCTGTCCTCGCGACGCTGCCCGACCTCGAGCTGGTCGGGAGCGCCGCCACGGGCACCGAGGCGGTCGAGGTCGCCGCACAAAGCCAGCCGGCGGTGATCGTCATGGATCTGCACATGCCAGAGCTCGACGGGGTGGAGGCAACCCGGCGGATCCTCGCGGACCAGCCTGAGACGGCGGTGCTCGTGCTGACCATGTACGAGGACGACGAGATGCTCGTCGCGGCGCTCCGGGCGGGGGCACGGGGCTACCTATTGAAGGGCGCCAGCCATTCCGATATCGCGCAGGCGCTGCGCTCGGTCGCCGCGGGCGGCGCGGTCTTCGGCACGGGCGTGGCCGACCACGTCCTTAGCCGGCTCACCGGCCGTGCCGTGGAGGCAAACCCATTTCCTCAGCTGACGCCGCGGGAGCTGGAGATCCTCGACCTCCTCGCGCAAGGCTGCGGCAACGCCGATCTCGCTCGCCGTCTGTACCTCAGCCCCAAGACCGTGCGGAACCACGTCGCCAACATCCTGGGCAAGCTGCAGGTACCCGACCGGGCGCAAGCGATCGCAACCGCACGCCAAGCCGGGCTCGGCGCCGGCCACCCAGCCTGACCGGTGCGTCGTAGGCTTGCCGGGTGATTCCCAACGTGCTGGCCAGCCGGTACGCCAGCGCCGAGCTGGTCGAGCTGTTCTCTCCCGAGCACAAGGTCGTGCGGGAGCGGCGGCTGTGGCTCGCGGTGCTCCGTGCTCAGTGTCAGATGGGTGTCGACGTGCCGGCCGGGGCGATCTCCGACTACGAGCGGGTCCATGAGCAGGTCAACCTGGAGTCGATCGCGGCCCGTGAGCGGGTAACCCGGCACGACGTCAAGGCCCGCATCGAGGAGTTCAACGCGCTCGCCGGGCACCAGCACGTGCACAAGGGCCTGACCAGCCGCGACCTGACCGAGAACGTCGAGCAGGCCCAGATACGGGCCGCCCTCGTCCACCTTGCCGACCGGACCGTCGCGGTGCTGGCCCGGCTCGCTCGCCGAGCGGGCGAGTACCGCCAGCTCGTGATCGCCGGGCGCAGCCACAACGTCGCCGCACAGGCCACCACGCTGGGCAAGCGGTTCGCCAGCACGGCCGACGAGATGCTCGTCGCGCGCCAACGGCTGACCGAGCTGATCGAGCGGTATCCCCTGCGCGGCATCAAGGGGCCGGTCGGCACCGGCCAGGACCAGCTCGACCTGCTCGGCGGGGATGCGGCCAAGCTCGCCGACCTCGAGCGCCGGGTGGCCGAGCACCTCGGGTTCGACCACGTGCTGACCAGTGTCGGCCAGGTGTACCCGCGCTCGCTCGACTATGAGGTGTTGACCGCCCTGGTGCAGCTGGCCGCCGGGCCGTCCAACCTGGCCACCACGATCCGGCTGATGGCTGGCCATGAGCTGGTCACCGAGGGCTTCCGGCCTGGCCAAGTGGGCTCGTCGGCGATGCCGCACAAGATGAACACCCGCTCGTGCGAGCGGATCAACGGCCTCGCCGTGGTGCTGCGAGGCTATGCGGGCATGGTCGGCGAGCTTGCCGGCAACCAGTGGAACGAGGGCGACGTGTCCTGCTCGGTGGTGCGCCGGGTGGCCTTGCCGGACGCGTTCTTCGCGGTCGACGGGCTGATCGAGACCACCCTGACTGTGCTCGACGAGCTCGGCGCCTACCCGGCGGTGATCGCTCGCGAGCTGGACCGCTACCTTCCGTTCCTGGCCACCACCTCGGTGCTGATGGCCGCCGTCAGGGCCGGCGTCGGCCGCGAGACCGCGCACGAGGTGATCAAAGAACACGCGGTGGCAGTCGCGCTCGCCATGCGCGAGCGGGGTCAGGCGGGCAACGACCTGATGCGCCGGCTGGCCACCGATCCCCGCCTCAGCCTGCCCGCCGGCGCGCTGGACGGCCTGCTCGCCGACCCGCTGATCTTTACCGGCGCGGCATCCTCCCAGGTCGACGAGGTCATCGCGCGGGTAGACGCGATCGTCAAGGCGAACCCAGACGCGGCCACCTACACCCCGCCGCCGATCCTCTAGAGGACGTTGCGGACCAGCTCGGCTGCCCTCCTGCACTGAGATGAGAATCGGGCCACATACCGCCCGGTTGCCAGGTTTGCGCGAGTTGGTTGGTGGCCTAATCCTGCACTGTGCGCCAGTTATGCCGGTAGTTCGGCAAAACTCTGCACAGTAGCGCCCGGCGCTTCTTTCGATGCCCCGCTCGAGAGGCGTGGGAGGCGAGTCAAACCTGATCTAACTTCGTAGTGTGGGAAAGTTACGTAGTTCCTCTACTTCCATAGCGGGCTCATCTCATCGATGATGTTCGTGGAGGAGGGGGGACACGGCATGCCGAGCGCATCACACACGTCTGCCGTCGACCGCGATGAACGGCTAGACGAGATCACGCGGTCTATGGCGACGCCTGAGTTTCGCGAGGACCCATATGCGCTGTATGCGCGCATGAGGCGGGAGAACCCGGTCTATCGCAGCTCGCAGGGGATCTGGTATCTCACTCGCTATGCCGACGTCGATGCGGCACTGAACCACCCGCGATTGTCAAATGACAGCGAACGCGCCCGACGATGGCAAGAGCGGTACCTCGGGGGCGAAGGGCGGGAGCTCAGCAGGATCGCGCAGCGGCTGAACGGGTCCATGGTGGGCACCGACCCACCGGACCATACGCGCTTACGCAAGCTGGTGAACAAGGCGTTCACCTCCCGGCGAGTGCAGGTGTTGACCCCGCGCATTGGGGTCATCGTGCGGGAGCTACTGGACGCGGCGGTGGAGATGGGACCCCGCTTCGATCTCATCGCCCAGCTCGCCTACCCGCTGCCGATCACCGTCATCTGCGAGCTACTCGGGGTGCCCGCGTCCGACCGCGGGCTCATCCGGCAGTGGACCGCGGCACTGACCGACACGGCACAGCTGATCCCCACCGGAGCCGCGCTTGAGGAGCTTGACCAGGCGATAAGCGCCTTCGAGGAGTACCTGCTCAGACTGGTCAATCTCCGTCGATCCGACCCAAGAGACGATCTGCTCAGCGCGCTGGTCACCGCGTGGGACCGGGGTGACCGCCTCAGCGAGAAGGAGCTGCTGAGCACCTGTTTCCTGC
The DNA here is from genome assembly GCA_050743625.1 of Egibacteraceae bacterium. Taxonomy (GTDB): domain Bacteria; phylum Actinomycetota; class Nitriliruptoria; order Euzebyales; family Egibacteraceae; genus JBOGED01. The sequence goes on along the minus strand of JBOGED010000164.1, from coordinate 17,740 downwards.
TCCTTGTCGCTGGCCACGAGACCTCCATCAACCTGATCGGCAACAGCACGCTCGCGCTGCTCCGCCATCCCGACCAGATGCGACGTCTGCTGCGGCACCCACAGTTGATCCGTTCGGCGATTGAGGAGCTGCTGCGCTACGACAGCCCGATCCAGATGGCGTTCCGCCTGGTCGCCGGGACGGTGGAACTGGGAGGTCAGATGCTGCGCGAGGGTGAAGCGGTGGTGCCCGTCCTCGCCGCGGCGAACCGCGATCCGGCGAGGTTTCCCGAACCTGACCGCCTGGACCTCGCACGACCCGTCCCGCGCCACGTGAGCTTTGGCAACGGCCCTCACTTCTGCATCGGCGCACGGCTTGCGCGCCTCGAAGGTGAGGTGGCCATTAGGGCGCTCGTCCAACGCCTTCCCGACCTGCGGCTCGACTGTGAGACGGTCGAGTGGCGCCCCAACCCGAACTTCCGCGGCCTCGCCGCCTTACCAGTGGCCTATTGAGCGGCCGAGGGGCGAAAGAGGAATCCCAGTCGGGGGGATGGGGTATCCCTCTTGTATGGCCAGCGGACTGGAGCGCCTGTGCCGGCGCGCTGACTGGCCGAAGGGAGGCGTCATGCCGCGCAGTATCACCGGGATCCTGATCGTGATCATCCTTATCCTCTTGGTCGTCTTCCTCGTACAGCGAGTCTGAGATGGGTTGACCGCTCGCGGTTGCCACGGCCGGCCGGCCTCTAGAGGCCCAGACCATGACGAGGCCGAACAGCAGCGCGGCGAGCCCCACCACGGTCAGCAACGGCGGGAAGAAGGTGGCGGATGGCCACGTCCCGTCGAGCCGTTGGAAGTTGGCCTGCCGCCGCTCGAAAAACCGGGATGGCGTCGCCAGCGAAGTAGTCCCTCAACTCAGGCACGGTCGTGACCGCACTGCCGTCGAACCGGGTCAAACCTTCTACTCCTGGCACGTCGTTCCCCCCATCAGCCACCGCCGGCAGCGCCTCGATCGACTGACCCAGCCAAGGGAGGCTTTCCCCACTCACCGCCATCACCTCATCCGGTGTGATGTTCAAGGCCACCGGAGAGGAAATCCCACGAGCTCGGGGATCTAGGCGCTTGCAAACCGTGATCGACAGTTGCCGGGTTGTGGTGCTCATGAGCATTTCTCCGAACAGGGATTTAGGGGCACATACACCCCTAAATACCTGTTCGGGAAGGTCTGGGTCTGGCACAGCTCGTCGGGCTGGTCGTCCTACGCGACAGGTGGATTTGATACTCCACGGCAGGATGAGGCCACGGATGAACCGCCTACGACGCCCGCTCGATCGTGACGTCGTCAGCGTAGGCGGCGAGGGCGGACAGGTCCGCCGGATCCGACGTGAGTACCGTCCCATGGGGCTCCGCGAAGGCCACGATGATCGCGTCAACGGCCGAGCCCCGCCCAGCCCGACTACGCAGTGAGGCCGCTCGCCGCGCGAGAGGTACGGGCACCTCCCCTTGCAGCTCACAGATCTTCAGCAATCGGTTCGTTAACGCATCTCGGCCGGGATGGCCAGTCAGGGATTCAACGAGCACCACCGAGGGCACGACGGCCGGCCATAGACCGTTGCGCCGAAATGCCGCGATGAGCGCAACGGCCTGCTGAGAGCGTCCAGCGAGAAGGCTGATCCCACCTGCGTCCAGAACGAGCATTCTTGGCTCCTCGAGGCGGTGGGGTGGATCAGCTGGCTTGCCGCGCTCGCTGGTTGATGCGCCGTGCGATCGACTCCGCCCGAGCCGACTGTTCTGCCGTGGGTTCACCGACCTCAGCGACTAGATCAGCAAGGTACCGATCGGTGCCCTCGAGAAGTTCCTGACGCCGTAGTTCAGCTCGGACCGCCTCCTGCAACAGTTCGGAAGCCGGCAACCCACGACTCTTAACCTGGTCGTAGAGGTCAGCGGGAAGATAAACCTGGATGCGGGGCATACGCCTAACCATACACCCTCAACCTCCCGCCTCCCGAGTAATCCCTGTTCATCCATGAAGGAACGGTCCCCGTTGGGGTGGCCGTTCATCCCCACAGCTGATAGGCCGGCGCCAACCGGACCTATGCGAGCAGGTGCATGCCGGCCCTGCCGAACAGGTCGGTCATCGCCACCGCCACACCCTCCTTCGCCAACACCGAGTGCACCTGCGCCTTGAGCGCAGCGCGACCGGTTTGGCCCTGTAGCGGATCAGCTCGCGGACGATTGAGGATGACCGATTCATTCGCGGCAGGGCAACTACACCGATGACATCAAATTGCCCGACATGCTGCACATGGAGATCCTCCGCAGCCCAATAGCCCACGCAGGGATCAAATCGATCGACACGAGCAAGGCCTGGGAGATCCCGGGTGTGCACATGGTGCTCGGGCCGGACTTGTACCGGCGGCGGTGGGTCCATGGGCGGCTCATCGCGACGCGATCCGATCCAACCGCCGCCACTGGTCGTCACTCATCCGCAGGCTCGCCGCGGCGATGTTCTCCTCCAGGTGGGCGATCGACCCGGTGCCCGGAATCGGCAGCATGACCGGCGAACGGTCGAGCCGCCAGGCCAGCGCGACCTGCGCCGGGGTGGCGCCGAGTTCGGCCGCCACGGCGACGATCTCGGGCGTCCCCCGCGACGTCGCAGGGTGCACGGGCCGCCAGGGCAGGAAGGCGGTCTCCGCCTCGGTACAGGCGTCGAGCACGGCCTCGTGCTCACGATCGAGCACGTTGTAGCGGTTCTGCACGCTCACGACGTCGATGATCTGCCGCGCCTCCGCCAGCTCGGCGACGCTGACCTCGGACAGTCCGATGTGGCCGATCTTGCCCTCGATCTGGAGCTCGCGCAGGGCGCCCAGCTGGTCGGCGAGCGGCACCTCCGGATCGATGCGATGCAGCTGGAGCAGCTCGAGCCGGTCGACCCGAAGCCGGCGCAGGCCCTCATCGACCTGATCCCGCAGGAACTCCGGGTCTCCGCAGATCGCCGCGTCGCGCTGCGGTCTCGGCGGCGCGACCCCGACCTTCGTCGCGATGAGCAGGTCGTCCGGATAGGGATGCAACGCCTCGGCGAGCAGTTCCTCGTTGGCGCCCCACCCGTACAGGTGCGCGGTGTCGATCAGCGTGACGCCCAGCTCAACGGCTCGCCGGGCGACAGCGATGGCGGTCTCCCGGGCCGGCGCGGGCGACGTCGGCAGGTGCATGGCCCCGAACCCCAGTCGCCGCACGCCGAACTCACCTCCGATACGGAAGGTGCTCGATGTCATGTGCCGGTTCTCGCCTCCTCAGTGAGTATGGAACCGCCGGTCCGTTCCGCATCCTTCTTGGCAACGGACGTGCACAAGTCGACGATCTCGGCCGGGCGCAGAGTGACAGGCCGAGATCACGATCGAGGGTGCGGCTGCGCTCGAGTCCACACACGGCTGACCGCAGCACAGTGACCTGCAGGTTCCCGTTACGATTACGATAGAGGTGGGCGAGGGGGGACTTGAACTCACGGAAAGTGCGGATTAGTAAGGACGCATAAGAACGTTTTCGCTGTTCAAATGCGGACCTAATGCGGACTAGACCGCACTCATAACCGTCCGTGGGCAACCAGTGGGCAACCTCACCGTTGTTACTCGTCAACGCCAGATGACGAATCGGCGATGGCCGTGACCCACCTCATGTCCTTGGGGGCCGGGGTCTGTTGTGGCCCATGGCACACCCGTTGCCCGGCCACAAACCTTCTAGTGACTAGATAGAAGAGAGCGCCCCGGGGCGTGTTGGGCAGGTCCGGCTCGCTTCTCGGGCACAAGCAAAGGCCCCTGGCTCAGGTCCAGGGGCCTCGATGTGACGGGTCGTTCTGGTTAGGCCAGCGCCTCGCGGGTGGCCCAGTAGGCGTGCGGTAGGGCGGTGGCGCGCCACAGCACCTTGACGATGTAGTAGTAGTTCGCGAACGGCACGAGCAGGAGCAGCCAGTCGCGTGCTCGGTAGCCGACCCGGGTGCCGAGGCGGACGACGCCGGCCAGCAGGATGCCTTGGACGAGGACCGCGCCGCCGTCGCCGCCTATGCCTGTGCCGATCAGCAGAGCGATGGTCCAGGCGCAGCCGATGGCGATCAGCAATCCGAACCTGTGGCCGTCAGTGCGTTGGGCGCTGGTGTCCTGCTGGGTTGCGTTGTCGGGCGTGTGGGTGATGCTGGTCATGTCGATCCCTCCTTGGGGGTTCGGCCACGCCCCGGGGCCGTCCTGTCGGTCGCCGGGGCAACTGCTTGATAAGACGTGCGGGCGGACCGGAACGATACGGGAAGCTTTGGTCGTGTCCGTGGCCGTCTGTCCGGGTTGGCCGTAACTGTTGGCCGCGGTCACGCGTCTTTCATGTGTTGTAAGTAACTAGATATCAGAGTGCCCCGGCGCCGTTACCAGCGGCCCGGGGCGTGGTCCACAAGAAGGAGATCTTGTGAACGGGCGTGATTCTATTCCCGAGCCGGCGGACCTACTCGGCCGTCTGGCTCGATTCTTGGCCGGCCCGCCGGTGACCGCTGAGGCGGTGGGCCGATGTGGTGGCCGATGTGGTGGCCGATCATGTGGCCGGCGGTGGCCATCTGACCGGGCCGGGACTGGCCGACGCGGTGTCCGACCGGCTGCAGGTAGGGCCGCGGATGGCCGTGCGCATCCTGGAGCGGTTCGCCGCCGGCCAGTGCACCGTTTGTTGGGCGGCCCGGTCGCGTCTGATGCGGCTGACGTCCGCCGGATGCTGGGCAAGGTGCGGGCCGAGCTGACCCGCCGCGCGGCCGGCGCGACGGACCGGCGGCTGTGGCTGCTGGTGATCGACGAGTACACCGCGTTGCAGCGCGGCGAGCTGGGTGAGGAGATCACCTCCACGGTCGAGGCGGTCGCCCAGGAGGGCCGCAAGCTGGCGATCATCTGCCTCCTGCTCGGGCAACGCTGGTCCGCCACACGCAGTGGCGGTGGCGATCTGCGGAACACGTTGACGAGCGCGTTCGTGCACCGGATGCGCCCGGAGGACGCGCGCATGCTGACCGGCATGCGCGCCGACCAGCTGCCCCGCGACACCTTGCAGCTCGCGCCCGGCGAGTGCTACGTCCTCGACACGTCGGGAGACTTCACACGGGTCGTCACACCCAGGTTGACCGACGCCGACGTCACCGCCTTCGCCGCCCGGCTGACAGGTTCCACGACCGGTTCCCGACCGGTTCCACATGGCCGCTGGGAACAGGTCCAAAGGATCAGTTCCCTATCAGTTCCGCGACCAGCTCCGACGGCGAACACGCTGGCCAGGGCGCTAACGACCCCCAGTACGGGGATGTGCGTGCCTGGGTTCTTGAGGGCGTCCCATATGCCGATATCAAGGCCCGCCTGGCCGGCGAGCACGTCAAGCGCGGTAGGGCATCGCAGGAAGCCAACCAGCGGATCACCGCCATCATGCAAGCGATCGCGCTGGAAGCCCTCTACGCACACGGGGACGCAGGAGGCGAGACCGACGCATAGCCGTCGGCCGACACGACAGACGCCGCCCCATCCAGGGCGGCGTCTGTGTTCGAGGGTGAGGATCAGCTGGCGAGCGCAAGCCGCTCGTCCAGTTCGCGGACCAGCGGTAGCGCGTCCGCGCCGGCCGGGAAGCCCCTGCGGCTAGCGCGGAACTTTTCTGGCCAGATGACCAAGCCATGAGCCTTCGACTCGTCGAGGGCAGCGATACCGGATTCGCACGCCCGCTCGACATCCCCGAGCGCCACGCAGGCGTTCATGACATTCGCATGAAGGCCGATACGACGCACCGGCAGCGTAAAGCCGCTACGCGCCTCTTCGTACAGGTCGAGCGCCTCCGCCGGACGCCCCAGCCGTAGCAATCTACTCGCGGTGAACGATTGAGGACGGGTGCCGTCCCAGCCGCCAAGCTCACCGTGCTCGGACCACCAACCCCACCCGGGCTCGTCTAGTGGGACGAGACCAGCGGCGTAGCGCGCCTCCTCAAGGAAACGCCCCGAGGACAGATCCTCCCCATTTGCCGCCAGTTCACGAGACAGGTAGCTGAACACGTACGCGCGTCCCCGCGGGCGCAGAACCGACTGGAAACCGGCAGCAGCCTGCAGCGCCGCTAACACCGCGGTTCGGTCTTGTTCGGGACGGCTCCACGGTATCCACGCACTGGCGGCGAGCGCGAGGCCCTCGAGACGGCGGTCGCCGGCATCCCGGGCCAGTTGAAGCGAGGAGCTGAACCAACGGTCGGCGGCCTCGTGCTGACCGGCGTTCATGTCGCCATAGCCGGCAAGCGACGCCGCATCGGACGCGACCGACGTCAGCCGCAGCTTGACCTCCAGTCCCATCTTGGCTCTGCCAGACCTGAGGATGTCGAGGAGCGTGTAAGCATGCGCCTTCGCCGCCCAGGCGGCCCCTGCATCCGGCGCGGTGCGGTACGCGATCGCGAGCTTGGTCGCGTGCTCCTGCGCGTGGTCGACGTCGGCCTGGCTGATGCTGCGCGACGCCTCAAGGTCTTGGCCGTCCGCAACTAGATGGGGGACGGGCAGAAGCATGCCCGCGGCGCCGGCTACGCCGGTAATGCCCAATCTGCGGAGCGCCTCCCGGCGGTGATATTTCTCCTTCACAATGTCCTCCGGAGTCATCCACGTCCAATTGCGCGCGGCTTCGGGCCATATGCCCAGCCCGAGAATAGCGATCGAATCTACGCCGAAGCACGCGCAATAACCCGCCTGGTATCCCTCGAGCGGATCGTCGACCAAGCGCTGCTCGTAATCCATATTGGTACGTTCTTTGAGGGTGCTGGCGGCGGCGCAGGAGTTGGCGACTCTGGCGGCCATCTGGCGATGGGTCAGCCCCAGGGCCAGGCGAATCATCTGCAACTTCGTAACTTTTTGCACATATTCGAGCGGGCGAGAGATCTCACCTTTGGCCTCTTTGTTCCTGACATCCAGAGGTTGAACCACTTTCCCTTTTCCCCCTTACGCGATATTCGCGCCTCTCCTTCCGAGCCGATTTGAGCATACGCGTGAGGTGTGGGCGCTGAAAAGGGGCAGCGGTCGCGTCCGCGCACCGGGCGACGTAGCTAGCGACGTAGCCCCCGCCGGGGGTTGCGAGGGACCATTTCCACCGGGAAATTAGTCAACCTCGTCCTCATGAGCGAGAGCAATGCAAATTACCCCGCCTCGGAGAGGGTCGAGCGGGTCTCCGACGGGGTACACGTGTTCACCCCGTGTCACGACGCCGAGGTGTTCTTCCCGGCCGAGCAGGCGGTGTCCGGCGCGAGGCTGCGGCTGTTGTGCCAGGAGGGTGGTGAGGGGTGGCTGTGCGAGTTGGTTGCTGACGAGCAGGCCGAGTCTGGGTTGCGTGCGGTGTGGACGGAGCCGCCCGCTTCGGAGGCGGATGTGGAGTTGGGCAGTGAGCGCCATGCCGGAGCGCGATGACGCGCAGGCCTCGGAGGGCCGGTGGGTGGCGGTAGTGCGGGTTGAGGGGGTGTTGTGGGCGGTGGGGCCGTTGCCGGCGCACAGCGCGGCGTTGGCGGCGGTCGGGCTGGTCGAGGGCTGGCCGGGCGCTGAGCGGGTCGGGGTGGCCGAGCTTGTGCCGCCCGCCGAGACGGCGGAGCGGCTGTCCCAAGCTCAGCGTGACCGCGGCGGGCAACGCGCGTTGCGCCCGCTGCGCAGGGACGGGGAGGAGACGCCGTGACCGGTCCTGGACGGGAGCCGCCGCAGCATCCGAGGTCGGCGTTGGTGGTCCTCGCGCCGCCGGTGGTGACCGTGTTCACCCCCTGCCACGCCGCCGCCTGGTCCTATCCGAGCGAGGAGGCGGCGCCGGGGGTGACCTTTGAGGGCACATGCCCGGTGGACGGGCGCCGCTGGCTGGTGCGGCTGCACGCGGACGCGTCGGCGGAGTCCGGGCTGGTCGCCGAGTGGGAGGCCCGGCGGTGAGCGGGCATGGGATCGGGCACCCGCCGCAACCCAACCCGTCCAACGTCGTGGTCTCCCGCGAGAAGCTCCTGTTCCACCCGCCGTGCTGTTGCAGGCCGGTCCCGGTCGACCGTGGCGGCCTGGAGATCACGCTGCCTAAGGTGTCCCAGCGGTTGGAATGCCCGAGCTGCGGGTTGTGGTGGCAGGCGGACCTGCGCGTGAGCAGGGATAGGTTGTCGGCCAGCTGGCTGCGGGCGCAGAAGCCGTGACGGTGATGATCGGGTTCGCCACCGCCGGGCAGCCCCCGGAGCCAGAGGCCACCGGGGAGGTGATCTGCACCCGGTGCGGGCGGGCGCTGCCGCCCTGGCGGTACCCCCAGATCATCACCGGCGGCTCAGGCCCAGACGGGCTTGCGCAGCCGTGCAAGGACTGCCGGGCCGCCAAGGTCGCCGCGTCGCTGGCCGCCGACGCGGCCAAGATCTGCCAGCGCCACCGTTTCGGGTCGGCGGGTGATGCTGCTGGGCGACCTCCTCGACGTGCTGAACGACCCGGAGGAGGTCGCGCAGGCCGGGCGGGGCTGCCCGCCCGAAGACGTGGCGGGAGGCGGAGCCGCCGGCTGGTCGGCCGCCGCCAGCCCTTCCCCTGGCGGCGGCGACGCCTCCCCTCCCGCCACACCCCACCAGCAGGATGAGCCGTGAGGTGTTGCTACTGGGAAAAGTCCGGCCCTCGTGTCCGGCAAGGAGCGGAGGTATCCGGCCGCACCCTTCGCGTGCTCTGGGGCGTCTAGTCTGGTGACAGGTGCTCCCGGCGCCGTTACCAGCGGCCCGGGAGCGTGGCCAGACCCTAAACAGGAGGGCTGACATGGCAGATGCTATCGATGCGCGGGACGAGGGCGCCAGCCGTGACTGCGAGCTGGAGCTGGCTGCACTCCGGCACGCGCTGCGGCTGATCGCTGAGTCATCCGGCCACATTGATCCGTGCGGCTGTTGGGCGCACCAGTACGCGGCGGAGACATTTGACATCATCGCGAATCGGGACGCTGTTGCGGGGGGTGGGTCGTGAGCGCGTCCGTGACCCTGTCCACCGCTGGCGGCTTCGAGGTCACAGCCGGCCTCACCGGTAGTTTCGCCTTCGCCCAGTTGCACGCCCGTGAGTGCGACGTCCAGGTCGTCAGCGTCCCGGGCGGGCTCGTCCGCGCGCGGGTGGACGCGGCGCACCAGGTCGCGGAGCAGCTTGATCTTGACGTGTATCCGTGGGCGGACCCGGTCGAGGGGCTGCTGCGGCAGGCGTTGGACTACCTGGGTTCGCAGACGATCGCCTACGTTGACGTCGCCCTGAGCTGTCAACCAGATGGTGAAACGCGCCAACAAGGAGACTGCCATGGCAGCAAAGAAAGCGCGAGGCGGCACCGGCTCCTTCCGACGCCTCGACAACGGCACCTGGGAATGCCGCATCAGCGCCGGCTCCCGCGACGAACGCAAACGATTCATCGGCTACGGGCGGACCCAAGACGCAGCCCACGCGGATGCCTTGGAACAGATGGTCGAGGAGCAGCGGCAAGCCAGTGTGGAGCAGGCGGTCGGTCGCAGGGTCGCGACGATCGCGGAGTTCTTCGAGTGGTGGCTCGAGGTCGAGTGCGTCAACCGCGTCGATGACGGCACCCTGGCCGAGACGACTCGCCAGTTCTACGAAAAGTTGTACCGCCGCTCCATCAAGCCCCGTCTCGGTGCGGTGCCTCTCGCAGACATGAACCGGCGCGCCGACGACACGGGCCGCCAGTCCGGTAGGGCGCTGATCAAGAGCTTGCTCGCCGAGCTGCGGCAAGAGGGAGCTTCGAAAGACATGCGCAAGAAGGTGCACCAGACCTTGCAGGCGGGACTGTCCGCCGCCGTGCGGGAGGATTTGCTTGAGTACAACCCGGCCGCCGGCATGCGGGTGCCCGCAGTGAAGCGGGGACGCAAGGACGAGGTGCCGCTTGCGCAGGCGCAAGCGCTGCTCGAGGCGCCGGAGGGGCATCGGTTCGAGGCGCTGTACCGGCTCGCGTTGCATATCCCGATGCGTCCGGGCGAGCTGACCGGGATCGAGTGGGACGCGCTCAAGCTCGACGAGAGCCGGTTGATCGTCAGGCGCAACCTGGTTTACGTCAACAAGCACGGCTGGCGGTTGCACGACACGAAGGCTCACCAGGAGCGGCCCGTCCCGTTGCCGGCCAGCGTCGTCCGGCTGCTGCGTGCCTGGCGGGCCCGGCAGGCCGAGGAGCGGCTGGCGGCTGGTCCTGACTGGTTTGTGCTCGAGGCGTGGGAGCAGGACGAGGACGACGAGTGGCGTCTCCGTCCTCTGGATCTGGTGTTCACGCAGCCCGAGACGCCTCGCAATCCTGCCGGCCGGCCGGTGCGTCAGTACTGGCTGCAGAAGGACCTCGCGCAGTTGTGCGAGCTGGCGGGAGTGCCGTTGATGAATCCGCATCGGTTGCGGCACGCGGCCAAGACGTTGCTCACTTCGCAAGGACTAGACCCTCACGTCGTTCAGCAGATGGGCGGCTGGTCAGACCTCGCGACCGCCGACCTCTACACCGGGGTCCTGATGGGCAAGATGCGCGAGGCCGTCGACCAGCTCGCCGCGGACTTAGAGCGCCCATCCGGATAGTCACCAAAATCGGTGGGCAACCGGTGGGCAACCGCCTGCCCATTTTTTCCAGACAGTTATCTATTGACCTGCAGGTTTGTGTGGGCGAGGGGGGACTTGAACCCCCACGTCCTTGCGGACACAGGAACCTGAATCCTGCGCGTCTGCCAATTCCGCCACTCGCCCGTGGCGTCCTGGAAGGGACCGCCAGAGTGTAGCAGCGGCTGAGGTGCGAGACTGACCGGCATGGTCAGGGACGAGGGAGTTGCGCCGGAAGCTGCTTACGCGACCGCGCCGGAGGCCGGCTTCCCGGTCGTACAATCTGCGCTCAGCGCGATGACCTCTAGACTTTTCGATTGATCTCTGTCCGCGAGCCGCCGTAGGAGCGCGCGATCCCCCGATGAGCATCCTTCGTGACTTCGAGAAGCGCCTAGAGAGCGCTGTCGAAGGCTTTTTCGCGCGGGCGTTCCGCTCGGGGCTTCAGCCGGTCGAGCTGGCCAAGGCTTTGCAGCGTTACGCCGCCAACTACCAGCAGGTTGGCGTGGAGGGCGTCTTCATTCCCAACGTGTACCGGTTCACACTCGCCGCCGAGGACGTGCAGCGCTTCGACGGGTTCAGCGACTCGCTGGCCCGTGAGCTGGCCGACGTCGTGCGGCGGACGGCGCAGGACCGTGGTTGGCAGACGAAGGGGCCAGTGAGGATCGAGCTGGAGGCCGCCCCCACGGTGCGCGTCGGCACGTACGAGCTACGTGGAAAAGCGGAGGCGGGCCGGGTCGCGGACCAACCGAGCCCAGCCGGCGACCAGGCCGCGACGTCAGCCATGCATGCGCAGGCAGGCCAACCCCATGCCGGCACGCTCCAGGTCTTGGCGGGTCCTAGTGCCGGCGCGCGGTTCGCGCTGTCAGGCACGACGACGATCGGGAGGCTGCCTGAATGCGACGTCACGCTGGACGATCCCTCCGTCTCCCGACGGCACGCACGCGTCTTGCGAAAGGGCGATCGGTGGATGGTAGAGGACCTCGGGTCCACGAACGGAGTACGGGTGAACGGCGACCAAGTCAGCCAGACTGAGCTACGCGATGGCGACCATCTCGACCTCGGCGGTGTCAAGCTTGCCTTCTCGCAGGGTGAGGCCGGGGGCTCCGCCGACGGGCGGGGATCGCCGCGTGAGGGCGGAGCCCGCGCGCGTGGGACATAGAGGGGACGCCAGGTGCCTCCTATCGTCATCACGCTCTTGCAGGGCCTGTTCCTGCTCCTGCTCTACGTGTTCGTGGCCAGAGCGGTCCGGGCCGTGATGCGCGACCTCCGCACAGCGCCGTCCACCTCACGCGCTCATGTCAGGCCGCCGCCGAAGCAAGCGCCGCGCGACCGACCGAGGCGAGCGCCTGGTGAGCTGGTGATTCACCTTCCCGACAGCCGGCCGAAGGTCATCTCACTGAACGGGGGTGGGAAAGTGACCTTTGGGCGAACCGGCCCCGCGACGGTGATCCTTCAGGACCCATATGTGAGCGACCGGCACGCGCACGTGTTCCATGACGGGCGGGACTGGATGGTCGAGGACCTCGGATCGACAAACGGCACCTTCCTCAACCGCGTGAAGGTGACCTCGCCGACGCCGATCGCGGCTGGCGACCAGCTCGGGATCGGAAAGACGATCGTCGAGGTACGGAAATGATGCGGCAAGAGCAAAGAGTTCACGCCTGGTCGGCCACGAGCGTCGGCATGGTCAGGGAAGGCAACGAGGACAGCCTCTTCCATGGCACGACCGCCTTCGCGGTTGCTGACGGCATGGGTGGGCATCAGGCAGGTGAGGTCGCCTCAGCGACCGCGTTGGAGCCCATCGCCAAGCTGGACGGCATTCAGTTCCCCACACCCGACGAGGCCAAGGCAGCACTTACCGAGGCCGTCATCGCCGCGAACGACTCTGTCTTCGAGAAGGCGGCCGCCGCCGTCGAGCTACGAGGCATGGGCACGACCCTGACCGCCGTCCTGGTGCGGGACGGTCGCTTCCACCTCGCGCACGTCGGTGACAGCCGCGCGTACCTACTGCGATCGGGCGAGCCGATCAGCCAGCTCACCACCGATCACACGCTCGTGCAGCAGCTGATTGATGAGGGCCGCCTGTCGAGCGACGAGGCCGACACTCATCCGCAGCGCAGCGTGATCACGCGCGCGATTGGGGTGGACCGATCGGTAGAGGTCGAGACGCTACCGCCGCTGGAGATGCTGCCCGGCGATCAGATCCTCATCTGCTCGGACGGCCTGACCGGGCCTGTCAAAGAGGAGGAGATCACCGGGATCCTCTCGCATCTCTCCGATGGCGCCGAGGCCTGCCAGGCGCTGATCGACGCGGCGAACGCGGCCGGTGGGCCCGATAACATCACGGTCGTGCTCCTGCGCGTCGAGGGTGGGCTGCCAGAGGACGTCGCGGCGAGGTCACAGGCCCGCTCGGGGGATACGCAGGACCTCGGTTCTCCCGGCGCGCCCGTGGCCGCGAGCGCTTCCGCGGGACCGGTGACGCAGATCCGCACCCGCACCCAAGAGACGGAAGAGTTCGACGCGCGCAAGTTCGGGCACTATGGCGGCCCTCAGGGCGCGGAGCTTCCCGCGAGGACCTTGGCTAGCCGCTCGCGGCGCATCATCGTGGCGGCGCTGGGAGCGCTCCTGGTGTTGGGTCTCGTGGTCGCGGGCGCGTATGCGGTCGTGTCGCGTGCGTACTTCGTCGGCAACGACGATCTCGGGACTATCGCGATTTTCCAAGGCCTCCGGCAACAGATCGGCAGATTTCCCCTCAACCGTATCGTCGAACGTACCAGCGTCCGGATGAGCGACCTGCCAGGGTCTTGGCAGGCCGGCCTGCGCGAAGGCATCCCGATGGAGGATGTCGCCGCCGCGGAGCGGTACATCCACGAGACGCTTATGCCACGTGCCCTCCAGACTCAGCATGAGGCTGAGGCGGCGCGGCAACGGGCGAGCCAACCGCTCGCACCACCCATCCCCCCGGCTCCTCCCGCTACGACCCCCGGAACCCCCGACGCGCCTGGTCCCGCGCCAGTCACGTGATGAGCACCCCCGCGTACCTCCGGCAGAGGGCGAATACCGAGCTCGGCCTGCTCGTGCTCGCGATCATCGTCACCCTGAGCGCGTATGCCCTTGTCGGGCTGACGGTAAGCCGGGTGGTGCCCGCGGGGCTCCTGCCATATGGCGGCGCGCTCGCGGCCTTGGCGCTGGCCGGGCACCTCATGACGCGCCGGTTGGCCACGGGGGCGGACCCGCTGCTCCTGCCACTCGCCTTCCTGCTGAACGGTCTTGGCCTGGTGATGGTGCGGCGTATCGACTTCGCGCTGGCGGCCGAGGACGCCGAGCACACCGCACTCGCGCCGCTGCAAACGGTATGGACGGTCGTCGGGGTCGCCGCGTTTTGCGTGACGCTGGCGCTCGTCCGGGACTACCGGGTGCTCGACCGGTACCGGTACCTGATCGGCGCCGCGTCACTCGTCTTATTGCTCCTCCCGCTGGTTCCCGGTGTCGGGCAGGAGATCCGCGGCGCCAGGATCTGGTTGGACCTCGGTGTCGCGCATCTGCAGCCAGGGGAGTTCGCCAAGCTGGGAATCGTCGCCTTCTTCGCCAGCTACCTGGCGGAGAAACGCCCGCTGCTGTCCGTCGCCACCAGCCGCATCGGTCCCCTGCATGTGCCGCCCGCACGCGCGTTCGCACCGATTGCGACCGCTTGGTTCGTGAGCCTCGCCGTCTTGGTGTTCGAGAAGGACCTCGGCCTGTCACTGCTCTTCTTCGGCATCTTCGTGGTGCTGCTCTACGTGGCGACGTCCCGCCTCGCCTATGTCTTCGCGGGGATCGGGCTGTTCGGTGCCGGGGCGTTCTTCGCCTGGTCAGCCTTCGCCCACGTGCAGCAGCGGATCTCGATCTGGCTGAACCCATGGCCACAGGCGAACGATGCCGCCTTCCAGCCAGTGCAGTCCATGTTCGCGCTCGGCAGTGGGGGGATCGCGGGAGTGGGGTGGGGACAGGGCCGGCCGCAGTCGATCCCGGACGTCCAGACCGACTTCATCTTCTCCGCCTTCGGTGAGGAGCTGGGTCTGATCGGCCTCACGGCGTTACTCCTGTGCTATTTCATCTTCGTCGGTCGGGGCTATCGCGTGGCGATGAACGCGCGGGACGAGTTCGGGACGTTGCTGATCGCCGGCCTGGTCAGCGTGTTCGCGCTTCAGGTGTTCGTGATCATCGGGGGAGTCACCCGCCTGATCCCACTGACCGGCCTGACGCTGCCCTTCCTGTCATACGGCGGGTCGTCATTGCTCGCGAACTACGTGCTGGTGGCCTTGCTGCTGCGTGTGTCCTCAGATGCGGAATCAAGGCCCGAGGTCACCTCGTGAGTCGCCAGATCAGGCGGGTCGCCGGCGTGATGTTCGTGCTGTTCGGCGCGCTGTTCGTCAACCTTAACTACATCCAGGTGATCCGCGCCGCCGACCTGGCCGACAACCCGCTCAATCGCCGCCAGATCTTGCGCGAGTACGGGATCAAGCGCGGCCTCATCGTCGTGGGGTCCGGGACACAGGAGCGTGAGATCGCGCTCTCGGTCGAGACCACCGACGAGCTGAGGTACCTCAGGCAGTACCCCGAGGGAGAGCTGTGGGCGCACATCACCGGGTACTACTCCTTCCTGTTCGGGCGCGCCCAGATGGAGCAGGAGTTCAACAGCGCTCTTCTCGGCCGGGACTCCACCCAGTTCGAGCGCATCCTCGGCAACCTTCTCGACGGCCGGGAGCGGCCCGGGGACAACCTGATCACGAGCTTGCAAGCCGACGTGCAGCGGACCGCCCGGGAAGCGCTCGGCCCGCGCAAGGGCGCCGTCGCGGCGCTGAACCCTCAGACTGGTGAGGTCCTCGCGCTGTGGTCCTACCCAAGCTACGACCCAAACGCGCTGTCCAGCCACGACCTCGGCGCGACCCAAACCGCCTGGCAGCGGTTGAGCACAAGCACGGAGAAGACGTTGCGCAACCGTGCGACCCAAGAGCTATATCCACCGGGGTCGACATTTAAGCTGGTCACCGCGGCGGCAGCGCTAGAGCAAGGGATGTCGCCGGCGACCACCTTCGCCGACCCGACCGTCGCCGACATCCCGCAGACCACCGCGGACATCGGAAACTTCGGTGGCGGCACCTGTAATGGGGGTAACGCGATCACGCTTGCGCAGGCGTTGGTGGTCAGCTGCAACACGACCTTCGCGCAGCTGGGCCTGATGCTCGGCGCCGACGCGCTGGTCGCCCAGGCAGAGCGGTTCGGCTTGAACCGCGAGTGGGAGTTCCAGCTGCCGTACGTGCCAAGCCGGATTCCCAAAGAGCTGGACCCACCCGCCACCGCGCAGAGCGCGATCGGTCAGCGGGATGTCCAGGTGACTCCACTGGAGATGGCCATGATTGCGGGGACGATCGGGAACGACGGTCTGGTCATGACGCCCAGAGTCGTCAATCGTGTCCAGGACTTCGCGGGCAGGTCGGTGCGCCAGTTTCCGGCTCGGCCTCTCGAGCTTTCAGGTGGGAGCCCGCAAGCGCTGTCACCCCAGAACGCGCGACTACTCCAAGACATGATGGTGGGAGTAGTCGAGCGCGGCACGGGCCGTGGAGCAGCCATTCCGGGGGTGACGGTGGCCGGCAAGACGGGCACGGCCCAGACCGGCGAGGGACGTGCCCCGACGGTGTGGTTCGTCGGTTTCGCGCCCGCTGACAACCCTCGGGTCGCCGTAGCCGTCGTAGTGGAGAACGGCGGCGGCGTTGGAGACGAGGCGACTGGGGGACGGCTCGCCGCTCCGATCGCGCGGGCGGTCATGGAAGCGGCGCTCGCGGCCACCGAGGGGGAGTAGGCACGAGCCACGGTTGCGGGAAGGGCCTTCAGACATGGGTTTTAGGAAGTGACCAATATGGACAAGAACACTGCGCTCGACGGTCAGCCAAGGCGCGTGCTCGCGGGGAGATACGTCCTCCAGGGGCTGCTGGGCCAGGGCGGTATGGCTGACGTAGAGCTCGCGTTCGACCAGATCCTCGACCGTCAGGTCGCCGCGAAGATGCTTCACGCCCGCTACGCCACCGACCCGTCCTTCCTGGCGCGGTTCCGTCGCGAGGCGCAGGCCGCGGCCTCCCTCAATCACCCCAATGTGGTGGCGGTCTACGACACGGGGGACTCGGACGGCCGGCCCTTCATCGTCATGGAGTACGTCAGGGGCCGCTCGCTTCGCGATGTCCTTCGGGTCGAGGAGGTGTTGCCCGAGCGGGCCGCGGAGATCGTCGGGGAGGCCGCGCTCGCCCTTCACTACGCGCACGAGCGGGGGCTCGTTCACCGCGATGTGAAACCCGCCAACATCATGATGAGCGACGACGGTCGTGTGAAGGTCGCCGACTTCGGCATCGCGCGGGCGATGAACGCCGAGACCGTCACCCAGACCGCCACCGTCTTTGGCACAGCCGCCTACATCTCGCCCGAGCAGGCTCAGGGCGAGCGGGTGGACCGCCGCAGCGACATCTACGCCTTAGGCGTCGTGCTGTACGAGATGCTCGCGCACCGCCCCCCCTTCGAGGGTGACTCGGCCGTCGCGTTGGCGTACAAGCATGTGTCGGAAGACCCGGTGCCGCCATCCAGGCTCAATCCAGAGGTGTCGCCACAGCTGGACGCGGTGGTCCGCAAGGCGATGGCGAAACATCCCAGCGACCGCTATCAGACCGCGCGAGAGCTGCACGACGACCTCCGCCGGGCCGTGTCTGGGCTCAGCATCTCCGCGCTCCCACCGCCCGCCGCGTACGCGACCACGCGGGCGTCCAGCTACGCCAATGACGGTCGCACGCTTGTGGCGCCCCCTTACGCACCCGGGCAGCAGGCTGAGGCTCCCTCCTACGCTCCTCCGCGGCGCCGAGGGCCCAACCTTGGCTGGATCTTTCTCTCGCTGGTGGTGATCGCGCTCTTCGGCGTCGTCGTGTACCTGATCTGGGATCTCCAGCGTGCCGACCCGATAGAGATCGCCGAGGTCCCGGACGTCACAGAGTTGGATCTTCTCCAAGCGCAGCAAGTCCTGAATACCGAAGGGTTCGAGACCCGTGTCGCGGGCGGTGAGCCCTCAGATCAGCCAGAGGGCCAGGTCATCCGCACGGATCCCCCCGCGGGTTCCAGGGAACCCCGCGGCAGCCGTGTCACCATTACGCCGAGCACGGGGCCGATC
>JBOGED010000163.1:0-4831 GCA_050743625.1 Egibacteraceae bacterium | reverse complement strand
CCTCCACACAGAGCGGCTATGCGATCCCGAGCTCCGTCTTCTTCGCGTCCACGTCGATGCCGTGCAGGCGCGCGAGGTTCTCACCGAGGATCTTGCGCTTCGATTGCTCCGTAAGCTGGGGGTAGCCGCGCTCCTCCACGATGTCGCGTGGCAGCTCGAAGTTCCAGAACGCCTCGAGGGCCCACTGCGGGTGCCAGATCGGCGCCTCACCGCCGTAGAGGATCTTGTCCTCGCCGCACCACCACATCATCTTGCCGAGCCACTCGGCGAACACGCGCGGCTGCCGTTTGATGAAGTTGACCGTGGCGGCGATCGACGCGTACAGGTTCGGGTAGCGCACGATCTGCCACAACGTCTCGTCGATCCACGGCAACCCGACGTGGAAGATGACGAAGTTGATGTTCGGGAAGTTCGCCGCGGCCCCGTCCATGTCGAAGGTGCGCGTGTGCTCGATGGGCTGCGGGCCTAACGGCACACCTTTGTGCACGCCGACCAGGTTGACGCCCAGCTCCAACGCGCGCTCGAACGCGGGGAAGGCGATGCGCGGGTCGTCCATGCGCCAGGGGAACGGCTGGCCGTAGTCGTACCGGACGTTATAGAACTTGAACGCCCTCGCGCCGTACTTCTCGACCTGCATGGTCATGAGGTCCAGG
This sequence comes from Egibacteraceae bacterium, assembly GCA_050743625.1. Lineage (GTDB taxonomy): Bacteria > Actinomycetota > Nitriliruptoria > Euzebyales > Egibacteraceae > JBOGED01. Next base: position 4,178 of record JBOGED010000163.1, on the reverse strand, counting down.
GCTTTCTTACCCTCCAGCGGGTTCACCGAGCCCCAGAAGATGGCCCGGTCGGGATGCTTCTCCGCCATCTCCGCGCACTTCTCCCACGGCGACAGGCCGTCGTGGAAGAGGTCGGTAAGCGGGAGTGGTTGCGCCACGATCATGTCCGTGTCGGAGTTCTCGATGACCATCTCGTAGATCTCGTCGACGCTCCACTCCCGGAAGAACTCCTCCCGCGGCAGCACCGGCTGCCCCTCGGCGGTCAGCAACGAGTGGAAGGCGTAGAGGTGCTCGTCGAACATCTCACCGGGACTGCCGAGCGCGTTGCGCTTGTCGAAGTTGAAGACGTGGCAGACGCAGTCGAACACGAACGTCGGCACCGCCTGCTTCTTCACGAAGGCCGACTCGGTGCGCTCCTCGATCATCGCCATCGCGTTACCCTCCTTGTGAGTCCGCTGATTGAGCCTCCGCGAGGCGGCGCTCGCGGTACGGAAGCAACTCCTCTAGCGGGAGTTGCAATTTTTGGCGCGCTGAGGGGGACATGCGCTCCGGGGTCCACACGGGGTCCCATACGACCTGCACCTCGACATCGCCGACGCCGTCGAGACGGCGGAGCCGGTCTGGGATGGCAGTCGACATGTTCGCCACGAAGGGGCACCACCCCGTGGTCAGCACGAGGTCGACCCGCACATTCGACCCGTCGACGTGGACGTCCTCGACGACTCCCATGTCGACGATGCTGATGCCACGATCTTCGCAACAGGGGTCGAAGACGTCGCCCAGCGCCGCGAGCACCTCTTGCCTACTGGGTGTCACAGCAGCCCTCCTCGATCTCGATGAGTAGGCGAAACCCGGTGGTACGGGTCGGTCGCCGCGGATCCGCCGGCAGCGACCGCGTCACGCGGACACCCCAGGCGTGGTCCAGGAACGAGCCTCCCCTGCACGACCGCCACGAACCCTCCTCGGTGCGATCGAGCACCCACTCCCATACGTTGCCAGCCATGTCCTGCGCGCCCGAAGGGCTCGCGCCGTCCGGATACGCGGTGACCGGCGAGGTCCAACCGAGGCCCGATTCCGCGCTCGCGCAACATCCCGGGACGAACACGTCACCCCACGGCCATGCTCTGCCGTCCATTCCGCGGGCCGCGGCCTCCCACTCGTCCCCGGTCGGGAGGCGAGCTCGGACCCCAAGCTCACCGGACGCCCAGACGCAGAACACCTGCGCGTCCGCGAAGGTCACGTCGGTCACCGGATGGTCGGCGAGCCCCGGATCCTGCAGCTTACCCTCCAAGGTCGGCGTCACGGGGAGCCCAGTGGCCTCGACGAACCGCCTGAAGCGCGCGTTCACCACGGGCCACCGCCCGATCGCCAACCAGGGAAGGCGCACGGTCCGCTCCTCCCCTGGCTCCCCGAGCCGGTACGAGCCGGCAGGGACATGCACATGGGCGCCAAGCGGCGGGGCGGCGGCGATCTGGTCCACCAGGCGATCTAATTCATGTCCTACGGAAACGTCAAGAGCGGCTGGTCAATCTATCCTGCAGCGATGGATCCCTTCTTCCCGTTGTCAGGCGATGTCAGCCAGACGATCAACCCGTGGGCCATCTGGCTGCGCTCGGCCAACCAGCAATTGGGCTTCATCACCATCCCCGAGGTGGAGCGGCGCATCATCGAGGAGGTCGCCAGCTACGGGCGCCAGCTGGGCTGGATCATCGAGGCGCTCGAGGTCGTCATCAGCCGGCTCGACCGGGACGGGCTCATCGGGCCAGAGCGCGCGGCGTTGGACCAGTTCTCCGATCTCGCCGGCCGAGTCGAGCGGGTCACGGGCAAAGAGGACGGCACGGCGGTCACGCTCGGCCGGGTCGACCGCCTGCTCGCAGACCTCCATGACCTACGGGACACCGACCCGGAGGGCTACGAAGGGGTCGTGTCCCACCTCCGAGCTGCGCTCGAGTGACGCGCGCGGCGGGCCACCTGTTGGAGGTCGACGACCTGCACGTCGAGTTCCGGACGCGGCGCGGCGTCATAAACGCCGTCAACGGGATCAGCTACACCCTGGACGAGGGTGAGACGCTTGCGATCCTCGGCGAGTCTGGCTCGGGCAAGAGCGTAAGCGCCCACGCGCTGATGGGCATCATCGACAGCCCGCCCGGCTTCGTGACCCAAGGCAGCTGCCGCTTCCGCGGTCAGGACCTGCTCCAGATGGACGAGCGCCAGCGCCGGGCGGTGCGGGGCGAGCGGATCGCGATGGTCTTCCAGGACGCGCTCACCGCCCTGAACCCCGTGTTCTCCGTGGGGTGGCAGATCGGCGAGATGTACCGGGTTCACCGTGGCGCCTCGCGGCGAGAGGCTCGCGAGAAGGCGATCGAGCTGATGGACCGGGTGCGCATCCCCGGCGCGCGCGAGCGGGTGGGTGACTACCCACACCAGTTCTCGGGAGGCATGCGGCAACGGGTCATGATCGCGATGGCGCTCGCGCTCGACCCGGACATCCTGGTGGCCGATGAGCCCACGACCGCGCTCGACGTGACCGTCCAGGCCCAGGTGATGGAGCTGCTTGCCCGACTCCAGCAAGAGACGGGAATGGCTCTGATCTTGATCACCCACGACCTGGGGGTGGTCGCCGAGGTCGCGGACCGCGTCGCCGTCATGTATGCCGGGCGCATCGTCGAGACCGGCCCTGTGCGCGATCTCTACCACCACCCCGCCCATCCCTATACCCAGGGGCTGATGGCCTCGACTCCCCGGATGGACCAGAGGAGCGGCCAGCTGACCCCGATCCGTGGCGCCCCGCCGGACCTGATGCGGATCCCGCCGGGGTGCCCGTTCCACCCCCGCTGCTCGTATCGCCAAGACGTGTGCTGCAAGTACGAGCCGCCTCTCGACAGGGTCCCGGGCGATCGAGGCAGCGCCTGCCACTTCTGGAAGGACGTCATGCGTGGAGACTGACCGCGCGCCGCTCCTGAAGGTTGAGGGCCTAGTCAAGCACTTCCCGCTGACCCGGGGGACCGTGTTCCGACGCCAGATCGGCGCCGTCAAGGCCGTGGACGGCGTCAGCTTCGACCTGCACCGCGGCGAGACCCTGGGGCTCGTCGGCGAGTCTGGCTGTGGCAAGTCGACGCTCGCCCGTACGCTGCTGCGGCTGGAGGAACCGACCGCCGGCCAGGCAATCTACAAGGGCAGGGACATCTTCACCCTGGGTCGTCACGAGCTGCGCGCGCTTCGCCGTGAGATCCAGATCGTCTTCCAGGATCCATACGCGTCGCTCAACCCGCGGATGACGATCGGCGACATTGTCGGGGAAGCGTGGGAGATCCACTCGGACCTCGTGCCAAAGGCCGATCGGCCCGACCGGCTCGCCGACCTGCTCAGGCGGGTGGGCCTGAGCCCGGACGACCGCAACCGCTACCCGCATCAGTTCTCCGGCGGCCAGCGGCAACGCGCCGGCATCGCGCGGGCGCTCGCCCTCGAACCCGACGTCATCATCGGCGACGAACCGGTGTCGGCACTCGACGTGTCGGTGCAGGCACAGGTCATCAACCTGCTCGAGGAGCTCCAAGACGAGTTCGGGCTCGCCTATCTCTTCATCGCCCACGACCTGTCCGTGGTGCGGCATATCTCGGACAGGGTCGCCGTCATGTATCTCGGCCGGATCGTCGAGATCGGGAACGAGCAGGACATCTACGACCGCCCGACCCACCCCTACACGCAAGCGTTGCTCTCCGCGGTGCCCATCGCCGATCCTGACGCGAAGGCCCGACGACAGCGCCTCCTCTTGGAGGGCGACGTGCCTCACCCCGCTGACCCGCCCTCGGGCTGCCGGTTTCGCACCCGTTGCGGGAAGGCGCAAGACCTCTGCGCCGAGGAGGACCCCGCCCTGATCGACCGCTTCGACCACGGCCACCCCTCCGCCTGCCACTTCGCCGACACCCGCGCGGTGGGCCAACCCGCCGAGTGACCTCAGCGAGGTGGGGAGGTGTGACCCGCCAGCCCGGTCCGGGTCGGCGGGTCACCCTTCCCCACACGCGCACATCTGGTGCGCGTGCGGTGCAATCGTGAGGCGGACAGGGGTTCGGGGTGAGGTCGCGCGCGAGTCGATCTCACGTCGATCGCGGTTCGTGGCGTAGCCTGACCGTCCGCGGCTCGGGATGACAGGGGGACACCGATGAGCAGGCCGTCTCAGTGGGGGTCCAAAGAGATCA
>JBOGED010000162.1:0-1542 GCA_050743625.1 Egibacteraceae bacterium | reverse complement strand
GCGATGCGGTGCGGGAGCAGCTCGGCGGCCTCACAGGGCCGTTCGAGCTGAAGGCGCGCGTCGACGTACCGCGACGTGGAGCGAGGGTGCAGTAGATGCTGCGCCAACGCGTGCGTGAGCGGACTTCGCCGCTGATGTTCCTCGGGCGTCTGGTGACGCTCCTGTTCGCGCTCGCGCTGGTCTGGTACGGGCTGATGACGCTGCTGCTCGCGCTCGAGGTCTCGCCCTCGACGATCGACACGATCAGCGGCTACCGGACCGCCTTCGACTGGCTCAGCGGCCTTGCCCCGGCCGACGTCGACGGCGGCGCCACGCGCGCGATCGTCGCCGCCGCAGGCGTCGTGGCGTTCGTGCTGTTCGGCTACCTCGCGATCAAGCAACTGCCGCGCCCGTATCTGGCGCGGCGCGACCTCGAGCTCACCGCCGACGATCGCGGCGAGGTGACCGTCGAGCCGCGCGCCGTCGAACGCCTCGCCGAGGTTGCCGCCACGGCGCATCCGGCGGTGACACGCGCCCGCGGGCGCTACTCCAGCGACGACCTGTCCGTCGATCTGACCATCCGCCGCGCGCGCGACCTCGCCGCCACGCTGCACGACGCGCAACGCCGCGTCGCGCTCGCACTCGAGCAGCACGAGCTGCCCGCCATGCCCGTCAACGTCACGCTGACCGGCTACGACCGCCGGCACAGAAGGGAACTTCAGTGATGAACCTCAAGCAGTTTCTCGGCCTGCTCGGCTTTCTCTTCGTCGCCGCGTGGATCGCATTCAACTTCGGCTACGCGATCCTCTGCCTCGTCGGCGCCGGCCTCTTCTACGCGCTCGGCGCGCTCCTCCAGGGCGAGCTCGACCTCGGCGACGTCCAGTCGCGCATCCAGCGCTCTCAGAGCGCACCGCGTTGAGCGGCGCCGGCGCGCGGGAACGGCGCGACGCGCCCGGGTACGAGCAGATGGGTGGTCCCGCAGATCGACGAACGGATCCTGTTCCGAGCGGCCCAGGACGGTGACTTGGATGCGTTCGAGGCGCTCGTGCGGCACCACCAACCTGCGGTCTATCGCGTGGCGATCCGCATGCTGGGCTCGGACGCCGACGCCCAGGACGCAGCCCAGGAGACCTTCGTCCGTGCCTGGCGCGGCCTGGCGCGATTTCGCGGGGACAGCGCCGTGAGCACCTGGCTTTACCGCATCGTGACGCGCCGCTGCCTGGACGTGATCGCCGCTCGGCGGCCCGCTGACGACCTAGAGCAGGTCGTGCGCGCCGGGGGCGCGGACCCTGCCGAGACCGTCGAGCTCCGAGAGCGCCTACGAGCGGTCACGGACGCGATCGCCGCCCTGCCGGGCGAGCAGCGGGCCGCGCTGGTGCTGCGAGAGTTCGAGGGACTCTCGTATCAAAGCGTCGCCGAAGTCCTCGACACCAGCGTGCCCGCCGTCAAGGGCCGTATCCATCGCGCACGCCTGGCCGTGCTCAAGCAGACGACGGGGTGGCGATGACGGCCGATCACGAGCGGCTGCCCTGCGGCGTCGAGCTCGAGCCGCTCGTGATGCAG
>JBOGED010000161.1:0-9046 GCA_050743625.1 Egibacteraceae bacterium | reverse complement strand
GCGGTATACCGCCGGAATGCTACACACAACACCTACCTTAAGCGGGCCGCCAGGATTGCGACGTCGTCGGCTCGCTCGTCGGGCACCATCGCGTCGAGAAGCTCGCATCCCAGGCGTTCGACATCGCCATCGGCGTGCGCGTCGACGATCTTCAGCAGGTGCGCGAGGCCCTCATCGATTGGCAGGGAGCGGTCTTCGACCAGCCCGTCGGTGTAGAGGACGAGCGTCGACCACGCGGGCAGCTCGAACTCCGAGGTGGCATAGGCCTCCGGAGCGAGCACGCCGAGCGGGAGGTTGGGGTCGAGTGCGAGGTATCGAGCGGGACTACTCGGTGTCACGAGCACCGGAGGTGGGTGTCCCGCGCTGACCAGCTCAAGCGTACGCGCCGTCACGTCGAGGACACCGTAGACCGCGGTCGCCATCGCCGTCTCACTGAGATCCAACAGCAGCTGGCCGAGACTGCTCATCAGCTCCGCCGGCCGGAGGCCGTGGATGGCGTACGCACGGATGCCCGTCCGCAGCTGGCCCATGAGGGCGGCGGCGCGCGGCCCCCGACCGACGACGTCGCCGACGGTCAAGGCGACTCGCTCGTCGTCCAGTGGGAACACGTCGTACCAATCCCCACCCGCCTGGGTTCCCGCGCGACCCGGCTGGTATTGCGGGGCAAGCTCGAGACCCGGCAACGTCGGGAGCGAGGCTGGCAGCAGGCTGCGCTGCAGCGTCGCCGCGATGCGGTGCTCTTGCTCGTAACGGTCGGCATTCTCGATCGCGACGGCCGCGAGCTGAGCGAGCTGCAAGAGGATCATCTGATCACTCTCGTTGAACTCACCAACGACCTTGTCGGCGACGTGGATCGCTCCCAGCCGGTGACCCGTCCGGCCGATCACCGGGACGGCCAACCAACCTTCGAGCAGCGGATGGCCCTCGGGAACATCGACCAGCCCGCGTGAGGCGAGGGCATCCTTGATGTCCGCCCTTGTCATCCTGACCGGCGCGTCATGCTCCAACGCGAGACGGGCAACCTCCGAAACCTCGCCACCGGTCGCGGCGACCGCTTGGGCCTCACGGGCACCGATGATCTCCTGCGCGCTCGTGCTGATGACCGCCAGGATGTCCTTCAGGGACAGCGTCGAGTTGATGACGACGGCGGCATCGGCCAGCTTGCGTAAGGTACGCGCCTCCGCCTCGAAGTGCTGGTCCAGACGCTTGGCGAGCAGCCGCGTCTTTTGGTAGAGCTCGATGAAGACCGCGACCTTCGCTCTTAGGACCGCCGCGTCGATCGGCTTGGTGAGGTAGTCGACGGCGCCATGGGAGAATCCCTGGACGGCATGTGTGACGTCGTTGCTGTACGCGGTCAGGAAGATGATCGGAATGTCGCGAGTCCGCTCTCGCTCCTTGATCCGAGCTGCCGTCTCAAAGCCAGTCATACCGGGCATATGGACATCAAGAAGGATAAGCGCGATATCGTGGGTAAGCAGGTAGCGCAGGGCTTCGATACCGGACCTGGCCATCAACAGCCGGTGACCCAACGGGTCGAGCACGGCTCTGAGCGCGACGATGTTCTCGTCCCTGTCGTCGACCACCAAGATCGTGGCAGGGACGTCCGAGAAACTCGTCATGACCTACCCACCAAGAGATGACCCCTCGGTTGCGAGCCACACGCGCATGAGCGACAGCAGCTGGTCCACGTCGACGGGCTTCGCGATGTAGTCGGAAGCGCCGGCGGCGATGCTCTGCTCCCGATCGCCCTTCATTGCCTTCGCGGTAAGCGCGATGATCGGCAGCGTGGCGAAACGAGGGATGTGTCGTATGGCGGCCGTGGCTTCGTGACCGTCCATCTCTGGCATCATCACATCCATAAGCACGATCGCGATATCGGGATGCTCCTCTAGCGTGGCGAGCCCGTCCCGGCCGTTCTCGGCGAAGAGGACGGCCATGTCTTCCCGTTCGAGGACGCTCGTGAGCGCGAACACGTTGCGGATGTCGTCGTCCACGATCAGGGCTTTCTTGCCCTGGAACACGTTGCCGTCGTGATCTGATCCAGGCATGGTCCGATGCCCTTCGGGCAGCTGATCTGTCCTCCGGTGGAGGAAAAGGGTCACCTCATCGAGCAAGCGGCCTGGCGACGACGCCTCCTTCAACACGATCGTACGCGCATAGCTCACGAGGCGTGTCTCGATCTCCTCCTCCCGCTCCTGCCCCGTGTAGACAATCACCGGTACCGCACGCAGATACTCGTCGATGCTGACCTGCTCCAGGAAACCGAAGCCGGTCGCGGCATCCACCTGTAGGTCGACGACGATGCAGTCCGCTCGCCGCTCACCCAGCGCGCCGAGCGCCTCTTCGCTACCGGTGACCGCGATGACCTCGACCCCGGCGAGGCCACTGAGCAGCGTCCCGATCGCCTCGTGCTCGCGGTCGCCGCGGGAGATCACGAGCAGGCGATGGCGGTCACCATTGGTGTAAGCCGCCAGCCGTTCGATCGCCTCGGCGACCTCGGCATGGCGTACCGGCTTGGCGGTGAAGCCAAAAGCGCCGCCTCGCAGGCTGTCCTGGCGGGCGTCAGGTGGCCCAAGCACATGGACAGGGATATGCCGCAGCCGGGCGTCCTGTTTCAGGAGCGTGAGCAGCGTACCGCCGTCCATGTAGGGCAGCTCGGTGTCGAGGAGTATGGCGTCCGGGCTGAACTCCCGCGCCAACGCGAGCGCGCTGGGGCCGCGTGGCACCCGCACGGTCTTGAAGCCATGCTCCCGGCCCAGCTCGATCGTCGATCGCGCGAGCGCATCGTCGCTCTCGACGATCAACAGCGTGCGGTCACCCCCGGCGATCGAGTCCCGGTCGTCGCCTACCTTCACCGGCTCGGAGAGGGCCGGTGAAGGTCGCGGCTCCTCAGGTTGCGGTGGGAGGGGCGGTGGTTGGTACGCGTACGGAAGGTACAGGGTGAAGACGCTGCCCTCCCCCACCGTGCTGGTGGCCTGCAGCTCACCACCCAGCAGGCGAGCGATCTCCCGGCTGATCGACAGGCCGAGGCCCGTACCGCCGTACTTGCGGCTCGTCGTCCCGTCGGCTTGTTGGAATGCCTCGAACACCTGCTGCAGCTTGTCCGAGGGGATGCCGATCCCCGTATCGGTGACCGAGAACGCCACGACGTGCTCGGCGGCAAGGAGTACAGGGCTGCTCAGGCGTATCTCAGACGGGACTGGACCGATCGACAGCTTTACGGATCCCCGCTCGGTGAACTTGAACGCGTTCGACAGCAGATTCCGCAGGACCTGCTGCAGGCGTTGCTCGTCGGTGACGATCATCTCAGGCATCCCGGCCAACTTCCCGACGGTGAACTCGAGCTTCCGCTCCTCGGCCACCAGACGGAAGCTCTCCTCCCCTCCCGCGCAGACATCCGCCAGGCGAACCTGCGTTGGAACGATCGCCATACGCCCGGCCTCGACCTTCGAGAGGTCGAGGATGTCGTTGATGAGGTCTAGCAGATCCGTGCCCGCCGTCTGGATCGTGCGGGCGAACTCGATCTGGCGCTCGGTGAGATTACGCTCCTGGTTGTCGGCGAGCAGCTTCGCGAGGATCAGCAGGCTGTTGAGCGGGGTGCGCAGCTCGTGCGACATGTTCGCGAGGAACTCTGACTTGTATTTAGAGCTCAAGGCCAACTGCTGCGCCTTCTCCTCCAGTCCCAGCCGGGCGATCTCTATCTCGCGGTTCTTGACCTCGATGTTGCGGTTCTGGTCCGCGAGCAACCGTGCGTTCTCTTGCAGCTCCTGGTTGGTCTGTCGCAGCTCTTCTTGCTGAGCCTGGAGCTCACTTGCGAGCCGCTGGGATTCCGTCAGCAGCTCCTCGGTCCTGGTGTTCGCGATGATCGTCGACAGGACCACGCCGATCGTGTCGATCACCTGGCCCAGGAACATCCGGTCCACGTCGTTGAACGCGCGGAGCGACGCCAGCTCGATGACGCCGAGCACGTCGTCCTCGAACAGGATCGGCAACACGACCAGGTTGACCGGGACCGCGTCGCCGAGGCCCGAGCTGACCCTCACATAGTCCGACGGTGCCTGGGTCACCAGGATCGGCGCCTTCTCCACCGCGGCTTGGCCGACGAGGGACTCGCCAAACCTGAACCTGGTCGGAACACCCTTGCCGGCCGAGTACCCGTAGCTGGCGACGAGTCGAAGGTCGTTCTCCGCGTCATACCTCCCGTCGTCGATGTTTCGGAGGAAGAAGGCGCCGTGCTGGGCCCCGACCGTTGGGGTGAGCTCCGACATGATGAGCCTGGAGACGGTCTGGAGGTCCCGTTGCCCCTGCATCAGGCTCGAGATGCGGGCCACGTTCGTCTTGAGCCAGTCCTGCTCCTTGTTCCGCTGCGTGGTCCCGGCGAGATTGCCGATCATCTGGTTGATCGTCTCGGTGAGCGCGGCCACCTCTCCCTGCGCCTTGACGGTGATCGACCGCGTGAGGTCGCCCTGGGTCACCGCCGTCGCAACCTCGGTGATCGCGCGCACCTGCGCGGTCAGCGAGTCCGCCATGATGTTGACGTTGTCGGTCAGGTCCTTCCAGGTACCCGACACGCCCCTGACCCGGGCCTGACCGCCCAGCTTGCCCTCCGTACCCACCTCACGCGCCACCCGCGTCACCTCGGCGGCGAACGAGGACAGCTGATCCACCATCGTGTTGATCGTGTCCTTCAGCTCCTGCAGCTCGCCTCGGACGTTCACCGTGATCTTCTTCGACAGGTCACCCGTGGCCACCGCCGTCGTCACCTGGGCGATGTCCCGCACCTGAACCGTCAGCGAGTCCGCCATGATGTTGACGTTGTCGGTCAGGTCCTTCCAGGTACCCGACACGCCCTTCACCCGCGCCTGACCGCCCAGCTTGCCCTCCGTCCCCACCTCACGCGCCACCCGCGTCACCTCGTCGGCGAAGGACGAGAGCCGGTCGACCATCGTGTTGATCGTGTCCTTCAGCTCGGCGAGCTCGCCCTTGACGTCCACCGTGATGTGGCGGGTCAGGTCACCCTTCGCCACGGCGGTCGTGACCTGCGCGATGTTCCGGACCTGACCGGTCAGGTTCGAGGCCATCGAGTTCACGCTGTCGGTCAGGTCTCTCCACGTGCCGGACACTCCCTGGACCTGCGCCTGGCCACCGAGCTTGCCCTCGGTCCCCACCTCACGCGCCACCCGCGTGACCTCGTCGGCGAACGAGGACAGCTGGTCCACCATCGTGTTGATCGTGTTCTTCAGCTCCAGGATCTCGGCGCGGGCTTCGACGGTGATCTTCTGCGTCAGGTCACCCCGCGCCACCGCCGTCGCCACCTGCGCGATGTTGCGCACCTGGCTCGTGAGGTTGGACGCCATGAAGTTCACGCTGTCGGTGAGGTCCTTCCATGTGCCAGCCACACCCTCGACCCGAGCCTGGCCGCCGAGGCTGCCCTCGGTCCCCACCTCGCGCGCGACCCGCGTCACCTCGTCGGCGAACGCCCGCAGCGTGTCGGTCATCGAGTTGATCGTCTCGGCCAGGACGGCGACCTCACCCTTGGCCTCGACCGTGATCTTCTGCGTCAGGTCACCCCGCGCCACCGCCGTCGCCACCTGCGAGATGTTCCGCACCTGGCCCGTCAGGTTGGACGCCATCGAGTTCACGCTCTGCGTGAGCTGCCTCCATGTCCCGCTGACACCCTCGACCTCGGCCTGGCCACCGAGGATGCCCTCTGTCCCCACCTCACGCGCCACCCGCGTCACCTCGTCGGCGAACGAGGACAGCTGGTCCACCATCGTGTTGATCGTGTCCTTCAGCTCCGCGATCTCACCCTTGACGTCCACCATGATCTTCTGCGACAGGTCACCCTTGGCCACCGCCGTCGTCACCTGCGCGATCGCACGCACCTGCCCCGTCAGGTTCGACGCCATCGAGTTCACGCTGTCCGTCAGGTCGCTCCACGTGCCAGACACCCCCCGGACCTGGGCCTGGCCGCCGAGCCTGCCCTCCGTCCCCACCTCACGCGCCACCCGCGTGACCTCGGCGGCGAACGAGGACAGCTGGTCGACCATCGTGTTGATCGTGTTCTTCAGCTCGGCGATCTCACCCTTGACGTCCACCGTGATCTTCTGGGACAGGTCACCGTTCGCCACCGCTGTCGTCACCTGCGCGATCGCACGCACCTGGTTCGTCAGGTTCGACGCCATGAAGTTCACGTTGTCCGTCAGGTCGCTCCACGTGCCGGACACGCCCTGAACCCGTGCTTGACCGCCGAGCTTGCCCTCGGTCCCCACCTCACGCGCCACCCGCGTCACCTCGTCGGCGAACGCCCGCAGCGTGTCGGTCATCGAGTTGATCGTCTCGGCCAGGACGGCGACCTCGCCCTTGGCCTCAACCGTGATCTTCTGGCTCAGGTCACCCCGCGCCACCGCCGTCGCCACCTGCGAGATGTTCCGCACCTGACCCGTCAGGTTCGACGCCATCGAGTTGACGTTCTCCGTGAGGTGGCGCCACGTCCCGCTGACGCCTTTGACCTCGGCCTGGCCGCCGAGCTTGCCCTCCGTCCCCACCTCACGCGCCACCCGCGTGACCTCGTCGGCGAACGAGGACAGCTGGTCCACCATCGTGTTGATCGTGTTCTTCAGCTCAAGCATCTCGCCGCGCACGTCGACCGTGATCTTCTGCGACAGGTCGCCGTTCGCCACCGCCGTCGTCACCTGCGCGATGTCACGCACCTGACCCGTCAGGTTCGACGCCATCGAGTTGACGCTGTCGGTGAGGTCTTTCCACGTGCCGGATACTCCCTCGACCCGGGCCTGGCCGCCGAGCTTGCCCTCCGTCCCCACCTCGCGCGCCACACGGGTCACCTCGTCGGCGAACGCCCGCAGCGTGTCGGTCACCAGGTTCAGGGTGTCGGCCATGGCCGCGACCTCACCCTTGGCCTCGACCGTGATCTTCTGGCTCAGGTCACCCCGCGCCATCGCTCTCGCCACCTGCGCGATGTTCCGCACCTGCGTAGTGAGGTTGGAGGCCATGACGTTGACGTTGTCGGTCAGGCCCTTCCACACGCCGGAGACGTTGGGGACCTCGGCCTGCCCGCCCAAGATCCCCTCGGTGCCGACCTCGCGCGCCACGCGCGTCACCTCGGCGGCGAACGAGGACAGCGTGTCCGTCACCGAGTTCAGCGTGTCGGCCATGGCGGCGACCTCGCCCTTGGCCTCGACCGTGATCTTCTGGCTCAGGTCACCCCGCGCCACCGCGGTCGCCACCTGCGCGAAGTTCCGTACCTGGTTGGTGAGGTTCGACGCCATCGAGTTGACGTTGTCGGTCAGCTCTTTCCACGCACCCGACACACCCTCGACCTTGGCTTGGCCGCCAAGAGCGCCCTCAGTCCCCACCTGGAGGGCCACCCGGCTCACCTCAGCGGAGAACGTACCGAGCTGCGCAACCATGCCGTTGACGTTCTTGCCGATCCTCTCAAAGTCGCCCTTGATGGGCCGATCCGTGTTCTCAAGCGCGATCCGTTGGGCCAAGTCGCCCTTCACAACCGCCTCGGTCACCCTCTTGATGTCATCGCTGACCTGCGCGTTCAACCCGGCGACATCGTTGAACGCCGCCCTGATCTCCCCCATCAGGCCGTTGCCCCGCGCCGGTAGCCTTACCGAGAAATCCCCATCCCTCACCGCCCGCATCGCTGCCAGCAGATCGTGGAGGTCAGCCGCGCTGACCGTGTTGATGGCCGCCATGGTCATGCCTCCTGAGGACATGCACAGTGAATAGGGGTCAACTCCCCGGGGCCAAGGGGGGAGGTCGCACGCGACCTTCGAGTAACGTACCCAGAGCCTAAACCCCCGCGTCAAGGTGACGACTCAGCTCGCGCCTCGCCAGGCTCATCAGGTGGACCTCGTCGGGACCGTCCGCCAGCCGGAGCGTTCGCGCATGCGCCCAGAACTCGGGCAACGGAGTGTCTTGGCAGACGCCAGCGCCGCCAAATGCCTGGATCGCCCGGTCTACGACATCCAGCGCCACAGTGGGAGCCACGACCTTGATCGCCGCGACCTCGGTCCGCGCCGCTTTAGCGCCGACCTCGTCCATCATCCACGCCGCCTTGAGTGTGAGCAGGCGGGCCTGCTCGATCTCCACCCGCGACCGGGCGATCCAGTCCTGGATCACCCCTTGCTCCGACAACGGCTTCCCGAACGCCACCCTGCCCACCACTCGCCGGCACATCAGCTCCAAGGCCCGCTCGGCCATGCCGATCAGCCGCATACAGTGGTGGATCCGCCCGGACCCCAGCCGCCCTTGGGCGATGCGGAACCCGTCGCCCTCATTTTGGAGCAGGTTCTCGACCGGCACACGAACCTCCGAGAACGCCATCTCGCAGTGGCTCTCAGATGGCTCGTACCCGAAGACGTTGAGGTGGCGCACGATCTGCACCCCCGGTGTGTCGAGCGGCACGAGGACCATGGATTGCCGCCGGTGCGGCTCGGCGTCGGCGTCTGTCACGCCCATGAAGATGCTGACCTCGCAGCGCGGCCGCGCTGCGCCCGTGGTCCACCACTTGCGCCCGTTGATGACGTACTCGTCGCCGTCCCTCGCGATGCTCGCCCGGATGTTCCGGGCGTCCGAGCTGGCCACATCCGGCTCGGTCATCGAGAAGCACGACCGGATCTCCCCCTCCAGCAGCGGGACCAGCCATTTTTCTTGCTGCGCAGGGCTGCCGTACCGCGCGAGCACCTCCATGTTGCCGGTGTCGGGCGCGTTGCAGTTGAACACCTCTGGCGCGATCAGGCTACGGCCCATCTGCTCGGCCAGCGGCGCGTACTCCAAGTTGGGCAGGCCTGGCCCCCACAGCGGGTCTGTCATGAACAGGTTCCACAGCCCGGCCCCCCGCGCCCTGCCCTTCAGCTCCTCCATGATCGCGGGGTCGTATCGCCCCTCGTTCGGCAACACCTCCGAGTCTATGAACTCGCGAACCCGCCCCTCAAGCTCTCGAACCTTTTCACCGATGGCGAAGTCCATCGCGCGAGCCTACAGGGAAGTTGTGTGCTGGATCGCGGCGGTATAC
>JBOGED010000160.1:0-8918 GCA_050743625.1 Egibacteraceae bacterium | reverse complement strand
GGAAAACTGCAGGTCAGGCTCGCTCGGTCAAGCTTGAGGCGCGACTTTCCCTCGTATCCGGAGGAAAACTGCAGGTCAGGCTCGAGCACCCCGACCGGCGGTACCGCGAATTCAACAACAGCCTGTTTCCGCCGATATCCGCACACAACACACGCCTGGCAGGGCGGGTGTGCGATTACGGGCGGATGCGCCCGAGCAGGCACATCACACCGGGAACGCCGCGAGGCGAGCGGGTGGGCGGCTGCGGTCGGAAACAGCAACGTCATTTATGCCCAGCCCTTATGGGAATGTCCGATTCACACCCTAGGACCGACCGTGGGGGACGTCGCCGCAAGCGGTTCTTAACCCCACGCAGAAGGACAAGATCTGGGGCCAGCTGCTACGCGGGGAGACTACGATTACCGCAGCCGCCGACTAGGCGGGCGTCGACCGCTCCACAATCCTCAAGCTGCGCCAGGTAGCCAAGCAGGGCGCGCTGGCCAAGTCCAACCCAGGCGTGCGAGCCGACGGCCCGGATCCTCAGCCGATCACGGCTCAGGCGGAGATCGCCCGGCTGTCAGAGGCCCTCAAGGAGATGGCCAAGAGCGAGCGGCCGTGACCGCTCAGGAACTCTGTGACCGTTCCGTGACCGCTGAGCCTGCAGAAGGACCCTAGGGCGTTCAATCTGGCATCTGACCTGCGAGTTTTGCACATACGACAAAGTGGGCCCGACAGGTTTTGAACCTGTGACCTCTCGCGTGTGAGGCGAGCGCTCTCCCACTGAGCTACGAGCCCGTGCGGCGGAAGCGTAGCGCGGATGCGCGGTGAGCTCCAGCTAGTGTCCTGAGTCAGAGATTGACCGGCGTTGAGCCTTCACGGAAGCTGACTGTCAGCTCCTGGCACGCCGAGACCTCGAAGGCTCCGTATACGCTTCCCCCAAGTTGATTACACCGACGAACTCACCGACGAACTTACGACTCAGGACACTAGGCGTGGGGAGCGGGGAGGCGGGCTTCGAGGAGGGTGGCGCCGGTGGGGAAGTCGCCCGGGAGTTGGTCCGGGCCGGGGTCGGTGATGACGACTCTGGCGGCGGCGCCCATGTCTTCGTCCGGAAGGATCATGAAGCGGGACTCGGCCGGTACGGGAATCGGCATAGTCCAGATGACCTCATCGCTCGCGTTGTAGACGTAGACGCCGTAGGTGCGGTTCGGCACCGCGTTGACGACGTGCATGGCGAGCTTGTTGTCCAGCTTCCTTACGGTGCCGCGGACCTGGCTCTCACGGACAATGTCCCATGCCTCGCCCAAAGCGAGGACGCCGCTGGCCTCGGAGCCGCGGCGGTTGGCCTCGACGAGCTGCTCGACTGTGCCACGCAGGGTGAAGTTCCAGGCGGCCAGGCCGAGGAGGAGGACAAGGCCAACGATGACCCCGATCCTCGAGGCTCGGGTGGTGGGGGGAAGCTCTTCCTGGCCGGGTTCATCCTCGTCGATCTCACGCCGCTTCGTCTCGATCGCTTTGGCGGCGCGGACCCGGCGCTCATCGCGCTCGATATCGGCGAGGTCATGGGCGATGGCGCGAAGTTCACCCACCTGAGCACGGCATTCATCGCACTCCAGCAGGTGGGCTCGAAAGACACGACCCTCTGAATCGTCAAGCCCGCCAACCACGTGGGACACCGCTAACTCCTCGAAGTAGCGGTGTCCGTCGGCACCCGGCGTCATGGTGGCATCGTACCCAGGGGGCCCGAAAATGCGCTAGTGATTCATGGTCGGTTCACGCCGTCGTCACCAGCGCTGACCGCCTTCGGCGAGGATTCTGGAGGAGGTCCGTCCGTACCTTGGGAAGGCGGGAAATCTTGAGGTGACCATGCGTAGTCCCGCCGTCGCCACGGGCGGTCCACCGCCAACCACACACCCACGGCGAACATCGCGGCGAGCACCGTCACCTGGCTACCCGTCAGCGTCCCGATGAGATCCCTGTCGGCCTCTCGGGCGAAGTCGGACAGGAAGCGGCCGCCGCCGTACAGCAGCACGAACATGGCGGTGAAGAACCCGTCGAACTGGGCCCTGCGCTCCAGTATGAGCAAGACCAAAAGCACCACACCGGCAGCCAAGAAGTCGTAGAGCGCGGTCTGGTGGAGCACGGCGTCGTAGCATCCTTGAACCCGTGGGCCTGGCCAAGGATAGGGCGCCGCGGGATCGCCAAAGGCCCCGGTGCAACGCCAACCGAGGAAGAAGTCGGTGCGTCCGCCAAGATGCTCGCCGATGACGAGGTCGCCGATCCGGCCGACGAAGATGCCCAGCGCGAGCCCCGGCGCCAGGCTGTCGAGCACCAACCGGATGGACAGCCGCTTTCGTACGACGTAGGGGATACCGGCCAGCACCGCGCCAGTGACGCCGCCAATGAGGCTGAGCCCTCCCTCCCAGATCCGCAGCCAACCAAGAGGATCCGGAAACAGCTCGGGCCGAGTCGCGATGTAGAAGAAGCGGGCACCCACGATGCCGCCGATGAGCGCGCGGGTCGCCAGCGACTGGATGATGTCCGGTATGTCAGAGACGGGCCGCGGGGCTACTCCACGGAGCACGGCGCGGCGCATCATCAGCTGCGCCCCCAGGAGAAACCCCACGGCGATGCTGATCCCGTGCGGAGAGATCTGGAAGTCGCCGTAGATCGGGATGCGCTCGAGGATCGGCCACGCAAGCGCAGCAAGTGCGAGCACCACAACCTCCCAGCCAGCGGACGAGGCTGGTAAGTCTAGACCCCGCACCGCCCCCGCCGGTGGCCGCTTAGGACCTCAGCTCAAGCGGAGGCCCATCTCGGTTCCGGCTTCGCGCACGAGGGCACGGAATCCTGAGCTCAACGCCAGGGTCCATGCGAACATCAGGCGGACCTCATCAGCGAACGGCTCCACCGTCAAAGGCTCGACGGAGGGCACCGGTCGGGAGCCGACCCTCTCGAGTACGCGGTGCTGGCCGAAGCGGGTGCCGGGGAGACCGACCATCCCGGTCAACCCGAGCCGCTCGGCCACCGCGACTCCAGTGGCGAGCAGGCGCGAGCCCAACCCTTGGCCTCGGTAGCCGGCGTCGACCGCCCAGCCCCCGCCCTCGCTCACGCGGGCCCGATCCGTGCCGAGCCGGCGAAGCACCTCGTCGAGCCGATCGCCGCCGAGGAGGCGCTCGCAGAGGCCGGAGTGGGCGCCGGCAAGCGGGACCACTCGGAAGCAACCCGCGATCCCCTCGTCGCTCGACGCGATGACGTGGTAGGCGTCACGGTCGGCGGGATCGGGGTCGGCGTATTGCCCATCTGTAGCCATGAAGCCCGGCCGCCGCCCGCCGTCGTAGAGGACCCGCGCACGGAACGCCCGCACCTCATCGAGCCACACAGGTCTCGCGCCTGGTGTTGGCGGCGGGCAGACATCCCACGCCAACGCGGTCAGGGACGGGGCGCTCACTCCACTGCCATGGCCAGCGCCCTGGCGTGCTCGACGCAGTCAGCGATGAAGTCGCCGTACGCGTCGAGCGCGGCTGAACCCGCTTCTACCAAGGGGTCGACGGCCTCCGGTCGGGTCTCGAGGAACGCACGCATCTGCCTTCGGTTGAACTGCGTGTGGTTGCGGTCAAGATCGATATGGGTGACGAGGAAGCTGAGGCGGGAAGCGATCTGCCCGCCCAGATGCCGGGCGCAGTTCGCGAGCACCTTGGGGCCGTACTCGACGGACAACATCTCGATCTCGTTCTCGACCGCGATCTGCGCGTACGGGGCGGGGCCCGCGATCACGTCCTCGTGGAGCTGCCGGTACCGCTCGACCGCCTCCGTGCGAGGTAACGCGAGCAGCTCGTCAGGGTCGAGAGGCGGCCTGCCCGGTGCGGAGTTCCATCTAGCGCAAAGGCCCCGCACGTCGTCCATCATCATCAGGTGATGGCCGGCCTCGGCCTTCGCATGCCCGTACAGGGCGGCGCCTAGCTCACCACAGCCGAGGGCGGCGCAGCGCTCGCCAGCACGGCGGATCCAGCCCTCCACCGGCTCGGTCATGCCCACACCAAGCGCGCAGAAGGAGATGCAGAATGCCTCCATCAGCTCAGGATCGACGTCCCAGGACGTGATCTCCTCGATCGCTGGCGCGGAGCCGAACCGGGACCTGGCCGGCTCGATTCCCTCTTCGTACCGTTCGATGGTGTCCATAACGCTCCTTGTCGAGCACCGCCGAGCCGGGCTAGCCTAACGAGGCGGGTCGGGCTCGGAGGGACGGAACGTCCGCCGATCGGCCACCGGCCACGCACACTGACCCCACCCTCGAACATGACGGGCACCACTGACTACTCACCCACGTTTCCACAGTCATGCGCCCGGGTAACCAAGCCATGACTATCGCTACTTGAGGGCGGTTATTTCGTATGGATGCGATCGAGGTCCTCGTCGAGGACCACCGCGCGGTGAACCGTGCGTTCTTGCGGTACGAGGACCTTCCGGCCGGAGCGACCGCTGACCGGCGCGAAGCCATCGAGGAGATCAAGCGGCGATTGACGCTCCACACCGCCACGGAGCAACACTTCCTCCACCCAGTCATCGCTGCCGTTCTGCCAAACGGCTACGACATCGTCTCGGGCGAGCTCCAGGACCATCGCGAGTTCGCGAGGCTCGCGCGCAGGGTCGAGGGGGAGGGAAGCGATGAGGCCGCCCGCCGGCTGATCGACCTCGCGCGAGCGCACATGGAAACGGAGGAGCGGGCGCTGTTCCCACTGCTGCGCCACTCCATCGAGCGGGCGGACCTTGAGGCGCTCGGCGAGCGGATCAGGACTGCGCGAGAGGGGTGTGGTCCAGGAACGCCATGATGCGCTCGGCGACAAGCTCGGGCTGCTCCTCCGGGAGGAAATGCCCGCATTCGGGAATCGCCTCGCCGCGAGCGTTGCTCGCATACTCGTGCCATATGTCCAGGACGGGCAAGCGAGCCGTCAGCCCCACCTCCCCCCACAAGGCCAGCAGTGGCATATGGAGGCGGTCACCGGCCTCGACGCTCGCGTCGTCGGCCTCAATATCGTCGGGGAACGTTGCGCGGTAGTCGTCGAATGCGGCTCGGAGCGCGCCTGGCCGGCTGAAGGCCTGGACGTAGGTGGGCACGGCCTCTTCGACCGGCGGGCGGTTGTACGTCCAACGCTCGAAGAAGTAGCGCAGGTAGCCCTCGACGTCGCGTCCAGCGAGCTGCTCGGGAAGGTCGGGCTGGAGATGAAAGAACCAGTGCCAGTACCCGCGCGCGAGCATCGCGTCGGTGCGTCGGACAACCTCCCGGGTGGGGATGATGTCGAGGACAACGATCCCCTCCACCTCGCCCGGGCGATCCAAGCCATACCGATGCGCAACGCGCGCGCCCCGGTCGTGCCCGACCAGCGCGAGCCGGTCGAAGCCGAGATGACGCACGAGCGCTCCGATGTCCGAGGCCATAGTGCGCTTGTCGTAGCCGGTAGGGGGCTTGTCGCTCAACCCGTACCCCCGTAGGTCGGGGGCGACGACGGTGTAGCGCGCCGCGATGACGGGGATCAGCTTGCGCCACATGAACCATGTCTGCGGCCAGCCATGGAGCAGCACGACGAGCGGGCCGCTCCCCGCCCGAACGTAATGCATCCGGATCCCGTTGACGGAGGCCATGCAGCTGTCGAACTCTGGTGTCACCATACCGGGATCATGCCAGCCAGCGCCGGGTACCCTCACCCACATGCGGCTTACCAAATTTGGGCATTCTTGCCTCCTCGTGGAGACGGGTGAGGCCAGGCTCCTGCTCGACCCCGGCTCTTTCTCCTCCGGGTTCGAGCGGCTGACCGGCCTGGATGGCGTGCTGATCACCCATAGGCACCCCGACCACCTCGACCTGGATCGCATCCCGCCGCTGCTGCGCCAAAACCCAGGCGCTGTCCTGGTGGCGGACGCGGGGAGCGCAACAGAACTGGCGGGGACGGGGCTGCCGGCTCGGGTAGTGCGCGACGGCGACGAGCTTGACCTTGCTGGCGTGTCGATCCGCGTGTTCGGCGCGGATCATGCCTCGATCCACCCCGAGGTGCCGGTTCCCCCGAACGTGGGTTACCTCGTCGGGGAGCGCTTCTTCTACCCGGGAGACGCCTTCACGCAGCCTCCCGCCGCGGTCGAGATCCTGGGCCTGCCCGCTGGCGCGCCATGGATGAAGGTATCCGAGGCGATCGACTACCTTCGGGCCGTCAAACCGAGGTTGGCCGTGCCAATGCACGAGGCCGTCCTTGCCAAGCCCGAGCTGCACTACCGGTTGTTCCGGCAGTTCGGCGAGCCACAAGGCACCGAGTTCCGCGACCTGGCGCCCGGCCAGCCGGTAGATGCCTAAACCTGAATCCACCAGCGGCAGCACCCAGGGAGCCTGCGTCGACCGCTCACCCTGCAGGTTGTACGCGCCCCCAGCGGTGGATCCAGGCTAAGTGGTCCATAGCGGAGATTCCTTTGGCATTCGACTGCACATCCCACGCCCCGCTCTCGCGGCGTTGCTCGTCGCTCGCGTATCCATCGGGTATGCGTCGCTCCTCGCGCCTTGCGGGACGGGCACCGTCGGCGGTGGTTGTGTGCGAGATGCGCGGGCGCATATGTCCCGTAACAAACCCGTCACAACCGCAAGGATCCCCGCGTCTGAGGAGCCCTCGCGATTTTCCTTGATCCCCCAGGCGGTGCTCCGTTACCGTGAGAGATCGGCTGGGGGAGCGGGGAAAAGCGGAAACGCTCTCATCAGCCCATAGGTTGACATTTCGGTCATCTGTACGTCACGGGGGAGAAGAAATGACGCGTCAAAGGTTATCAACGATCCTTGCCACGATGGCATTGGCGGGCCTGATGGCAGTGGGATCTGCCGCAGTCGCCCACGCCACGCCCGGGAATGACACCGCCGTTGCTATTGGGGGCAATGGGACCACGGGCGGCGCTGGGGTCGATAGCGATGTGGCGGGTGGGACTTCCGCCCTTACCAGTGCCGAAGCCGACGATCTTCTTGGGTCGCGGGGATTGCCCTTTTAACGTGCCATAAAGTAAAAGTCGGTTGCGTATCGAGGTGATCGGTGCTCACCGCTCATCGCGAAGCAGGCCACCCGAAGAGAATGAATCTACGGATGGGACCGCAGAGCGGTCCCATCCGGTTGGCCTCTATGAAAGGGATCTGCTTTATGCGAGCCTTGCATTAGGCTGCGATCCTGCCGTGACATCCTGGTCGCGGCCGGCTCGACGGGGGAACCGGGGACGGGATATCGCGTCATGAGCTTGAAGTGGGATGAGCGCGGGACCGCGTTGCGGTGCTCGGGATGAGAATAGGTGTCGGTTTGCTTTCCGACACTTCGCAGCTTGTACTCGCCGCTGCCTTCACCGTTGCGGCGCTATCCAAGGTTCTCGGGTTGCCGGATCTCAGGCGGACGTTCGAGCAGCTTGGTATCCGACAGGAGCTGAGCCAGCCCACGGCTGCCGGGCTGATCGCGGTCGAGTTGCTCACCGGGGTCGCCCTCGTCGCGGCGCCAACCCAACCCTGGCCACGTGCCTTGGTGATCGCGCTCGCGGCTGCCTTTGCCGCCGCTGGAGCGAAAGCGTTGGTCTCCAAGCAGCCGGTCTCGTGCAACTGCTTCGGCAGCTTGGCGCCGGGACGCCTCGGCTGGCGCCAGGTCTGGTCGCTCCCGTGCTGGATCGCACTCGTCATCCTGGCGAGCCTCGAGCCTCCGACCTGGAGTCCTCGGCAAGGTCTGCTCAGCCTCAGCGCCGCCGTGACAGTGCTCGCGTGCTGCCGGATTCCCGCGCAGCTGCGGCTGTGGCGCGAGCTGCGGGCTGAGCGCATCGCGCTGCAAGACAGTTGGGGTTCCACGACTCTGGCGACGCGCCCGGGCCTACCCCTCTCCACGAACAATCAAAAAGGGGCGCTCCTCCGATGAACGCCGCCGTCCTCGTCTTGCTCGCTCTCCTCGCGGCCGTGGTGTTCATCCAGCTCGGCGCGATGGTCGAGATGTTCCGGCAGGTACAACAGATCCGGACCCATCTCGACCTGGTGGATCGCCCGTTGCCGCTCGACCTCGGAGCGCGGCAAGGCGCGCAGCCAAGCGCGATCGGCCTACCGGCGGCGTTGGACGGCGCGCAGATCGCGATGGTGTTGTTCCTCTCGAACACGTGCGCCACCTGCCGATCTATCGCCGCTGCCCTTCGGGGAGCGGTACCACAAACGCTCTGGGTCGTCGTCGAGCCGGTGTTCAATGACGACGCGGACATGTTCATCGAAGAGTTCGCGCTCCAGAACGAGCGCGTTCTCGTCGATCTCCAGGGCCATATCGCTGGCCGACTCGGCTTGGACATCACGCCGAGCGCCATCTTCATCCAGGACGGACGGATCGAGCGGGCACAGACCGTGCCATCTTCACGGCAGCTGTTCTCCGTACTTCCGGTCGTCCGCCCGCTCAGCCCGTCGCACGGATAACCAACGAATCATGCTGTTTCGGACCCTGATAGCGAGGTGAAGCTCATGCGGCAACAGTTCGAACCCACTGACGATGCGACGCCGGAAGGCCCGTCAACCCCTCAAGCTGAGCATGCCAAAGGCAGGCGAGGATTCTTGAGTTGGATGGGTCGCGTCGGCCTCGCCGTGGTGGGGAGTGTTTCGGGCGTCACCGCGCTGAGCGAGCCAGCGCACGCCGGTCCCGGCTGTTGCAATCTGGGGAGCTCGACCAACTGCGGGGGCAGCGGCCCGGGCTTTTTTTGCCCATCTGGCTACCGCAAGCGGGCATGGTACTGCGCCTCCGGCGGGCGGACGTACGGCTGCGGTGAGTGCACGACGGGAAACAGCTGCCGTTCGGGCCGCTACGCCTGTTCTGAGGTCTGGGTGGCCTAAGGGTGTTATGCGCGCCGGGTCGCGTTTGCGTCGGGCTCCGCTCCGACGATCGCTTTAGGTCGCTGCGCCCGAC
>JBOGED010000159.1:0-14836 GCA_050743625.1 Egibacteraceae bacterium | reverse complement strand
GCGCGGAGAGGCGGAGCGCCCGAGACTCCGCCTCTCCAATCCGCCCCCCAACGGAGAGTATTTCATAGACGACGGCGTGTGTCTCCCCCCCGGGGGATTTTTTCATCCCCGATGCTTCCAGTTATTTACTGAATCCGGTCTATTTTGGGTGACGCGTACGCTGGGATCATGCAGGTCTCGGAGGTCACGTTCGCTGGGATCACTCATGGTGCCGAGGCGGTCTGCCGCCTGCCTGACGGCAGCGTGTGTTTCGTGGCCGGGGGTATCCCCGGAGAGCGCGCGAGCATCGAGGTCGTCATGCGCAAGCGGCGGTGGGCGCGCGGCCGGCTTCTCGATGTGCTCGACGCGTCATGCGACCGGGTGGAGGCGCCATGCCCTTACTACGGCGAGTGCGGTGGCTGCCAACTGCAGCACGTGGCCGGGGAGCGGCAAGCCATGCTCAAGCGACAGATCGTCACTGAGCAGCTCGAGCGGGTGGGCGGGATCTCGGATCCACCAGTCGCCGAACTTGTACGCCCAGGTGGTGACAACTGGTATCGCGGGTACCGGACGTCGGCCAGGTTCGCGGTCGACGCCCACGGGCGGCTCGGCTTTCACCGGTCGAGGAGCAACGACGTCATCGCGATCGACCGCTGCCTGCTGCTGGCCCCGCCGGCTCAAGCGCTGCGGGAGGAGGTCGGCGACGCCTGGCGCGGCGCGGCCGAAGTCAGCATCCGGGTGGGTCTTGCGACGGGCGGCCGGACGATCAGCGTAAACCCCGACACCCGCGGCGCGCCCGCCATGCTCCGAGGCGACGCGACGATCACCGAGCACGTGGCGGGGTCGCCGTTCCGGGTCTCGCCAGGCAGCTTTTTCCAACCCGGTCCCGCGGGCGCGGAGGCCTTGACCGCGCTCGTGCTCGAGGCCGCCGCCGTGCGCGGTGGCGACATGGTGCTCGATCTTTACGCCGGTGTCGGTCTGTTCTCCCGCGCGCTTACGGACGCCGGCGCCCGTGTCGTCGCCGTCGAGGCGAGCGCCCTCGCGTGCGAGGACGCTCGGTCAAACCTCGATGCGAGCGCCACCGTGGTCCACGGAAAAGCGGAGCGGATCGTCCGGGATCTGGTCGCCGAGCGGCGGCGGGTCGACGTCGTCGTCCTCGATCCCCCTCGCCGTGGCGCTGGAGCCGGCTTCTGCGTGGCGCTGACCTGCCTCGCCCCGCGGGTAATCGTGTACGTGGCATGCGATCCGGCCGCCCTCGCGCGCGACGCGCGGGCACTGACCGACGCTGGCTACCCACTCGCCTGCGCGACCCCCGTCGACCAGTTCGGGTATACGTCACAGATCGAGACGGTCGCTGCCTTCTCTCGTCGCGTGGAGTTGGCCCGTGGATAACCGCACCGAGCAGCTCGTGGGTGGCGTGTGGCGCGTCGAGGTCGGCTACCAGGTGAACGCATACGTCCTCGCCAACGACGGGCGCGGCGATCGCGAGGGGCTGACCGTCGTCGACACGGGCTGGCGCGGGAGCGGGCCGAGGTTGGTGCGCAGCGTGCGGATGCTCGGCCTGGACCCGAGGGCAATCGGCGACGTCCTGCTCACCCACTGCCACGCTGACCACGCGGGTAGCGCGGCCCGGTTCGCGGCCTCCAGCGCCCGTTCCCAGGTGTGGGTAGGCGCGGCGGACCTTGGAACGATCCGCGGTACGTCCCCCCAACCGACTGCTGCCACGCGTGTCGCCGCGCGGCTCGGCGGTGGCCTCGCACCGGTGCCGGACGCGCGCCCGCTGGTGGGGGGCGACGAGCGCGACGCCGGTGGCGTTCGCGTGATCGCGACGCCGGGACACACGCCGGGTCACTGCGCGTTCCTGCTCAGCGGTAGCGGCGTCCTGCTCGTCGGCGACGCTGTGGCCAACATCCTGGCGCTCGTCACGCCGCCACGCGTGCTCAACGCCGACACCACCGCCGTGCGCGGTTCCATCGCCACCCTAGCAGGGCTGGATTTCGACACCCTCGCGATGGGCCACGGCCCGCCCCTCACAAAGCGCGCCCGCGAACGGCTGGCGAAGCGGGCCGGCTAACCGGCCAGCTGGTCGATCGCGTTGGTGAGGCGGTCGGCTCCCATCTCGCCGAGCACGAGCTCGACCTCGCCGGTCTGGCCGTCGATGAACGCCCAGGCGGGCTGGTCGGGCAACCCGAAGTGCCGCCAGACCACGCCCTCGAGGTCGATCGCTTGTGGCATGTCCTCCAGGCCGTGCCTGCTCACGAACGCCTCCATCGCCGGCACGACGTCCTTGCTGGGGATCCCCACGAAGGCCACCTCGCCCGAGTGTTGCCGCGCAACCCGCGCGACCTCGGGCGCCTCGGCGTTGCAAGGCTCACATGAGGGGGTCCAGAACCACAAGACGGCGTCCCGACCAGCCAAAGAGGCACCCGTCACCTCGCCGCCGCCAAGCCGCGGAAGGGTGAAGTCGAGCGCCTCACCGGCGGGATCACCCGGCGCCCGCTCGAGCCGCCTCTCGGCGGGGAGGTCCTCACGCGGCTTCGCCACCGAGAAGGTGTCCTCTGGCCGGCGCTCAGGCAGGGCCCCCTCGGGAGCATCCCGCCCGCACGCCCACACGCTGGCGAGCAGCACGGCGCTCAACACGAATCGTCGCATCGGTGGAGCCTACCCCGTGCTAATGTAGCCACGACAGCGAAGAGTTTGTGGCGTCAGGAGGGGCGATGGAGGTCGGTATCCGCGAACTGCGTGATCATCTCAGTCGCTACCTGGATCGCGTGCGCGACGGTGACGAGCTGGTGGTGACCGACCGAGGACGGGCCGTAGCTCGCGTTATTCCCATCTCCGGTGAGCGGACCTTTGACCGGCTGGTATCCGAAGGACTCATCGAGCCGGCCCCGGTTGCGCAACGCCGCCGCCCGCGGCGCCGGGTGCCCGCCCAAGGAAAGGTCAGCGATCTCGTCGCCGATCAGCGCCGGTGATCGCCTACTTCGATACCTCCGCCCTCGTCCCACTCGTCGTGGAGGAGCCGGGCTCAACGTGGTGCGCCCGGCTATGGGACGAAGCGGCTCGCGTCGTGTCAGTAAGGATCGCGTACGCCGAGGGACGCGCTGCTCTCGCGCAGGCTCATCGTCTGGGACGACTGACCAACCCAGCGTTGCGGGAAGCGGTGTCCCAGTTCGACGCGATTTATGGTCAGCTCGACCGGGTTGCACTCGATGACGATCTGGTCCGTCGTGCTGGTCACCTGGCGGAGGAGCAAGCCTTACGTGGGTACGACGCGGTCCATCTGGCGGCCGCGGAGCGGATCCAAGACGGGGATGCGGTGCTGATCTCTGGCGACGCTCAACTGTGCCGCGCTGCCCGGCAGATGGGCTTGGCGGTGAGCCAACCGCGGTGAGGGCCGGCTGCGGGCCAGCGTGTCATGAGCGCGGGGATTCGTGCAGGAAGGTGACGCGCTCCTCGTCGGTCAGCTCCCGCGTGACCCGCTGCTCGGCAAGCGCGAGCACCTCCTCGATCCTCCCACACACCTCGCACATCCACACCCTCACCGTGCCATCGGCACCGGCGCTGGCCAGCTGCTGGCCGTCAGAGCTGAACGCCACGCCGATTGTAGGACCCTGGTGACCGCGGAGCATGACCAGGGCCGGCCCGCCTATCGGGTCCCATACGTGCACGATGGCGTCCTGGCCGGTGCTGACGACCCGCTGCCCGTTAGAGCTGAACGCCACGCCGTATACCGGGTCGTCGCGGCCGTGCAGCACAATTGGGTCAACGCCGCCTGCCAGCGGCCAGACCCGCAGCGTGCCGTCGTCGCTGGCGCTGGCCAGCTGCTGCCCGTCGGGGCCGAACGCTACGTCCTGCACCCAGCTGTTGTGGCCGCGGAGCACGATTGGGGCGGCGCCCACCAGATCCCACATGCGGACCGTGCCGTCGTCGCCGGCGGTTGCCAGCCTGCCCTCGGGGCTGAACGCCACACTCCTCACCGGGCCGTCGTGGCCGCGCAGCGTGGTGCGCACCCGCGATTCCATAATGGCCTGGCGGAGCGCCGCCCCGGCCTCCGGGGTCGGCCTGAGTTCGTACGCTCGGCGAGCCAGCATGATGCTCAGCTCCGGGTCCGCCTCCAGCTGGTTCTCCGCGCTTGCCACCAGCTCGCGGGAGAAGGCCAGGTCGCGCTGGAACGACACCACGATCGCCAGGGCGCTGATGATGGCCAGCGCCGTGCTTAGGCCCGCCAGGCTCACGCGGACCCGGCGGCGGCGGGCGGCGCGCTCGCGAGTCTCGCGTTCGCGGCTGGAGTCCAGGAACTCCCGCTCCAGGTCGTTGAGGTCTTCAAGGGGCCGGTCCTGCCAGGTGGCCAGGCGAGCACCGCGCCAGAGGAACCCCTCCTCCCGGCCGTTGCCGGCCCAATCGGCGGCGGCCTCGCCCAGCCGCCGTTGCGCAAGCAGCAGCTCCCGGTTCTCCTCGATCCAGTCGCGTAGCGTGGGCCAGCCTTGGATGAGCGCCTCATGTGCAACGTCGACCAATCGCGCGCCGGTGGCCTCGTCGCGGCTGGTGGTCAACAGCCGCTCGTCGGCCAGCGCCTTGACCACCACCTCGAGGTCCGTTTCCTGGTCGGGTGGGTGAGCAGCTCGCCGATCTCGGCGCGGCGGCGGGTGTCCTTGTCGCCTTCCCCCGGCTGGATCAGGCGCAACAGCACCCGGCGGGCAATCCGCTGCTGAGTGGCAGTGAAGCCTTCGTAGGTGGTGGTGGCCCGCTGCGCCAAACGCGCCCTCCACGCCGCCGCTGGCCACATACGCCTCGACCGTGAGCAGGTGCCCTTGGCGGTGCTGCCAGACCTCCCACAGCACGTACTCGAGCAGCGGCAAGCTGCCTGGCCGATCAGCGACATCGCCCATGACGGTTGCGACCAGGCCGGGTTGCAGCTCCAGGCCCGCTCGCCAGGCCGGCTGCTCGATCACGTCACGCAACCCGGCAGCACCGATCGGGCTGACGAGGAACTGGCGGGCCGCCAGCGCCGCCAGCTGGGGGTAGGACGCGCAGCGGTGGTAGAAGTCGGCGCGCATCGCGGCCACCACGACCAGGCGTCCTCCCGGGATGGTGGCCGCGTAACACAAGTTGGTGAGGAACGCCGCGCGCTCGGTCTCGTCGGCGCACAGCGTGAACGTCTCTTCGAACTGGTCCGACGACGAGGACCATCCGCTCGTCGTCGGGCCGGTCACCCAAGGCCAACCCCACGACGAGATCTAAGGTCCGCTCGTCGGTGCGCAGCCGGTCCAGCGCATCGAGCGTCGACTCCTGCGATAACAGCCGCGCCAGCTCAGCGGCCAGCCTGCTCAAGGGGCGAGCCCCAGGCGTGATCAGGCGAACGGTCCAGCCCTCACTGCCAGGTAGCGCGCCCTCTTTGAGCGCGGGGGTGACCCCGGCGCGCACCAGCGAGCTCTTGCCACAGCCCGAGGGGCCAAGCACCGCGAGGAAGCGGCTGTCCTTGAGCCTTTCGATCAGCCGTCGGGTGTCGTCGTCGCGGCCGAAGAAGAACTCGGCGTGCTCCTCCTCGAAGACGTCCAGTCCCCGGTACGGACAAACGGAGTCGCCCGCTGCGGCGATCGCGGCGGGACCCCGGGGGACGCCGCTGATCGCGGCCAGCAAGCTTTGGAAGCCAGTGGGATCGTCGATACCGGGGCGCAGGTCGACCCAGTGGCGGTTGGCGAGGAAGTCCAGGCTGGGATCGTCGGGCTTTGCCGCGCCTGGGAGCAGCACCAGGAACAGGCGAAAGTCGCGGTCCTTGGCTGCCCGGTCTTGCGCCACGGCCAGCTCCTCGCGCGCCCAATCACCCAACCCGTGGGGACCGACGAAGACCGCGCAGGCTCCTGCGGCACGCAGGCCCCGGCCGATCTCCTGCTGCCAGTTGTCCCCCGGCGCAAGACACCAGAGGTCCAGCCACGGCTGGACCTCTTCCCCCCGTAACCGCTCGGCGAGGTGCTCGACGACCGCGTCGTCGGCGCCGTGGTGGCACAGGAAGACGTCGAAGCGTTGCCCTTGCACCGGCACAAAGCGTAAAACGCGCGTGTCGGTCTGCCGAGACGCGCGAATGTGCCACTCCAGCTCAGCTCTTACACCTGACACCCATCGTCGACGTGAATGCTGTCTGCGGGTAGACCGTATCATCTACCTGCATGTAGACTGTGGCTATGGCAGAAACGACGACGATCCGCATCGACCGTGTCACCCACCAGGAGCTCAAGCGGCTGGCCCGTGAGCGGGAGACTACCGTTGCGGACACCGTTGCTCGTGCGGTCCGGGTGCTGCGCCAGGAGCAGATCGGGCAGGATCTCGCTCGACCCTTGGAGAAGGCGGAGACCGACTGGCTCGATGCTGACCTCGGGTGACGTGGTCGACCTCGACCTCGGCGTGCTCACCGGGTCCGAGGCGGGCCTGTTTCGTCCCGCGGTTGTTGTCACTGCCCAGCGGGTGCTGGCCGCCGGCCCCACCGTTATTCAGATCGTGCCGCTGACACGCGCGCTCCGGGGCTACAGCTCTGAGGTGACCATCACGGCTGATGCGACCAACGGGTTGGACGTGGACTCAGCGGCACAGTGCCAACACATCCGTGCCGTCGCAGCCGCTCGCGTCCGCGAGACGTTGGGTAATATCGGCCCGCTCGCCCTCGCGCAGGTCCGTGACACAATCGCGGTGCTCCTCGATCTCTAGCGGGGCTTCGCCCCGGCCCGACGAGCGTGTGAGGCATGACAGCGTTCCCCGAACAGGGATTTCGGGGCGTATCTGCCCCAATCCCTGTTCGGGGACCAGGCCGGCCAAGGACAGAGCCCGCTGTGGTGAGAAGGGACCTGCATCCGGTCACACTAAAGGCATGGCCGCCGTGAGGGTGCAACCTGGGCTTTCGATACCCGAGGAGGAGCTGGAGTTCCGCTTCTCCCGATCGGGGGGGCCTGGGGGCCAGCATGCGAACACCTCGGACACGCGAGTCGAGCTTCGGTTCGATGTCGAGGCCTCGAATGCGTTGACCGACGAGCAGAAGGCGCGGGTGCGAGCTCGGCTCGGCAACCGCATCACCGGCGGCGGGGAGCTTGTGCTGATCGGCAACGAGTACCGGTCACAGACCCGCAACCGTGAAGCCGTGGTCGCGCGTTTCGCGAGGTTGCTCCGCGAGGCCCTGCGCGTTGAGCGCTCACGAAAGCGCACCCGTCGCCCACGTGCCGCTGATCGCCGTCGACTAGAGACAAAGATGCGTCAATCGCTCAAAAAGGCGCTCAGGAAGGCGCCTGACCTCCCTTGAGCGCCTTGTGGGACGCCAAGCGTGGGACTCTGGCAAGAAAATCTTGGTTACCCCGTAACGGAAGAGCTTTCCGATCGTTGGAAAACATAACGCGGCCCGCCGGACGGAAGGTCAGCCGACCGGACGGGCCGTTCCAATGTCGCAAGCCAGTCACCGAGGCCCCGGACCTAAGTCCGGGGCCTTTCGGTGTGACGGCGCAGGCGGCGCCACGCTCGCTCAGCGTCCTGCCACGCGTCGAGAGGCTCAACGACGTCGCTCACCGCCCCGAGCAGCTCCTCCAACTCCACCGAGGATCTCGCGACGCGATGCGCCTCGGGAACGGCGGCGAGCGCCTCATCGATCGAGGCAGCACACGCCTCCCACTGGACCACCACCTCGTCACACCGCCACCCACCCATCGAACGACGAACGGCCATCAGCTCATCACGAACAAGATCAAGCCCCACAGCAACAGGAGCCGGATCAACCCGCCCCACAGGCAAACAAGACAAAAGAGCCAGCCGAGCCTGTTCAACCCGCAGAGCTTGCCGTGAGAACTCGTCCCAAAAAGGCACCAACACGGGAGGCAAGGCGCGACGGCGAAACATGACCGCCAAGGTAACCGAGGCAGTGACCACCGCGCGGAGCCCGACGTAACGCGACCCCAGGAACACCTACTGACGCGGACGCGACACCGTCTCCTCACCTCGGTCCCAGCTGGCCCAGTCCTCCCACTCCTCGAGCTCGATGCCCGTGGGATCCTCGGCTTCGGCTCTATCGAGCGCGTCCGCGTCGTCGGGTACGGCAACGACGGTGAGGAGGCCCTGGTCGGCGTCGAAGCAGACGAGCGCGGCGCGACACCAACAGCCATCCTCGTCAGGTCTCCACGCGACGGCGCACGCGCGGTCATCGAGGAAGGCGCGGGTGAGGAGCGCACCGGGAGACCGCTCCCAGATTGCCTCAAGCTCCTCAGCCAAGTTGGCGGCGCCGTCCCTGGTGGTATCGGGAGTCTCGACGTCTTCGTGGACGATTGCGAGCACGGCGTCCAGGTTGCGGGCGTTGAACGCGTCGACGAACTCGTCGCGCAAGCTTTCCAAGTCGACATCCCTGACGGGCTGCGGCTCGGTTGGACGGTCGTCCTCCACGGCGCTCGGGTCGTCATCGGCGTCGACGACCCAGAGCCCATCCTCGAGCGGTGCGATTGCCATCGCGGCCACCTTTAATGGTTCGGGGGTATGTCAAGCATGCCGGACGACCGTGCCATTTGGAAGGGGTTGCTCACCCTTCCCCCATCATGTTCGCCAAGCGCACAGAGGGGTCAGTTCTATCTAGGCAACGTTGTGTGTTCGCACAGGCGAAGAGCGCGCAGGACTACTCGCTGCCCGCGCAGGAGCGCCGAGCCATGTATCGATGGTCTCCACGAGCTGCCTCGGGTCTTCAAGCATGGGCAGGTGACCCACATTGTCGAGAACCGCGAATGCCCAATCGGGGCGTGATCGCGCGACTTGCTCCGCCGCATCGAGCGTCGCGAGCCGATCTTCGGCCCCTTGGATGAACAATGTGGGAGCCTCGACATGCTGGACCATCTCCATGAAGTGGCGCTTGCCCCGGGTGTGGAGGGCCACAAGCGACCGCGCGGCTTCGAGGTACGCCACGTCCGCCCACGGCATCCGGCTGCGCTCGTAGGCGAAGTCGACCATTAAGTTCAGGGCCTTTCGGGGGATCCGCCCAGGATCGACGCATGCCACACGCAGGGTTTCGAGGAGCATGCCTTCCGGTCCCAACCGTTGGCGACGGCGGCGCAAGATTCTTTGGCTCATTCCGGGAATCGCGTAGGCCGCGACGTACTTCGCAACCTCGCGATCCACTGACAAGCCAAACGGTTTCGGGACCGATGGGCAGACCAGGATCAAGCCAGCCACACGAGCGGGCTCGCACGCCGCCTCCAGGATCGCGATCGTCCCGCCCATCGAGTTGCCCATCACGATTGCCGGCTCGCCGATGACCTCGGCGATGAAGCGATCGAGCAGGCTGCGGTTCGCGCGCACGCCGGTGCGGCGCCCGGAGAGCGGGGTCCGACCGAACCCGGGAAGGTCGATCGCGAGGACCCGCGCCCGCCGAGCCAGAGCCGGTCCCACGGCCACCCAGTTCACGTGTGAGCCGCCCAGCCCGTGGACACAGAGGATCACGGGACAAGGGCTGTTCCCATCCCCGATCACCGGGGGTCTGTGCCCCTGGTTGCCTGGACCGCCGAAGTCCACGAAGTGGACCGGACCTTCGAGATCGACCGTGCGAGATTGCACCTGAACCTCCTCCTCGGCACCTCTTGCGAGCAAGCAGCCAGCCTTATGCTCCCCGGCGGGATTACGGTCGGCGCATCCCTCGCGCGGGTATCCACGCCGCGAGCGCGGCCGCGGCGGTGTTCCCAGCGGGAGCTGGGGGGAGAGCCTCGATGCTGTCGACGCATCAGGGCACGGGAGTACTTGGGCAGTATTGCGAAGCTTGCGTAGCGTGCCACAAACTGTGTCGCATACCATGCCAAGGCGGGTTGGCCCAACTTGCTGCACCTGTTTCACCTGCTTTCTCCCCGCAAGCGCGAGCGCTATGCTGGCGTATTCATCATGAGCTTCCTCGACGTCGTCGCCCAGCGTGTGATCGTGTTCGACGGTGCGATGGGCACGTCGATTCAGGCACTCGATCTCTCTTCTGACGATTTCGCTGGCCTCGACGGGTGCAACGAGGTTCTTGTCCGCACGCGTCCCGCCCTGATCCGGGATCTCCACGCCGCATTCCTCGCGGTCGGATGCGATGCGCTAGAGACCAACACGTTCGGTGGGATGCCGTGGGTGCTCGAAGAGTATGGGTTGCAAGACGAGACGGAGTCGCTGGCCGAGGCCGCCGCCGCTCTCGCGCGTGCGGAATGCGACCAGGCCGTCGGTGAGCGTTGGGTAATCGGCTCGATCGGTCCTGGCACGCGTTCGCCGACGCTGTCGCTAGGCAAGAACCCTAAGATCGCGAAGGACTTCCTCGATTACGACATGGCCTTGGAGGGGTATACGCGGCTGGCCCGCGGGTTGCTCGCCGGTGGCGCGGACGGGTTCCTCATCGAGACGCAATTCGATCTTCTCGCGGTGAAGGCAGCGGTCTGGGCATGCCACGAGGCGATGGGTACTGAGGGCATTGTCGTACCCGTGATGGTGTGCGTCACGATCGAGAAGGATCTCGACACGATGCTGCTCGGCAGCGAGATCGGTGCCGCGCTCGTGGCGCTGTCCCCGCTCGGTATCGACGTGATCGGGCTGAACTGCGCGACCGGGCCCGGCGATATGCGTGAGCAGGTCCGGTATCTCTCGCGCCACTCGCGCTTGCCGTTGGCGGTGATTCCGAATGCGGACATCCCGCAGATGATCGAAGGGAAGGCGATATACCCGCTGACACCCGAAGCGTTGGCCGAGGCAACGCTTGAGTTCATTACCGAATTCGGTGTCCAGATCGTCGGCGGATGTTGCGGAACCACCCCGGCCCACATGGAAGCGGTCGTCAAGGCCTGTGCCCAGTTGAGGCCGGCCTCGCGCGAACCCGAAGTCTCACCGTCGATCGCCTCGCTCTACACGCCGGTCCCCCTGAACCAGGACGCCAGTGTCCTGCTGGTCGGTGAGCGCCTCAACGCGACCGGGTCGCGCCGGTTCCGCGACCTGATGCTTGCCGGGGACATCGACGCGATGTTGCAGATGGCGAGGGCGCAGCTACGCGAGGGGGCTCATGCGCTCGACGTCTGTATCGACTACGTGGGTCGTGACGGGACCGCCGAGGTCGTCAGGCTGATCGACCGGTTGGCGACCCAGTCGACGTTGCCGCTGGTGATCGACTCGACGGAGGTCGAGGTCGTATCCGCCGCCTTACGCCGTATTGGCGGGCGGGCGGTGATCAACTCGGTGAACCTCGAGGACGGGAGGCGCAGAGCCGACGCGCTCTTCGCGCTGGCCCACCAGTTCGGGGCTGCCCTCATCGCGGGCGCGATCGACGAGGAGGGACAAGCGCGTACGGCCGCCTGGAAGGTTCGCGTCTGCAAGCGATTGGCGTCGATCGCCGTGGAAGAGTTCGGGCTAGAGACAAGCGACCTCGTCTTCGACACCCTCACGTTCCCGCTCGGCTCGGGCCAAGAAGACCTGCGTCGCGACGGGCTGGCGACGCTCGAGGCCATCGAGCGCGTGAAAGCGGAGATCCCGGGGTGCCACACCATCCTGGGCGTGTCGAACATCTCGTTCGGGCTCGCGCCGGCCGCGCGGCAGGTCCTGAACTCGGTGTTCCTGAACTTGGCGATGGCTCGCGGCCTGGACGCGGCGATCGTCCACGCCGGCAAGATCCTTCCGTTGCACCAGATCTCACCCGAGGTGCGCCAGATCTGCGAGGACCTTATTCTGGATCGCCGATCCGACGGGTACGACCCACTGGCCGCGCTCATCGGTGCGTTCGAGGGCGTGACGGTCACGCGCGTGTCCCATGAGCAGCTCGCGGCGCTGCCGTTGGACGAGCGGTTGGCGCGGCGGATCGTCGACGGCGAGCGGGACGGTCTCGAGGCGGACCTGGACGACGCGATGGCGAGTGGGCTCGCACCTCTCGACATCATCAACACGCACCTGCTCGCCGGGATGAAGACTGTCGGCGAGCTGTTCGGGTCTGGCCAGATGCAGCTTCCGTTCGTGCTGCAGTCCGCCGAATGCATGAAAGCGGCGGTTGCCTACCTCGAGCCACACATGGAGCAGGTCGGGTCCAGCCGTGGTAAGGCGCGCATCGTGCTCGCGACCGTGAAGGGTGACGTGCACGATATCGGGAAGAACCTCGTCGACATCATCTTGTCGAACAACGGCTACGAGGTTTACAACCTCGGGATCAAGCAACCGATCGACGCGATCATCGCCGCCGCGCAATCCTGCCGCGCCGACGCGATCGGACTCTCGGGCTTGCTCGTGAAATCCACGGTCGTCATGCGCGACGACCTCGACGAGTTGATGCGCCGTGGCTTGAATCACTATCCCGTCCTGCTGGGGGGTGCCGCGCTGACCAGGTCCTATGTCGAGGTTGACCTTCGCGGGCGTTACGACGGTCCGCTGTTCTACTGCCGTGACGCATTCGCTGGCCTGCAGCGGATGAGCGAGGTCGCGTCGTACAGGGCGGTTGGCTCGCCCCCACCCGATTGGGGGCGGAAGCTCGGCCAACGGCGCGTCGGCACCGTGGGGAACGCGGTCGAAGCCGATGTCACCGAGGTCGTCCGATCCGACGTCGGCCAGGACTTGCCGGTTCCTGTCCCACCCTTCTGGGGCACCCGTGTCGTCCGCGGTATCCCGCTCGACGACGTGGCCGCGCTGCTTAATCGCACGGCGCTGTTCCGCACTCAATGGCAGTTCGACCGCGACGGCGCCCAGGAGGCCGAGGCAGCGTTGCGGCATATTACGGCGCTGGCGCGTACCGAGCGCCTCCTGGTACCGGCCGTGGTCTATGGCTACTTCTCCTGCCAGGCCTCGGGTAACGAGGTGCTCGTCTACGACGCGCCCGATTCAGAGAATGTGGCGGTTCGTTTCACGTTCCCCCGTCAGACGCGAGGCCGGCGCCTGTGCCTCGCCGACTTCTTCCGCTCCGTAGAGATGGGCGAGCGCGACGTCATCGCCTTCCATCTCGTGACCATGGGGTCGCGCGTCGCCACCCGCGCGGCTGAGTTGTTCGCCGCTGACCGGTATACGGACTATCTGTACCTCCACGGCCTGGGCGTCGAGATGGCTGAGGCGCTCGCGGAGTACTGGCACGCCCGTATCCGCAAGGAGCTGGGGATCGCGCAGGACGACGCGCAGACGCCCGAAGGCCTGTTTAAACAGGGTTATCAGGGATCGCGGTACAGCTTCGGCTATGCTGCGTGCCCGGATCTGGAGGCGCGCAAGCCACTGTTCGACCTACTGGAAGCGGGTCGTATCGGCGTAGTGCTATCTGACGAGTTCCAGCTTCATCCTGAGCAGTCCACCGACGCCTTGATCGTCCATCACCCAGAAGCGAAGTACTTCAACGCTCGTTGAATTGCTCCCTACCAGCGATTCCTTGCCCGATAAGGGTCACCACTTGGTCGTTTGGCCTACTCGGGTCCAGCAAGAAAGGAGTAGTGCCTATCGGGGGTAACCGGGGGGATTGCTCACTCCAAGCGATAATCGGGCACAAAGGTATTTGCATACTCTTTGATTTTCCGGTTAAGATCTCTCGTAATGCCTCCGAGGAACCCCCTTAAAGGAAAGAGGAGCGATGGCAACGAGCGCTGAATCTGCTGTGCGGAGCTATCTCATTGCGCTGAGCGACCCCGGCGCGCTGCGTGACGAGGCCGGGCTCGCCGAACTGCAACGCCAGCTCACGGAGTCCAGTGACACGATCACGAGGCTTGAGCTTCGGCAGAAGATCATGGATGCCGAGGAACCTCAGATCGATCGGTACGAAGCCGACTTCGTCACGCACGCGAAGGACTGGGCTGACCAGAACGGTATCTCCTCGAAGGCATTCCTCGCCGAGGGAGTCGATCTGGGCGTCCTTCGCCGTGCGGGCTTCTCCGTGGCTGGCGGGCGTCGCGTCGCGAGTGCTCCGCGTGGACGGACCAGGGTTCGCTCGCGCGTCACGACCGCCGAGGTCCGTGCCGCAATCCCCAAGGGCCAGTTCACGATCAAGCAACTTCAGGAACGTAGCGGGGCATCCCCGGCGGTCGTACGCAAAGCAGTACAAGAGGAGATCAACGAAAGCCGGGTCAAGGAAATGGGAACTGATCCCGAACACCGCGGACCCGGCCGCGCGCCAGTGCTCTACGAGCGCGTCTAGGAACAGACGCTTTTCTCTGTGCCTCTACCGGGTCCCGATGCGTCGACAGCATCGAGGCCCTCCTCCCCAACTCCTGCTGGGGGCCCCGACGCGTTGACGGCGTCCGGGCCTGAACCCCCAGCCTCTGGTGGCTCCATCGGTGACATCGTGGGAGTTGGGACCCGGTTGCTCTTTGTCGGGATTAATCCCGGCTTGCGGTCAGCGCAGTTAGGACAGCACTTCGCCGGCCGATCCAACCGCTTCTGGCCAGCGCTGGCGGCATCAGGTCTCGTCCCCGAGGGGTTTGGCTGCCAAGACCAGGGACGCCTCCCTGAGTTGGGGCTCGGTATCACGAACCTCGTGGCCCGGCCGACGGCCCGCGCTGACCAACTTGACGCCGCAGAGTTAATGGCCGGCGCGGCGCGCCTGCTCGCGCAGCTCGACAAGTGGCGAGGTATGTACGACATCCGGGTATGCGCCATGCTTGGGATCACTGCGTACCGTGTGGCGTTCAGATGCCCGAAAGCCGTCGTGGGTGCACGCCCCGCCTCCGGCCGGCCGCGTTGGTGGGTCCTACACAATCCCAGTGGCCTCAACGCGCACGCACGCCTGCCCGACCACGTCGCGGGACTGAAGGCTGCGGCAGCCGGCGCGGGTCTTCTCGTGTCCTGAGTCCAGAGCTCCTGACATAGTGCGATAATTCGTGCGGTCACCCAGTGGGGTTGCGCGGGTGTGTGGAGGATCCGCGCGGTATACCGC
>JBOGED010000158.1:0-3682 GCA_050743625.1 Egibacteraceae bacterium | reverse complement strand
GGGTAAGCGCGTGCCGTCACGTTTGAGGTGCAGCTTTCCGTCGGATCCGAAGGAAAGCTGCATCCTAGGGTCCCGAGCACCCAGACCGGCGACCTCGAGGATTTTGCAACAGCCTGCATGCGGAGGGAAGCTACGAGCGCCCGTCCGGCCCCATTTCGTCCCGAGATCGAGATCGGCGACACCTCGACGAAGGTGCTCGTCGTGCAGTCGGCCGCCGTGGACGAGTCGAGGCTCGGTGGCTTGGTCCGTCACACGATCCCCGAGGAGCTTTAGGGGGTTGACGAGGCACTGAGAACGGTGCTCGCGCTCCGGTAGCCGCACGGCTACCCGGTTGACCGCAGGACCCCGACAAGATCGTCGAACACGCCTTGACATTCCTCCTGCAGCCATCGGATACGGACGAGACCGAGAGCCTCGTCCACCAAGGACACGGCAACGTGCGAACCGTCGGCCTCAGGTCGCACCTCAAGCAGCACCCGGTAGGGCAACTTTCCTCGGGCCAGCGGTATCCCGCCGAGCATGAATGCAACTCGAGACCCGAACCTGGCGGCTATGCCGTCACGCCTTCCCCGAACAGGGATTTCGGGGCGTATCTGCCCCGAAATCCCTGTTCAGGAACCAGGCGCGCCAGGTCTCGCCTAGTCCTGCTTGCGGGCGATCGCCTCGCCCAGCTCTTGCTTGGTCATCTTGGAGCGGCCCTTGACGTCGAGGTCGCGGGCACGGTCCATGAGCTCGTCCTTGGTGTGGCCCTCGACGTCGACGCCGCCGGCGGTCCGAGAGGTGGCCGAGTCGTCGCGGGCATTGGGATCTTTGGCGCGCTCGTCCGATGGGCCCTTCTTAGCCTTCTCCTCCCAGTGGTCGCCAACCTTCTCAAAGCTGTGCTTCAGCGACGCGTAGGCGGTGCGGTGGGCCCGCTCCTCGTCGTCATAGGTCTCGTGGGCGGACTCGAGGGTCTTGCGGTAGGTTTCTTGAGCCTTCTTTGGGGACCGCTGCAAGGTGCCCGGAAGGTCTGATACGTCGTCTTTAGGCATCGCGCAACCTCCTTTGCCGGCTATTCATGCCCAATGTTCATGCGCACGATTCGTGGAACTTGCCGCCCGACTTTCGCGTCTTCGGGTACGGTGGACCGATTCGGCGGACGGAGGCCGGAATGAAGCGGGCGGGGAGGAGCAGCGCCGTCGCCGCGGTCGGCACCATGGTGGCGATCGCGCTGGTGGCGGCGTCGGTGTTCGTCGTGACCGCACGGCTCGTCCCGGCGGGACAGGCGCCGCCGGAACGAGCCGTCGAGCAGCCGCCCACCACGCTGGCCGACGGAGGCGAGCCCGGTGAGGTGCCCGCGACGTTGCCGGACCAGGTCCAGGGCACGGTCGTCGGAGTCCGTACAAGCGCGGGACCAGACGCCCCATCCTGCGATTTCACCATGCTGGGGGCGGGGGACGTGCCCACGGTCCAAGGGATCACGGTCACTCCCGAGGTCGCGCTCCTCGAGGTCGTGACCGACCCACCTGGGGTCGGGACGCAACGGCTCGCCTGCGTGTCCTGGCGTCAGGGTGGGGCCTGGTCCACCGTGACGTCGATGACGCTCGACGAGGACTCCGGCACGATTTCCAACGGCTACTTCTGCTGCACCGAGGAGGGCCGGGGCGTGGCTGGCGCCGTCGTCCAGGTGCCCGAGGGCACACGCTGGGTGCTCCAAGAGCGCGCCGGGTGGTGGCTGGCATACCCGGTTGGCGAGCATCTGGCTGTGCCAGTCGTCTGGGATTTCCGGGAGAGCCGCTTCGGCGGGACCACTCCCGCCAGCCATGTCCTCTACCTGGACGGCGAGGGGGAGGTGCTCGATGAGGCGTTCCTCCGCGCCTAAAGGCTTTGCCGCTTGCCTAGCCGTGGTGCTCTGTGTTGTCGCTGCGTTGGGGACTCCCCTCGCGCGCGCGCAAGAGCCCGCGCCTACCCCTTCCGAGCTCGGCCTAACCGTGACGGCGGGGTATGGCGGGCGGCCGTCACAGGCGGAGTGGATGCCGGTCGAGGTGCGGTTGGAGCCGCGCCGGCCGTTGGCCGGGACGCTGGAGGTTGCGTCGCAGCTGCACCGCGGAGAGTCCGGTGTGACCCGCGAGGTCAGGAGCGTCGAGGTCGGGGCGGGGTCGGCGAAGGTCTACCGCTTCCTTGTCCCCAAGGGGCCGCTGAACGTCGTGCTGGCGGAGCCGGGGCGCCAGCCCTTCGGCTTGCGCGTGCGTGATGCGGGGGCCGACGGGGGGTATCTCGCCGGCATGCTCGGCGCGCTGCCTGGCGGGATCGCCGGCGGCCTGCCGCCCTTGCGGGTCGAGCCGTTGGGATCCAACGGCACCTGGGTACCGGTCGATCCCGTGTGGGTCGAGCTGTCCCCGGCGGCGCTCGCGCCGTTGGGCGGGCTGGTCGCCGATCTCGGCGCGCTGGCCGCCCTTCCTCAAAAAGCGCGCCAGAACCTCGCGGTCGCGGTGGCGTCCGGGACCGACCTCGTGGTCGTCGCGCCAGATGCGGGACCGGTCGACCTCCCTGGGCTCGGGCTGCCCTGGTCGCCGGTGACTGGAATCGCGCCGCCTCAACCCGGCACGGCTCCGGTGAGCACGGTCTTGCCCATCCCTGCAGCCTGGGTGATCGACGAGGCTGGCGTGCCCGTGGCGGCGGCCGTACCCGCCGGGCGCGGGCGGGTGAGCGTCGTCAGCGTGGCGCCGGGCAGCGACGGGCCTGGTCGCTCGACGGCGCTGTGGTCGACCCTGCTCGGCCCTGCGCCACGCGTCAACGCGAGCAGTGGCGAGTGGGCCATCGAGCGTACGCCGTGGCAGTTCGGCCGGCTGTTCCAGGACGGCGACGCGACGGCCCCCGTCGTGCCGTGGCTCGCCGCCTTTATCCTGGTCTACGTGCTGGTCGTCGGGCCGGTGAACGGCATCGTCCTCGCCCGGTTCCGGCGGCGTGAGCTTGCCTGGGTGACCGTTCCCCTTGTCACCGTGATCTTTGCGGCCAGCGCGTTCATCGGCGCGAGGGGGGCCAGCCCGCTGCTGTCCGTCGGCGCGAGGCTCACCTGGTGGATCGACGGCGTTGGCGCTGACGTCGTGGCGGTCGGCGTCCGCGGACCGGCGGAGGGGGCACACCAGGTCGCGCTACCCGGCCATGAATGGACCGCACAGGCGATGGTCGAGTCTGGCCGCGACGCGACGCTCGTCGCCGACGACGATCACCGCAGGGTCCAGATGGACCTCCGCGCGCTGCAGCTTGGGGGAGTGCTCGCCTCGCGGCCGACCCAGGCCGCGGCGCCGTTGGCTCTCGACGCGGTCGCGCGGCCCGGTGGGGTCGAGGTGACGGTCCGGAACACGTCGAGCCAGGCGATCGAGCAGGTGATCCTGCGAGCCGCGACGGCGCGGACAGGGCTTGGCCCGCTCGCCCCAGGCGAGTCACGGACCGCGACCGTTGGCCGAGCGGGAGTCCTCCCGCGAGATCCCTACCAGCAAGCGTTCGACACGGTCGAGCCCGGACCCAACGGCGTTGTCGAGCCGCCCGCCTCCCTGGAGGCGCTGCTTCGCACGTATCTCATTGATGGCAGCCCCGGCATGGTTTGGGCGATCGGCCAAACCGGCGGGAGTCCCCCCGGGATACAGGGGGTCGGGGGGACTCCCCCCGGGATACAGGGGGTCGGGGGGACTCCCCCCAC
>JBOGED010000157.1:0-3332 GCA_050743625.1 Egibacteraceae bacterium | reverse complement strand
CACCCAGATAGGCGCGGATGACGGCCGGGTCGCGGCTCACCGCTGCGGGCGGGCCGGCGGCGATGCGCTTGCCGTAGTCCAGCACCACCACCTGGTCGGAGATGCCCATCACCACCTTCATGTCGTGCTCGATCAGCAGGATCGCCAGGTCCCGGTCGTCGCGCAGCTTGCGCATGAAGCCGGTCAGCCGCTCGGACTCCTGCGGGTTCATGCCCGCCGTCGGCTCGTCGAGCAGCAGCAGCTTCGGGTCCGATGCCAGCGCGCGCGCGATCTCAACGCGGCGCTGGTCGCCGTAGGACAGATACGAGGCGGCATCGTCGTGGCGGCGCTTGTCGACACCCACGTACGTGAGCACCTCCCGCGCCTTCGTCTGCGCTTCGCGCTCCTCGTGCCGCACGCGTGGCGTGCGGAAGATCGAGCCGAACACGGTCGCGCGCAGGCGCGCATGCTGGCCGACGAGGACGTTCTCGACCGCCGACATCGTCCCGAACAGGCGGATGTTCTGGAACGTGCGCGCGACGCCGAGCGCCGTGATCTGGTCCGGGCGCTTCGTGGTGACGTTCCGCCCGTCGAACGAGACGCTGCCCAGGCTCGGCTTGTACAGGCCCGTGAGCATGTTGAAGAACGTCGTCTTGCCCGCCCCGTTCGGCCCGATGATCGACACGATCGAGCGCTCCGGCACGCGGAACGAGACGCCGTCGACCGCCGTCAGGCCCCCGAACTGCTTGGTCAGGTAGTTCGTCTCGAGGATCGCCGGTCCCTGCGGCGGCAGCGTCTGCGCGGCCGTGGCCTCCGGAGTGCTCATGCGCGCGTCTCCACCACGGTCTCGTCCCCGCCGTCCAGGCCGCCGGTCAGCTCCGCCTGGTGGCGCTTCTCGGGTATCAGCCCCTGTGGTCGGAGGACCATCATGATCACCAGCAGGAAGCCGAAGATCCCGAAGCCGAGCTGCGTGAGGTCGAAGTCGAGCCCGATCCTGCCCGGCACGTCGTTGAGCACGTCCGGGATCAGCCGGGTGTTGATGAACGACAGGGCTATCGCGCCGACCACCACGCCCCAGATCGACCCGAGCCCGCCGAGGATGATCATCGCGAGCACGAAGATCGAGAACGAGAACTCGAACTGATCCGCGTTGACGGTGTTGTAGAACGAGCCCAGGAACGTGCCGGCCGCGCCGCCCATCGCGGCGCCGAGCGCGTAGGCGAGCAGCTTGACCCGGACCGTCGGGATGCCCATGCTGATCGCGGCGA
Source organism: Egibacteraceae bacterium (assembly GCA_050743625.1). GTDB lineage: Bacteria > Actinomycetota > Nitriliruptoria > Euzebyales > Egibacteraceae > JBOGED01. The sequence continues at coordinate 2,085 of JBOGED010000157.1, read as the reverse complement.
CCTCGTCCTCGCGGATCGCGATCCACGCACGGCCGATGCGCGAGTCGCGCAGCCGGAAGTTGACGAACAGGACGACGAGCGCGAGCCCGAGCGCGGTCCAGTACCACGGCCGCAGGTTGAGCGTCGTGAACCGCTCGACGAGCGGGATGTCGATCTTGTCCACGGGCGTGATGCCGGAGCGGCCGTTGGTCAGGTTGAAGTCGCCGATCCCGAACACGCCCTCGTCCGAGTTGATCGCGATGCGGCCGATGATCTCGCCGAACGCGAGCGTCACGATCGCGATGTAGTCACCGCGCAGCCGCAGCGTCGGGAAGCCGATCAGCGCGCCGAGCGCCGCCGCCCCGACAGCCGCGATCGGCAGTACGATCAGCCAGTTCAAGTGGATGCCGGGCTGCGACTGGAGCTGCTCGGCCACGCCGATGTGGATGTCGGCGGTGGAGAAGAAGCTCGACCCGAGCCAGCCCATCGTGTACGCGCCGATCGCGAAGAACGCGACGTAGCCGAGGTCGAGCAGGCCGGCGAACCCGACCACGATGTTCAGCCCGAGCGCCATCACGACGTAGACGAGCGCGACCGTCGCGTCGTTCATGAAGCCGCTGCCGGAGTCGTAGAAGAACGGCAGGACGGCCGCCACGAGAATCGCGGCGGCCGCGACGATCGTGCTGGTCTTGACCTTGCCGATCCGCGAAGGCGGCTTGAACGTCCGCGCGCGGGTTGCGAGCGTGCTCATCCGGCCTCCCTCGTCTGCTCGCCGACCAGGCCCTGCGGCCGGAACACGAGGATCAGCACGAGATAGCCGAACACGATCGCCGGCGTCCACTCGGTGCCGATCCGGTTGTCGGAGATCTGCTGGATCATCCCGATGATCAGGCCGCCGAGGATCGCCCCCTTGAGGTTGCCGATGCCGCCCATCACCGCCGCTGTGAACGCGATCAGACCGGCCGTGAAGCCGGCGAAGAACCACACGTCGGTCTGGTAGAGCGCGTAGATCAGCCCGGCCGCGCCGGCCATCAGGCCGCCGACCAGGAACGTGAACGAGATCGTCGTGTCGACGTTGATGCCCATCAGGCGAGCGGCCTGGGGGTCCTGCGCGGTCGCCCGCATCGCGCGCCCGATGCGCGAGAGGTTGATGAAGTTGATCAGGAAGAAGAACAGCGGCACCGTCACGACCAGCGCGAGCAGGTCGCCATGGGTGAGCGGGACGCCGACGACCGTCGCGAAGCGCTCCTGGGACTCGATCAGGTCCGGCACGCCGCGATGGCCGCCGCCGAGCCAGATCAGGCCGACGTTCTGCAGGATGAACGAGAAGCCGACCGCCGTGATCAACGGCGCCAGCTTGGGCGCGTTGCGCAGGGGTCTGTAGGCGACCCGCTCGATCATCGTGTTGAGGGTTCCGCAGGCCACCATGCTCAGCGCCAGGATCAGCAGCAGTCCGAAGGCCAGCGGGAGGAATCCGGTCGAGACCGTCAGCCCGACGGTGCCGATGAGCGAGAACGCGACGAAGCTGCCCAGCATGAACAGGTCGCCGTGAGCGAAGTTGATCAGCTCGATGATGCCGTAGACCAGCGTGTAGCCGACTGCGATCAGCGCCCAGATGGCGCCGTTGGAGAGCCCGTCCTTGATGTTGGTGGCGAGCCGGGAGAGGTCGCCATCGTCCTGGAGGTCCTGGATGCCGTAGAGGACGGGGAGAAAGAGCAGGATCGCGATCAGGCCGAACCTGGAGATGAACTCGCGGACGACGTCGCCGCGGGCGCGCGACGGTCGTGCGGGAATGGATGCGGATTCCATTGTCTTGGTGGCCGACGCCGACGGCGGGCAGGGCGAGCCTACCCGCCGCCGCGACGTCGTGCAGGAGCCTTAGTTGGCCTCTGCCTGGATCACCTTGCTGAACACCAGCTTTCCACCTTCGGCGGTGTATCCGCCGTAGTCGCTCAGCGTGGTGTCGCCGTCGGGGTCGATGTCGTACGTCCCCAGCGGGCTCTCACGGCCCTTGGTGGCGAAGAACGCATCGATCACGGCGGCCCTGTCGTCGCCGCCCTCTGCGATCGCGTCGCAGACGACGGACATCGCCTCATAGCCGTAGAC
>JBOGED010000156.1:0-3227 GCA_050743625.1 Egibacteraceae bacterium | reverse complement strand
CCCCCACCAGCGCCGCCACCACCGCCCGTCGCGCCGACCACCACCCTCCACCAGGACCTGTTCCTCGACCCACAAGCCACCTCCCAGGCTCGAAGGCTCACCGTAACCTGACCGACGACGTCGCCTGGAATCTCCTGGGATACAGCCATTCGATCGGGAGATCGAGAACGACGAGTTCGTCGGCAGCCCCACCTTTGACCGTCGACCGCCTCGTCGAGGAGGCAGACACCGTGATCGCCATTGGCGAGGGTGAGACCATGCACAAGAGCGGGCAGCTCCACCGGTTCGCCTTCTGCGACGTCTTCACGTTCGCGGGCGACGAGATCTGCCGAGTCGAGTCCTTCGTCGTCCGGCCGGTCCAGCGCCGGAGCAGCGATGAGTTTCGGACGGTGCAACGGTCAGTACAGGCGAACGATCGAACGCTGACGACAGGAGAAGGGATGCCTCGGATCACCCCCAACCTCTGGTTCGACACCGCAGGCCTCCAGGCCGCCGAGTTCTACGTCTCGGTGTTCCCGAGCTCGGAGATCACGAACGTCATCTACTACGGCGAAGCCGGTCCGAGAGAGGCAGGGACCGTGATGACCGTCGACTTCGTGCTCGACGGGCAGAAGTTCACCGCCATCAACGGCGGCCCGGAGTTCACGTTCGACGAGGCCATCTCCCTGCTGATCAACTGCGCTGACCAGGACGAGGTCGACTACTACTGGGCCAAGCTGTCCGAGGGTGGCGAGGAGGGTCCGTGCGGATGGCTGAAGGACCGGTACGGCTTGTCCTGGCAGGTCTGCCCTGTGGGCATGGAGGACTTGCTGAACGACCCCGACCAGGGACGGGCCCAGCGGGCTATGCAGGCCATGCTCGGCATGAAGAAGATCGACCTCGCCGCGCTCCACGCGGCCGCCGACGGACCACTAGTTCCGGCTGCTGCGCCATGATCATCGTGTCTGGGGCGCTCTACGTCGACGAGGCCGACCGCGACGCGTACCTGCAGGGGTGCCATGAGGTGATCCTGGCCGCGAGGACGTCGGACGGTTGCATCGACTTCCATCTGGCGGCGGACCCGATCGAGCCCGACCGGGTCAACTTGTACGAACAGTGGGAGTCGGTCGCGGCCGTCGAATCGTTCAGAGGTTCGGGGCCGTCGTCGGAGCAGGTAGCGGCGATCCGTCACGCTCGCGTCTTCCAGCACCAGGTCGCATCGTCCACCGCCCTGTAGCATCGGCCCCCGGCATCCCGGGCCGACGGCTGCCACGGATGCCAGCTCGTCAGGACGCCTCGCCATCGGGGCTCGCCAGCACCACGGTGTAGCCGTCGAGGTCCCGGAGCCAGACCTCGCGGTGCGCGGGGCCGCCTGGCTCCCCCTCCGGTGGGTTCCGGTGCGGCGGCAGGACGACCTCGGCGCCGAGTTCGTAGGCTCGTTCGACGGCATCGTCGAAGTCGTCCACCTCGAACCACAACAAGACACCATTGCCGTACGGTCGCGCTGCTGGGTCGCCGATGGCTCCGTGGTGGTGGTCGACGTCCCAGTCGTGCAGCTGGAGGATCAGCTGGTCACCCGCGACGAGGCGCTCGTACTCGGTCCCGCCGTGCGCGCTCTGGCAGCCGAGGAGCAGCTGGTACCACCCGCTGCTGGCTTCGACGTCGCGCACCGCGACCAATGGCTGGGGTCGCACGGCTGATGATGCTACGCCACTACGCGGTCGCCGACGAGTACGCTGCGGTGGCCTGGAGCGTTTGGATGCGGGAGGGGACCATGACAGCGGGGGAGCACGAGCGTGAGGTCCGCGTTGGCCTCGCCGACCTGGCCGCTGATCTGCGAACGCTCGACCCGCTCGACGACCTCGAGGATCTGGCGCCGCTGGCTGGCATGGTGGGTGACGCGCGCATCGTCGCGCTCGGTGAGAACGCGCATTTCGTCCATGAGTTCTACCTAGCCCGGCACCGCATCGTTCGCGTTCTCGTCGAACGGCTCGGGTTCCGAGCGTTCGGGTTGGAGTCGGGGCTGGTCGAAGGCTTCACTGTCGACGACTGGGTGCACGGCGGAGAGGGGGACTTGGACACCGTCCTCACGTCTGGCTGCACCAACTTCATGGGCTCCTCCAAGGAGTTCGGTGACCAGCTCGCATGGATGCGAGCGCACAACCAGGCCGCCCGATCAGGCTCACGCACCGTGGGCTACTTCGGGTTCGACTCCACACACGACCTGATCGCGGCACTTGGGCTCCTCATCGCCTACCTCGACCGCGTCGACCCGGATCTCGCCGGGTTCTGCCGTCAGGAGCTGGCGCCCGTCGCCGAACAGTGGGACGCCCGCGTGTCCGCCGGCTGGCATTTCGGGTTGATCGAGCGGTACCAGGCGATGGAGGCAGCGGTCCGTGATCGCTGGAGCCTCCTGCTCGCGGACCTCGAGCTGGTCCTGGCGGACCGCTCGCTCGACTACATCGCCTGGTCGTCGCCTCGCGAGTTCGCGAGAGCTCAATGGCGAGCGCGCTCGATCCGGCAGTTCGCGTCGATGTACCGCAACATGCCGCCCACTGCCTACTTCGGGCCGGTACCCAACATGACCACCAGCAGGAACGCGCGCGACGTGTTCATGTTGGAGAACATCGAAGGCGTCCTTCGGGAGCTCGGCCCGGACGCGCGCATCGTGCTCGCCGCACACAACAGCCACATCGCGCGTTACCCGCTGGCCATGAAGGGGTCAGCGCGGGAGTGGGGAGAGACGGAGATCTTCCCCGGGACCGGAGCGACGATGGTCGGTCAATATCTCGGCGCCCGGTTCGGCTCGCCTACGTCCCGATCGTGTTCACGGCCCGGGCCGGTCACCTCGCGCAGGGGATCGGGTTCGAGGGTGATGGAGCGGTGACGCTCCGCGAGCCAGCGCCTGACTCGCTGGACGCCCTCTTAGCGGCTCATTCCCATCCGGCGTTCGTTACCGACCTCCGGCGTTGGCCCTCGACGGGCGTCCTCGGCGAGGCATTGGACGCGGTGAGGTGTATCCGTCTGAGCGACCGCTACGCGCACACCGACGCACGGCGTGCCTTCGACCTCGCGGTCCACATCGACACCATCACGCCCTACAGAGCGCTGACGAACGAGCGCGCGTGAGCGGGGCGGGCTAGGGCTCCTCTGTGGTTGAGATCTTTACAGTTGTGACAAGTTCACACGCTGTGACGGGCTTCACGCAACGTGAGCAAGACGCAAGTTGCGTGGAGTATCCGCGCGGA
>JBOGED010000155.1:0-19132 GCA_050743625.1 Egibacteraceae bacterium | reverse complement strand
AGCGTTCCCCGAACAGGGATGTGGACCGGCGGGTCATCGCTAGCCGGCTCGCAACTCGTGCAACACCTGCAACACGACTCACAAACTTGACTCACGCGCAACGACTTTGCGGATCCAAGTCCCCTAGTCCTTTGGGTTTGGAGCGGTGAGGCATCGTGGGCGCATGCGTCGGCGACCTCGCGGTCTGCTCTGCAGGTGGTCCGTGCATCCATATCTTGGCCGGAGGGACGGGATCAACCACCCGAGGGGAGGAGTACCGTGCCATCCAGATGATTCGGTCACTTTGGACCAATATTCAAGATCCGTACTCAGGATCGCGAGGTTGGTATCCCGCGCTTGCGGCCATGGGGCCCGTCGACGCGGCATCCTATGGGCCGGCGGCAGGAGGTGATCTAATCCAGGGGTGAGGCCGCAAGCCCGCCGGGAGTCCGTCGAGGACCCCGGTTCAGCCACGCGGTCCATCAGAGTCCATGTGGCCCTGGCCCACGTGGAAGAAAGGGGTGATCTTCTGAGTCGCCTCGCGTCGGGAACAGCGCAACACCTTGCCGGTCCAAAGAGTTGGGACAATGGACGGCCGTCCGCAGGGTTCCGCACAGACTTCGAAGATGGGTCCTTTCTCGGTGCCGTTTCGGCGGAAACCGTCGAGGCGATCAGCCAGCTCGGAAGGCGCCGCCTCTTCCATCGCGGCACCTCCTTGATGACCCAAGGGCAAACCCCGCACCGGACCTTGGTGCTGCTCTCGGGGCGGGTGAAGGTCGCTTTCCACACCGATGATGGGCGTGAGGTGCTTTTCGACATCTCTGGCCCTGGCGAGCTCATCGGCGCGATGTGCGTGATCGACGGTGCGCCAACTGACGCGACGGCAACGGCCGTGGACGACGTCGAAGCGCTCGTGATCGATGCGGCGAAGTTCGAGCGTTATGTGATGAAGGACGCCGAAGCAACACGAAGCCTCATGCAAACCCTCGCGAGGCATCTTCGAAAGGCGACGCAAGATCGGGCGGCGCTCGCCATGAATGACGCCCTGGGCCGGGTGTGCCTTCGCCTCGTAGAGCTCGCCGACCGGTACGGGGAGCGTGCCGAGGGACGCATCCGCATCACGCTCCCGCTCTCACAGCAGGAGCTCGCCGCCTGGACCGGCACCTCGCGCGAAGCGACGAGCAAGGCGTTGCACGCGTTGCGAAGGCGTGCGTGTATCGAGACGCGGCGTAGGGAGATCCACATCCTCGACATCTCCGAGCTCAGGCAGCGCGTGGTCGGGGATACCCACGATCTTCATCTCGATATGATCCTGTAGCCTGACCAGTGGCGAGCGCTTCTCTTGCAGCCTGACCAGTAGCGCTTCATCTTGCAGTCCCACCAGGAGAGCTGGTTGTCGCCGACGTGCGGGGTACTCATTCCGAGTACGTAGAATTACGTAGCACAGTGGCGGGCGGGCTGTAATTGTTGAGTTGGCAGGATGTCAGTGCTCGTTCACTGTCGCGTTGTCGATGGGTTCTGCGGGGACCACGGGGGGAGACGGCAGGCGGGAAGTTGAGGGGTCACATGAGTCGTGTAACGGCTTGGCGGCGACCAGAGGAGCCGGAACCGCAATGTGGTTACGACGATTACGCACGATCGAGCGGGGTGCTCTGGGTAGGCGTGCTACTGGGAAGTGGCCTGCTTGCCGTTGCCGCCGCGATCGCTGAGACCCCCGCCGGCCCAGTAAGCACTGGCGTCGTGGGGCTCGGCACGCTGGCCGTCGCGTGCGGCGGCTTCTTGGCGGGACGAGCGAGCCGACACTCGATCGAAACCTTGATCGAGGGAATGCGGACGGAGATCCGTCCCCAGGCGTCACCGCCGCTGGCGGTGGCCGGGTTGTCGAACGAGCTCGAGCGTAGCCGCCGATACGGGCACAGCTTCACGATCGTGAAGGTCGGCGCTCGGCACGCGGCCGTCTGTGGTGATGCGTCCCGGCACCCTCGCGGCCTTCCTTCCGCGGCCGCACATGAGCTCCGGGCGCAGATGCGTTGCGTCGACAAGGTCTGGGTGCAGCGTGATGAGGTCTTCGTCCTGATGCCGGAGTGCAACCGGACTCAGGCAACGCGGGCGCTGCAACGCATCGAGCGGTCCGATCCCCACCTTCTCCGCCTGGACAGTGTGCGGTTGGCCGCCTTTCCGACGGACGGGCTGACGATTCCCGCGCTGATCGGGGCGCTCGAGCGAACCACCGATTATCCGGCACGCGAGCCGTTTGAGCGAGTAGTCGGAGAGCGTTGATGCCAGCGGCCCAGGCGCTGCGCGCCAGTGTCCCGACTGATCGGCTCCTCTTCCGGCGGCGTGCGTACCTGGTGACGAAGCGCGCGCTCGACATCCTCGCGTGCATCCTCGCGCTGCCGCTGCTCCTGCCCGTGTTTGGGCTGATCGCGCTCGCGATCAAGATCGACACCCCTGGGCCCGTGTTGTTCACACAGATCCGGACGGGCCGGGATGGCACGCGGTTCCCGATGCTCAAGTTCCGCACGATGGTGCGCAACGCGGAGGAGCTGAAGGCATCGCTTCGCCACCTCAGCGTCGTACCATGGCCCGACTTCAAGCTCATCGAGGACCCGAGAGTCACCCGTGTCGGCAGGATTCTCCGCAGGACTAGCCTCGACGAACTCCCCCAGCTCATCAACGTGCTCCGCGGTGAGATGACGCTCGTGGGGCCTCGACCGACCTCATTCGACGCGGACACGTACCAGCTTTGGCACACGCGGCGCCTTGACGTCTCCCCAGGGATCACTGGCCTGTGGCAGGTGAAGGGACGCAACTGCACAACCTTTGACGAACGCCTCCGGATCGACATCGAATATGTCGCACGGATGTCATTGCTGCTCGACCTGGCGATCCTTTTGTATACGGTTCGGGCGGTTCTTCAACGATCCGGGGTTTAGCGCAGGATGCGTGTCTTCGTCACCGGTGCCGCCGGTTTCGTGGGCTCGCACCTGTGCGAGGCGCTCCTGGATGCGGGCCATGAGGTCGTCGGCCTCGATGCGTTCACCGACTACTACCCACGGTCGCGGAAAGAGGCGAACATCGCGGTCGTGGCGGCGCATCCTCGCTTCCGACTCGTCGAGTTGGACCTCCGAACCGACGAACTTGACGGATGCCTCGAGGGCGTCGACGTGGTCGTCAACGAGGCGGCGATGCCAGGCTTGGTCCGCAGCTGGACCGACTTCCAGGCCTACGTCGACTGCAACCTCGTGGCGGTCAAACGCCTGCTAGAGGCCTGCCGGCGGACTGAGCTTCGCAAATTTGTCCACATCTCAACGTCGTCCGTCTATGGGGCGCAGGCCATGGGTGACGAGACGCAACCGGCGAACCCGGTATCGCCGTACGGCATCACCAAGCTCGCCGCCGAGCATCTGGTCCAGGCATACACGCATCGCTACGGCCTTCCCGGCGCGATCCTGCGGTATTTCTCCATCTATGGGCCCCGCCAGCGCCCGGACATGGCCTACCACATCTTCATCGAGGCCATACGGCATGGTCGACCGGTCACGGTCTACGGTGACGGATTCCAGAGCCGTTCGAACACATATATCACCGACGCTGTCCGGGGAACGATTCAGGCGATCGAGGGGGCCCAGGTTGGCGAGATCTACAACCTGGGTGGCGGTGAGTCGATCACCCTGAGCGACGCGCTCGCCTGGATCGCTCACCGTATGGGGCGCTCTCCCACCATCGTGCGCGCTCCCGCCCGGCCAGGTGATCAGCGCCACACCCTGGCGGACATCACGAAAGCCAGGGACACGTTCGGCTACGAGCCTCACGTCGCTCCCCGGGCAGGGCTCGACGCCCAGATCCTCTGGCAGGTCGGCGATCACCAACAGTAATGGCGTCCTCACCGCCTCTCCAGGTGTGCTCAGAACGCTCGCGCCTGGCGGTGATCATCCGGGTATCTCGTGAGAATCCGGCGCTTTCGGGCTGGACCTCCCTGTACCGTCAGCCAAGCAAAACGCGGGATTCGGACCAAGTGTTACGAGAAAGGCGATACCCATGGCCGTCTTCGCTCACGTCGGCTTGGACCACCTCATCGTCATCCTGCCGGCGGTGCTGCTCCTGCTGCTCGTGGCAAGCGCGATGACCAACCGGCGCGGCGAGCGGAAGACCAGCCGCGGACCACAGCGCAGCGTGAACCGGCGCTAAGTGGTCCCTGACGGAAATCTTTGACGTACCGAGGGTGGCACTGCGCCCGCATCGCTTGTGCGCGCCGAACACGCATATCCGCAGGTCATATGTTTGCGCGCGTACGCGCAAAAGTCGCAGGCCAAGGGCTTTCGGGACATCCACACCACCTGTTGGTCCGCTGCTTTTGCGCGCCAGCGCGCAAAAGCAGACAAGCGCACTAGCAGCGAGCAACATCGGGAGGCGGGCGGAGACGGGGACACCCTATGGGCCAGCGTGGGGCGTCGGTCCGCCTACGCCTGGATCCACCGCTCCCGTGAACATCACCTGCATAACCCACCCACATGTGAACCCTCGCCTTCCCACGGATCCGAGGGAAAGACAGCTCTCCGGCACCACATGCTCGCGGACGCCGCGCGCGCAATGGATCCCGGCGAGGTTGGCGGCATTGCCACTGAGCCAGCTACTCGGCTCTGCTCAGGCGCCGCCGGATACGACGGGAAAGCAGCGGGCTTGCGAGGACCACATTGCGAGGCGTGAGGCGGAGGGCTTGAATCTTCAGGTCGGTGAGCGTTTGGTCCGCGAAGCGCCACTTGAAGTCATGGTCGCCACGGAGGAGATCGAATTGCTCGAAGCCCTCTTCGGCGGCGGACAGCACGGCCTGCCCGAGGATCGTCCGTCCAGGGCTAAGGCCCCGATCCGGGGCGACCCCCATGGAGTAGTAGTAGATGCAACGCTCGCGGATCAGGGCATACAGCAACGCGGCGTGGGCGCCATCGCTCGACAGCCGGTAGATGCGCGCCATGCCGACCGCGGCAAGTCGCGTCGCGGCGAGCACGTGAAAGCGGCGGCGGGCGTCGGTGGAGAACACGCGCGATCGGTACCCAAATCGCGCATTGTGGAGAACCATCAGGTCCTCGAGTAGGTGCGCGACGCGCTCAGGATCGCAGACGATCTCAAGACCTCCGCCGCTTCGTTGGGCGATCCGCAACCCTCTACGGACCTGCTGGCGCAGGTTGCGGCTGGGCAAGAGCTCGTGCTCGTTCCGGCCCGCGAGGCTCACCGCCGGGCTGTCCTCCCTCTTCGGCCATGCCGCGAACGAGGGGTACCGCAAGGTGCCGAGCAAGGCTGACGCGAGCGCGCCGCCATCATCCAGGCCTTGGAAGTCGGCCAGGTCCCAGTCCGCGTGGTCTACCAAGTGGCGGCCGATCGCCTGGGCCGCGCCATGGCGATCCGCAGGCAGAGCGACGACATCCAGGCGGTCAGGCGCCAGCCACTGCCAACCCGCGGGCCCGAGGGCGACGAGGTGTTGGGCCCACCGGCCAAGGCGGCCCTCGAATCCGAGAGTCCACTCGACGGGGAAGAGCGCGACGGGTTGCGAGTCGCGGCGGGCGAGCAGCACCGCGAGCCGCGACCAGGCCTCAGGAACCTCCGCGAGGCTGGAGCACCATTCGTACGTCATGAATGGCACCGGCACTCCACCCGCCGCCTGCAACCGACGCCATGTGTCCGCGACCACACTGTCCGTGATCGCTCTCCGCTCGACGTGCCAGGTGCTGGTACCGGCTTTCACCGCCGTCGCGGCTCCTACGGCACTGCACACCGACGAACCCGGCCATGAAACCACAGCGCGGTCCCCCCTTCAGCTCCCCCGGGGCAGTCTAGAACCCCCAGAGGGTGCCAAGCGGTTTAGAATCCGGTAATCGAGGGAAAGGGAGGAATGTTCGGTATGGCGGGCTCTCTCCAACCACGCCGGTACTCGTGCGGTCCACCCAGGGTCGCCTACATAATGTCCCGTTTCCCTCGGTTGAGCGAGACGTTCGTGCTCTACGAGTTGCTCGCGGTGGAGCAAGCGGGTGTTCGTATCGACCTCTACCCGCTCCTGCGAGAGCGGTCGGCGGTCACGCATCCCGAGGCGGCCCAGCTCGTCGAGCGCGCACGCTACCAGCCGTTCCTCTCCTGGCCGATCGTGCGCAGCCAGCTGCACTTCCTTTCCCGATGCCCGCGCCGCTACCTGGCAACGCTCGGATCGCTGCTGGTTGGCGTCGCCGGGAGCCTCAACTTCACGGTCGGCGCGATAGGGATCTGGGCGAAGGTCGTCCACATGGCGCGGCTGATGGCCGCGGATGGCGTGACGCACGTCCACTGCCACTTCGCCACCCACCCCGCCGTCGCCGGCTGGGTCGTGCAGCGCCTGGTCGGGATCCCGTTCAGCTTCACGGCGCACGGATCGGACCTGCACGTCGACCGGCACATGCTGCCCCAGAAGGTGGCCGAGGCCGCGTTCGTCCTTGCGGTCTCGGAGCACAACCGCAGCCTGATCGTGGATGAGTGTGGGCCGGAGACGACGCACAAGGTGCGTGTGCTGCACTGCGGAGTGGACCCAGAGCGTTTCCGCCCTGCGGAGCCGCCCCGATGCGTCGACAGCATCGAGGCCCAGATCCCCAGCTCCCGCTGGGGGCCCCCTGAAGACCCTGTGATCCGCATTCTCTGCATCGGCACGTTGCACGAGGTCAAGGGCCAGCGATACCTCCTTGAGGCTTGCCGCCTACTGAAAGCGCAAGGCATCGACGTGCACTGCACGCTGGTCGGCGACGGCCCGGACAAAAAGACGCTTCAGCGCTTGATCAGCGGATGGGGGCTGGGCGACCGCGTCGAGCTGGCGGGTCGGCGGACGCAGGACGAGGTCGCCGCGCTGCTCGCAACGGCCCACGTCCTCGCCGCTCCCAGCGTGCGGACCCGCGAAGGGAAGCGTGAGGGCATTCCCGTCGTGCTCATGGAGGCGATGAGCGCGGAGGTGCCGGTGGTGGCGAGCGATCTCTCTGGTATCCCCGAGCTGGTCGAGGACGAGCGGAGCGGGCTGCTCGTACCACCCGGGGACGCGACTGCCCTCGCCGCAGCGTTACGCCGGCTCTGCGGCGATCCTGTGTTGCGCCGCCGCCTCGGGCGTGAGGGTCGGCGCAAGGTCGTCCGCGAGTTCAACCTCAAGAGCAACGCCGCGATCCTCGCCGCGGAGTTCTCTGCGGTCGAGCGCCAGGCTATGGGAGCGAGATGAGCGCTGCACCCACGGGGTTGCTCGGCCAGACCCTCGCGACTGACTTCGTCGTCGGGAGCAACGCCAGCGGCACCGCGAACGGGAACTGGCCGTTCTTGCTCCCGGCACTCCGTGCGGGCACGGTCCTCTGCTGCGGCACACCCACCCTGGCGGCGTTGCGGACCCTGGCCGGCATCGCCCGGGACGTCATGGTCTGCCCACCGTCTCGACCCAACCGTTCGGCCGTCCTGAGGGCAAGGGCGGAGGGCCTGACCAACGTGGGAACCCGCGAGATCTCGACCCTCGAGGCGTCCTCCATCGATGTCGCGTGGCTCGGCACACGGTCAAGCCCCACGCTGCTCGACACTCTCGACCGCCTGCTGAAGCCAGGTGGCCTGCTGTTCAGCGAAGAGCCCCGCAGCCTGCCCCGATCGAGCTGGCCCGCCCGCGCCGAGTTCTGGACGGCTCCGCGCGGGCACGACGTCCAGCTCGCGGTGCCTGCCAGGAACCTCCCCGTGATCGAGTGGGCTCGGCGCGGCGGTCTCGCGGAGGCGACACGCGGCCGGTTGGCCCGCCGCGTATCCCGGCGGCTGCCGCGCGCCGCCCGCGTACAACCGTGGATCACACGGCATACGGCGCTGCTGGCGAGGGACGGGACGCCCCGCCATTCGCTGCCGGCCTATGTCCTGGAGATCGCTCAGGCCAGCGGTGTCCCGCTCGAGGATCGGCCATGGGCGTTCTGGGCACCTGGCCGGTACGCCTCCAAGAAGATCCTGTTCTTCGCGTTCGACCGAGCGGGTACGCGCCCGGAGATCGTCGTGCGGTTGACTCGTAACGCCGCGCTCAACTACCGGCTGGAGAACGAGTGGCGCGCCCTTCGCCAGCTTGAGGAGTCAGGCGTTCCAGACGCCGAGACCGTGCCGCAACCGCGATTCTTCGGCTATCACGAGGGCCTCGCCGTCCTCGGCGAGACCGCGGTCGACGGCGTGCCGTTCGCGCAGCGCTCGTCGGCTCGCGATGACTGCCCTTATGGTCGCGCCGCCGTCGAGTGGCTGGTCGACCTGGGAGTGCGGACCGCCGACAACCGATCGTTCGGGCCCGGCGAGATCGCGGATGCCGTGTCCGCGATCCACGACCGGTTCACCCGCACCTATACGCTGAGTGCCGAGCACCGCCGTGTGCTGGCCTTCCACGTCGAAGCGCTCGGCTCTGGAGCGTGCGCCATGCCCACCGTCCGGCAGCACGGCGACCCTGGAACGTGGAACCTCCTCGTCACCCCCACCGGGCGTGTCGCCGTCCTGGACTGGGAGGCGTACGAGCAGCACGGGATGCCGCTGTGGGACCTTTTCTACTTCATGCGGAGCTACGGCGTCTGGGCGTCGCGCGTCACCGGGACCCGGGATCCCCTCGACGGGTATGCGCGACAGTTCTTCGCCGACTCGCCGATGAACCATTTGCTGACCGGCGCGGTTGCACGGTTCGGCGATCGCACGGATCTCGCCGGGGAGCTTGTCGAGCCACTCTTCTTCACCTGTTGGATGCATCGAGCGGTGAAGGAATCGACAAGGCTGGAACCGCAGCGGCTAGAAAGCGGTCATTTCGTGCGGTTGTTGCGACGCTGCCTCGACGAACGGCGGTCATCCGGGCTCCGGCGACTCTTCGCTGCGGGAGACTAGAGATAGACCTCGTGAGCCCACTCGATGGTTGGCCGGCCGTGCTCCTGCTGCCGGCCGACGGCGCGGAGGATGCCCGAGCCGTGTGGGGCTGCTTGCCGCTGCCGAGCGGCACGAGCAAGCGCCAATCTCTTCAGGCGTCCTTGCGGCGGGAGCTCACGCTCCTGATCCTGCGCCGGGGCGCTCATGGGCCGGTCCGGACCGCTGGCATCCACCGCCTGTCCCCCCTCACCCCCCGCGCCGGCGGGCTTAAGCATTGGGCGCACCGCGTCTTGCACAGCGGCGTGCTCGTCGAGCTTGGCCCCGACGCGTCGACAGCGTCGAGGCCCTCCTCCCCAGCTCCTGCTGGGGGCCCAGCGGGCGGAGCCCCACGCCTGCTCGATGTCATCGCCGAGGCAACCGGCGCGGCGACCCGGGTTACCTCACTGCGCCTCGGCTCGGGCGGGGCCGCCTTGGCCAGGGTGTCACTCGCCGGGGGTCGCGTCGCGCTGCTCCGTATGGCGCCAGCGGGCAGCCCCGCGGACCCCACGCCCACCGCCGCGCGGCTACAGACCTTGGCCCACCACCGTCTCGATCTGGCGCCGCGCCTGCTCAGCGCGGGTGAGACCGCGGGCATCGCCTGGACCGCGGAGTCGCTCATGCCCGGCGCGCGGCCACGACGGGTCTCGCCGTCCCTCGCGCGCGACGCGGCGATCTTCTGCGCAACTCTTCCGGCAACCGAAGGGACGCCAACAGCCCCCGCGGAGGATCTCGAGACGCTCGCGGCTCTCCTGCCCGATCGCGCGCCCACGCTCCGCCGCATCACCGGCGACATGCGCCGCGCCCTCTTGCCTGTCCCCGCCGTGATGCGGCACGGCGACCTGTGGGCCGGCAACCTGCTCGTCGAGCACGGGAAGCTCAGCGGCGTCGTGGACTGGGACGCCGCCCACCCACTCGCGATGCCCGGTACGGACCTCCTCCAGCTCATCGCCACCGACCGCCGCCGCCGGAGGCGACTCCCACTCGGCACGGTCTGGCTCCAACGCCCTTGGCGTTGGCCCCAGTTCACGACCGCGACACGGCACTACTGGGCACACGTCGGCGTGCGGTCGACGGATGACCTCGGTGAGCTCCTCGCCATCGCCTGGTGGGCCGGCGAGATCGCGGGCACGCTGCGCCGCCTCCCCCACCGGGCAACCGACGACCCGTGGCTGAGCGCCAACGTCGACCCCGTGATCGCCGCCCTCACCTAGGCGCCAGCGCCGGGTGTGTCGACTGAGGTCCGGATTCCGGACCTGAGCCGACACACCGGCCTGCGGGAGTTGGCCTCCACCGGTTAGACTGGCGGAGACGAGGCAGTCATTGGGATTCTCTCGCACAGAGAAAAGAAGAGCGTTGGCAACTGGAACCGTGAAATTTTTCAACTCCGAGAAGGGCTTCGGCTTCATCTCTCGTGAGCAGGGCGACGACGTATTCGTCCACTACTCCAACATCCAGGGAAGCGGCTACAAGTCGCTCGATGAGGGGCAGAAGGTCGAGTTCGACGTGGCGCCAGGCCGCAAGGGCGAGGAAGCTCGAAACGTTCGAGCAATCTAAGCCCGGTATCAGCACAAGCCGTCGGCACTCGTGTCGGCGGCTTTGTCGTGCCCGGGGTAGGACGAACCCCGCGTTACGTGGACTTTGCGCCGAGCAACACGCGGAACAACCGGAAGCGGGTCAGCTCTGGGAACATCGCGCCCACCTGGAGGACGGGGCGGCTGATCCATCCCACCGTGAGCGAGCACAGCGCGGCGAGTGCGACGCCGGCCCACAACGGCGGCGAGAAGACGACCTGAACCGCAAACAGCCCTGCTGCTGCCAAGACGACGGCTCCGTACACCCTCAACCCGCCTTGCGGGAACAGCGCCACCCCCGTCCCGAGGCGTAAGCCCATCTGTTTGAGAAGGTTGTGCAAGATGTACACGGTACAAGTACCGATGGCGGCGCCGAGTGGCCCGTACCGCGGGATGAGCGCCAGGTTGACGGCCACGTTCGCGAGGGCCGCGAGCAGGTTGGTGACGACGATGTACCGCAACCGGCCGACGACCTTCAACACCAAGCCGTTGAACCCGGAGGCCGCTTGGACGTACGTACCGAGCGACAGCAACGCGAGATAGGTGGCAGAGTCCGCGTACCGCGGTCCGTAGAGCGTCACCGTGAGCGGAGTCGCCAACGAGAAGGTGAGAAGGAAGACAGGTAACGACAGCACCGAGAGCCAGATCGCGGTCTGCCAGTACAGCGAGTTAATCTCAGTGGTGTCACCGCGCGCGAACAGGCGGGCGGCCAGCGGCGTGAACAGGAACGCGAAGCTGCTCATCACCAGCATGTTGAGCTTCGCGGTCGGCTGTACCGCCCGGAACGCCGCGACCTCGTTCACGCTCCTGAAGTAGCCGAGCATCACGGTGTTCGACACGGTCATCACCGTGTACACGAGGTCGCTCGTGAGCAGCGGAAGGGTGAACGCGAAGATCTCCTTGGCGGGCACCTCCATCGACCCGACATTCGCCCGAGAGAGCAGGCCCCGACCCGCCATCGAGCGAACGAGGATACACGCGTAGATCGTGACACCGACGGCGCCCGACACGACGTAGCCGGTCGCGAGGAACGTCGCGTCGCTTCCTTGCAGGATCAGCAATAGCACCACGATCAGCCGGAGACCGGGAGCGAGCACGTAGCGGCGGAGGAAGATCGCCCCCGGCTTTGCGAAGACCGCGAACATGCCGTTGGCGAGCGCGTCGAGCGCTTGGATCGGGGCCAGGGCGATAAGGATGACGAGGAGCACGACCGCCTGGCGGTCTTCGATCAGCCGGCCGGCGATCATCCCCTGGAGGCCCGTGACGAGCAATACCGTCACCAGGCCCAGCGCCAAGATCGTCCCAAGGACGAGCGCGAGGGCGCCGAGGAGCTTCCCGTACTCGCGGCGCTCGTCGTACATCGGCACGAAGCGGGTCACGGCACGATCCAAGCCCAACGTGACGATGGTCTCACCGAGGCTCACGAACGACAGCGCGTACGCGAACGCGCCGTAGCTGGTCTTCTCCAGATACCGGACGATCAGGATCTGAACGCCGGTGTTGATCGCCATCGACAAGAGGCGTCCCACCAGAAGGAGGCTGGATCCGCGGATCTGGGTCTTCGTGGTGTCCCGACCGTCAAGCGCCGTGGAGGGCGCGGTTCCCGAGCCGGCGCTCACGTCTGGTTGACCCTCGTGGGGGGTTGCACGGACCGGTAGATCTCCTCATACGCGCTGGCCACCGCGCTCCACGAGTGGCGCTCGACCACGTACGAGCGTGCGGAGGCGGCAAGCCGCCCGGCGAGCTCATCGTCGGAGAGCACCCGCACGACGGCGTCGGCCAGGGCATCCGCGTCCCTGGCGAGGAGCAGGTCACGGCCATCGACGCAATCGATTCCCTGCGCTGCCAGGGGGGTCGCGACACAGGAAACGCCGCACGCCAGCGCCTCGAGAAGCTTGTTCTTGATCCCCGTGCCGTCCCGCATCGGGCACACGTAGACACGACCGGAGGTGATCCAGGGGCGCAGGTCGGCGACCTCTCCCGTCACCGTGACACCGTCTAACCGAGCGAGGGCGCGGACAGACGGTGACGGATCGCGCCCTACCAGCGCGAGCCGAGCGTCCGGACGGTGCGCGTGAACCCGAGGCAGGATCTCCCGAGCCAGGAACTGGGCGGCCGTCACGTTCGGCGCGTACCGCATGATGCCGGTGAAGACGAGGAGCGAGGGATCACGTTCAACCCCGCAGAGAGGGGCAAAGCGGGTTGAATCTACGCCATTCGGGATCACTGCGATCCGCAAGGTCGGATCCAACCTCAGGAGCGCGTCACGGTCAGCCGCCGTGACCGTCGTCACGCGGTCGAACCGCCCGTACGCCGTCGCTTCGAACCGCCGGACATTGCGTGTCTCGCGTTGCAACAGCAGCCGGTGCAACCCGGTCGCCACTCGCACCTTCGCCTCGATGTTCACGTGGTGCGCGTCAAGCGCCGCGAGCACCCGGGGATAGCGTTCCAGGTCTGGGCCGAGCCCGGCGAGCCGGCCCGACGATACGTGCACGACGTCGGGCTGGAACCGCTGGAGCTCGGAGTGGAGCGCTGGCCGCATCGCGGTAGCCTCGATGTCCGCGCTGAGCGGTCGCCGTCGCACGCTCGCGCCGAGGAGCTGGCCGGCCTTGACCCAGATACCGCGCCGCACCTGGGGAACCAAGCGCAGGTACTCGGGGACGCCACGCTCGTCCTGGTCGGCGATGCAGAACGCCACCACGCGAACCTCGTGTCGTTGCCGCAGCTCGCGCACGAGCGCGTCAATGACCAACCGGAACCCATCCATCGGCGGCAGCGGCGCCGCGTTCACGCAGAAGAGAATCCGCATCCTTGCCTTTCCCTGTGGCCTCCTCCCCCGTGCCCGCGCATACGCGGCACGTTCAGTGTGGCCCGAGGGAGAAGCAGACGTAAGGCGCAGACAGCCCACTGTGTAGCAATACCCTTCGGGAAGGACGGATCGCACCAGCTGATTCGGACATTTCACTGAGCTAGGCTCAATGAATGGAGCAGATGCACAACGCCGAGGAGGCAGCAGCGGGAGCGGCACCTCAAGATCCAGATGTTCCAACCGCGCGTCAGGCTCGCGTGCGACGCTACCGCACGGTCATCAATGTCGCCCTAGTGACGGTGCTGCTCATCGGCGTCGCGGTCGTCCGGCCCTGGTCCCGGGATACCCCGCGGGATGGCGCGGAGGATCCGGGCACGCTCCGGCTGGGGCCGCAGCATGGCTATCTCTTCGACGGAGCTGAGCTTCGTCACCGGGCGGAGCTCGGCTCGCGGGGCCAGGCGCCGTACGACGCCGCCATCCGCCAGTTGCTCGATTTCGCGGACGATGCGCTCCAGGAGTCACCGAAGCCGGAGAATCCCTTGAAGTCCAATAGCCCGGATGGTCAATTCGCCACCGACGCGGGCAATGCGTACGGGTTGGGCCTCGCCTATGGGGCGACCGGCGACCGGCGTTACGCGGAGAAGGCCGCCGACTTCGTCATGAGCTGGGTTTCGAAGACGAAGTCGACCAAGAAGAGCTGTCCTGACAGCGGCGGCTGCCCGACATCACTGCTCGTCAGCAGGCATGCCCCTGGATTCGTGTTCTCCGCCAGCTTGATCGCCGATGCTGGCGTGCTGAGCCCTGACGATCTCGAGACGTTCCGCGACTGGCTCGCCACGGTCATCCTGCCGGCGACCTCCGAGCGCACCAACAACTGGGGTGACGCCGGCACATTCGCCCGTGCCGTCGTGACCGACTACCTGGGTGACCGCCAAGGATTCGCGGACGCGATGAAGCACTGGCGAGCGCTGATGGACCTGGTCGAGGACGGCGGACAGATTCCCGAGGAGACCCGCCGCGGCGACTCCGGCATGGTCTACACGCAGGGCGCGCTGAGCTACAAGATCGCGACCGCCGCCATCGCGGAACGCCGGGGTATCGACCTGTGGAGCTACGAGGGGAAGCGCGGCGGCACACTCAAAGAGGCGGTCGACCTGCTCGCGCGATATTGGGATCGCCCAGGGGACTGGCCGTTCCACGGCGGGGCGAGCCTCCCCAACCCCAGCCCGATGTGGGAGATCGCCTACTCGAAGTGGCGGGACCCCGCGATCCTTCCCATCCTGGTCGAAGAGCGCCCGTTCAGTGACGACAGCAACTCCGCCATCCGGTGGACCACGCTCACGAACGGGCTCCCCGACTGCGCCGGGTGTGTCGACTGAGGTCCGGAATCCGGACCTGAGCCAACACACCGGCCGATCGAGCGAGCCTACGTACGGCTCAGGCTCGTAAGGCCATAGAGGCGGGCCTCGGTTCTTGACAGCACCCACCCGTCAAGCGTGACCACGTGCTCCTGCGCGAAGTCCTTGCGGATACCGTCCCACAACAGCTCGCGCAGCTGCGCGTCGGTCGTCCGTGGCAAGTTCCTCAGGAGGCGGGAAGGCAGGGACGCGGCGATCAGCGTAGCCAGTAGGGCTGGCGCGGCTTCGGCCGGCGTGACCTTGAGATATTCCTGGCCGATGAGCCGTGCGCTATCCGCGTGAGTCAGCAGCCGGGTGAGGCGCTCCGCGAGCGGGTCATCTCCTCTCTTGGCCAGCGGCCAGAATCCCACGAGCCGCCCGAGCAAGGCGCTGGTCGCGAGCCCGCCCGCGCCCAGCAGCACATGGCGGCGTCTGATCGTGCGGCGCACGCTCATCGCATCGCCTCGGAAAGGTGATCGGCCAGGCGGAGGGCGAGCGCGACCAGGGTCAGTGTGGGTGTCCCGGACCCGCCAGTAGGGAAGACGGAGCTGCCCGCGATGTAGAGATTCGACATCCCGTGGACCAGGCAGTTTCGGTCGACGACACCTTTTGCGGGATCGTCGCTCATCCGGGTTGTGCCCATGAGGTGAGGCCCACCTGTCAAGTCGTCAGGCCACGCGGTCTCGCGCTCGCCGTAGAGCATCTTGAGCCGTCCGATCCCGAGGCGACCGACCTCCATCCCGAGCACCTCCAGCGCGCGCCGGTAGTTACGCCGGTCGGCCTCGTTCAGCCGGGCGTCACATGCGACGCGGGGCATTCCCAGCCCGTCACGGCCGTCGATGAGCAAGATTCGGCTTTCTGGGTCGGGAACCTGCTCGATTCTCGGCGTGACAACCAAGCGGGAGACGGGCGCGCCGAAGTAGTCGTTATAACCAGATGCGGCAACGTCGCCGAGAAGTGGAGGAACAAGATTGGACCGCTCACGGCGGTCGGACTCCCATACGGTTCTGGCGATATCTGGATATGGCAGGGGAACAGGAGCGCCGGGAATGGTAAATCGCTGCCATGTGCCGAGATCCACGATGACATTACGAATATGGCGCGCGAGATCGAGGAATCCGTCTTGCCCACGCCGACCTTCTAGGGCTTCCATGAGCGATCTTGCGGAGGTTGCATCCTCCGAGCGATCCGCCTTCAAGAAGTGCTCGTCGTACACAGGGCTCAACCGCAGCTGGACATCCATCCAGCCTTCCGCCATTTGCATCTCTCGTGATAGCGATGTATAGCATTGCAACGTGGAGCCGGCGACCTCGTGGTTTTGGTAAAACCCGATCGGGATCGAGGGATCCGACGGTTCGATCACGGCGCCAGCGAATCGGGGATGGTCATGGAAGAACCGGCCTACGATGCCGTGGGAGTTTCCGAGCCCGGCTGGCCAGCGCTCATTCGAGACAAGCAGCAGCCTTGGGTTCTCAACAGCCCCCGCGGCCAGCACAAACGTGCGCGCCGCGAGCGTGAAGCGTTGCCCGCCAAGGGTTGCGACCTGCGCCGACGTCGCCGCCGTACCCGCAGGATCCGTCGCCAAGCTCGTCACGTTTGCGTTCAGGAAGACCGTGACGTTCGGAGCGCGGTCGAACTCGTTCCGATACGTGGTGCCGAAGCGCCTGAGATCCTTCGACGCGACCTGAGCGACGCGGGTGACGATGCGCGTGGCGTCGAAGGGCAATGGGTCCCACCGGTCACGCGAGGCCCATTCCCCCACGTCCCACTCGCCTGAGGATACCCCGCAGATCTCCGCCGCCTCGGGATAGAAGGGTTGGACGTCGGCGAGCGTGATCGGCCAGCCGCTGTAAGGGACCCCCGGCCTTGGCTGGAAATCCGCCTCCTCGAACGGCCTGCAGACCCCGCCCCAGTGCCCCGTGGTACCCCCGAAGTAGCGCAAACGGGTCGCGCTCAACGGCTCGTAGGGAATCCCGAGCTGAGGTGCATCGTAGAGCGCCTGCGACTGCTCGCCGAACTCGGGGCCACCGCTTTCGAGCAGCGCGACTCGCGCCGGGGTGCCGGCCAACCTCCGCGCGATCGAGATGCCGGCCGCTCCCGCACCGATGATGCAAAGGTCAGCCTGGATCGTCGCGCCGGTCTCTACCGAATGAGCATCAACAAACATTGCTGCCCGCGATGCGATCGTGCACACCTTGACGGCGTGTATTGAGAATCGTCGTTGCGAGCAAAAACATGTACCAAACCGGCGCCAGATACCACGCCAACGTGTTGACCGCTGGCAATGAGATACTCATCACCGCGAATATCCCGAATGGGGGGAACAGGAACGCCCAGCGGAGAACCGCTTGACGCCACGAGAGCGGCTCACCTTCCATCGCCCCCCATACGCGAAGACGCAGGAGGCGCTGCGCGGGTGAGGCACCCGCCAGACGCCACGAGAGGATGAAATAGGATCCGCTGATGACGACCGTGAGCACCGCGTTCACGATCACCATTCTCGTGTCCAACATTGCGGTTCCTTCTCCCGCGGAAAAGCGCACGGTCGGTCCGATCGCGAGCATGACTACCGTCGCGCCGGTGTAGACGAGCAAGGCAACGAGCACGACGTCGAGCGCCCAGGCGCCGCCCCGCCTCAACACACTGGCCGGCGGCGGGAGCTTCTGTTCCACGAGCGACCCCCATTGAGCAGACCTCGGGAGGGTAAGGACTCCGCGCGCCCTAGATCAAGCTGTGGCCAAGTGCTCTTCGATAATCTGAGCGCAGCGGTTCACATATTCCGAGGAGGCACACACATCGTGATCGGCTGGCCGGGTACCTCCACAGACGCGCCCCGATTCACCCTGCCCCGGCGTGGGGTCAGTGTCGGGTTGATCGGCGCTGATGGCGCGGGAAAGTCGACGGTCGCAGAAGCGGTACGGGCATCCGATCCCGACCGTGCCGTCTGCGTGTACATGGGCCTTTACCAGCAAGGCACCCTCGCCGTCCGCCCACCCGGGCTGAACCTCGCCACGTTGGTATGCGCCCGCGCATGGAGATGGACCGTGGGGCAAGCCCAACAGGCCCGAGGCAAGCTGGTCATCTTTGACCGGTGCGCGGCGGACGCGCTGTTGGAATCCGCGCAGCCGCTCAGCCGCACAGGTCGGATCCGTCGCTGGGTGTTGGCCCACACCTGCCCGAGGCCTGGACTCCTCATCCTGCTGGACGCGCCGGGCAATGTCCTCGCGACGCGGGCGGGCACGCCAGACCCGTCAGCGAGCGAGGACCAACGGCAGCGCTACCTCGCGCTCCGCAAGCGCCTGCCGGATCTCTTCGTGCTCGACGCGACGCGCAGCGTCCCAGAGCTGTGTGAGGACATTCAACAGCTCGTGCGGATGAGGACGAAGACGTGAGCGCGTCCGGGCCAATCTTCATCGTCGGCGCGATGCGCTCGGGTAGCACCCTGCTCAGGCTGTGCCTCGACAGCCATGAGCGCATCGCCATCGGGCCCGAGTCTGGCTTCATGGGCGCTGCCGCCGCGATGAAGTCGATCCCCGGCTGGGACGCCGGCCCCGCGTGGTACGGCCGTTTCGGGCTGTCCGAGGCGGAGATGAACGCCCAGGTGCAGGCGTTCTTCTCACGTATCTTCGAGCGTTACGCCGCCCAGCGCGGCAAGGCGCGTTGGGGCGACAAGACCCCATTCCACACATGGCACGTCCGGCAGATGGCGGACATCTTCCCGCAAGCGCAGTTCGTCGGGATCGTCCGCCACCCTGGTGCGACCCTCGTGTCGATGCGCGGTTGGCGGTACAGCGCTGCCGACTCCATCTCGAAGTGGGTCCGGGCCAACAGCGAGATCGTGCGCCAGGCGGTCGACCTCGGTCCCGAGCGATTCGCCGTATGCCGGTACGAGGACCTGGTGGGGCACCCCGAGACGACGCTGCGGGCGCTGTTGGGATTCCTCGGCGAGCCGTGGTCGGACCGCGTGCTCTCACACGACAAGGCACAGCGTGACCAGGACGCCCCGATCACCGTCGAGGGCGGCACCCGAACCCGCGACGCGATCGACGCGAGCCGCGTCACGCGGTGGCAAGGCGAGATCGCCGTCGGCGAGCTGGCGCTGATCGAGAAGCGGGTACCCCACGCGCTCTTGGAGGTGCTCGGCTACGACCCGCGCGATGCGCGTCCTCTCGCGTTCCCGCAGGCTCTTCTACCCGTCGGCAGCACCGATCTCGTCCGGCTTCCGCTAGGCAAGTACGCCACCGGCGACTTCGACCCCGACCGCCAGCAGCTACCCACCGACCCTGCCGAGCTCGCCCACCGCCTCCAAAAGGCCGAGCGCGCCCTTGAGCGCGCCACCGCCCGCCCGACCGCCCGAGCCGCCAAAGCCCTGCGCCGCCTCCGTCGCGCCTACCGCTCTCGCCCGCCCGTGCGGGTACGCCGCTCGGCAAGCTAGGCGCACAAGGGGCCACGCTCAGTATGTGGAGGATCCGCGCGGT
>JBOGED010000154.1:0-4542 GCA_050743625.1 Egibacteraceae bacterium | reverse complement strand
GCGAAGATCGTGCGCACCAGCGAGGCGGCCATGGGTTGGGCGTGGCGGGGATCTTGGCCAACAGGTTGCGCATGAAGCGGGTCCGGCAACGCTGCCAAGACGCGCCGTCCAGCACGGCCGCGATGGCTTCTTCAAGCCGCCGTGAGCGTCGGAGATGACTAGCTTGACTCCCGACAGGCCTCGGGCGACCAGGCCGCGCAGGAACGCCGTCCAGGTGGCGCCGTCCTCCGCCGAGCCGATGTCGACCCCCAGGATCTCTCGCTGGCCTTGGGCGTTGACCGCGGTCGCGACCAGCACGGCGGTGTTGGCGATGCGACCGCCCTCGCGGACGCGCATGACCAACGCGTCGATCCACACGAAGGTGTACGGGCCGGCGTCCAACGGCCGGTTGCGCCACGCTGCCACGACCTCGTCCAGCCGCTCGCAGATCCGGGAACCTCCGATTTCGAGATGCCATCGATACCCATCGCCTTAGCTAGGTCATCGACCCGGCGGGTGGACACGCCCTCGACGTAGGCCTGGGCGACGACCGCGCACAACGCCTGCTCGGACCGTCGGCGGGCGTCGAGGAACGAGGGGAAGTAGCTGCCGGTCCGTAGCTTGGGATGCGCAGGTCGATGCTGCCGACGCGGGTGTCCCAGCGGCGCGGGTCGCGGTATCCGTTGCGTTGGGCCGTGCGTTTGTCGGGGGCGCGTTCGCCCACTCGGCGCCGATCTGGGCACTCACCTCCTCGTCCATCAACGCCTCGGCCAGCACACGTACGCCCTCGCGGAGGAAGTCCACCTCCGTGTTCAGCTTGCCGAGCAGGTCCACAAGGTCCACCTTGGTGTCAGCCACCGTGTCTCCGTTCTCGAGATCTGTTGCACGACCTCGAAGGAAACGCGGTGGCCTTCGCCTTTCACCAACTCACGCACGATCACCGCACAACCCGCTTCCCGGACGCTCCGCCCGGGTACTACAGACTGTGATTCCTATGATTCCTGTGATTACCGTACTGTTACACCAGCTCCTGGGACTCTAACCAGCCCCCCCTCGGCGACGATCATCACGGGACCATCCGCGGGTACCTCGTCCAGCCAACGTGGGTCCGTCACCGACGAGCCGATCATGGTATCCGTCGCGTTCCGGGTAGAGACGTCGACGCAACGCGACGACCTCGGGGTAGTCGACGTCATACCAGCGGACGCTGGCTGGTGGATCGATCCGGTCCACGCGGCTGTCGGCTGTCGGCTGTCGGCTGTCGGCCGCAGCCTAGGTGCAGCACGGTCGCGTCAGGGTTGTCCGCAAGGAACTCCGCCGTCCACGCATCCAGCCGTTTCGCCCGGATCGCTGCGCTGACCGAGTTACTCCTTCGGACCTTGAGCTTCCGGAAGTCGTAATCGAGCCGACGGACCAGGATCGGGGTTTTCGAACGACTTTCCAGGGCCCTGCCGTACAGCGTGATAAGGGATGTCTCCTGCTCCTTCGTGAGGTCAACCATTTTCGGTGTCCACCAATCCTTCCGGTTCGTTGATGGTGGTCCGGTGCGTGGGCTGAGACGAGAATAGGCCGTAGTTCCCCCGTCGCCGGATTTTCCCGGAGCTTGGTAGGCACTGCCGTCAGCCCGCGCGGCTTCCATCACGTTGCGGGTCGTCGCCCTCGTCGAGGAGGAGGTGGAGATGGACGAGGGCGAACAACCAGGACCCTCACCGCGGACAGTCCGCTCGCTCTGGCCCTCGTCGGCCGCGACGGGGGGGACCGCGTCACCTACCTCAACTGGTTGCATTGATAATTTGCCAGGGTAGCGAAAGTGGGGAACACACCGCTTACGAAAGCCCAGACCTCGTACGTTAGCGCTGGTGTGTCGAACGAATCCTACGGAGGAACGACGCCACTTTCCTTCATATCCTCAAGGATCGCTGCGAGTCCACAGCTTGGCCAGAAGTGCCTGATCGCGCCAAGTACCGGCGTCATTGCCACCAGCACGATCATGGATCGGTCGGCTCGTGCAGGGAGGCCGCGCGCTCCTCGGAGGTCAGCTGACGGGTCACCCGCTGCTCGGCCAGGCCGAGCTTTTTCGGGCGGCCACCCACACGAGTCGTCACCCCCCCTTACCTCGCGGACCGCACGGGCTCCGGCGTCCTCGCGGGCTCGGGATGGTCGGCAGTCGGAAGGGGAGGCGGTGCCATCAACACCGCCAGGGCCGTGCCGCTGCCGGCCGCCAGGATGATGACGCCGGACCACAGCGGCACCGACCAGTCGAGCGCGCCGACCGACCAGGCGATCAGGAGGTAGGCGCCCCACAGGGTCGCTGAGGTCTCACCGGCCATCGCTCGCATGGCCCTTGGCCGGTCCGGCGACGGGTGTAGGCGGGTGATCAGCAGGTCCGCCACCAGCCCGCCAGCCAGTGGCGCCAGCAGCATCGGCGCGGTGGTGAACTCGTAGATCGCGCTGATGAACGCGGCATTGAGGCAGAGCAGGAACGTGCAGGAGCCGAACGGCAACCGCCAGCGGCGCAGCAGCAACAGCAGCGCGCCGATCAAGACGACGTTGGTGATCAGCACGGCGGCGATGCCCTCGGCGATCTGGTCCGCGGGAAAGACTTGCAGGAACGGTGACGCCCACATGAAGAAGTAGCCGATGTCAGCCGTGACCAGGGCGGTCGACAGCACCGCGGGGAACAGCGCGCGCAACCCGGGCGCTTCCCGTTGGCCACCCTCGGCCCACATCGCCCGCAGCGGGCTGCTGTCGATCAACAGGCTCCCAAGGCCGAGCACGAGGTGGGGTGGGCTGAGCAGTGGCTCGATGCCGACCTCGATCCCGAACACGCTGTGCCAGCCCAAGTCCAGGACGCCGCCCGCGGCGAAGGTGAGGACGCCCACGATCCCCAAGCCGTAGCCGACAGGAACCGCGGCCAGCGCTCGCCATCCCTGCCTGGTGCGGCGCACCACCATCCACCCGATCCAGGCGGACGTCGCGATGAATCCGCTGTACAGCATGGCATGCCACGGCGTGAAGAACGTCTCCAGTTGCCCCAGGTTCGCGTGTGCCCAGGCGTCGATCGTTCCGCCGGTCAGTATGGCCAGCGCGAGCAGTCCGGTGACGAGGTTCTCGCTCCAACTCGCTCGAGCTCGAGTGCCCTGTACGGGCGCTTGCCACCGACTTGTCCCCTCTGCCATCACTGACCTCCCACTATCAGGCTGCTCCCCGGCTCCCCAGTCCGCAACCGCCCGGCTTCATCCGCCGACCCGGTGAGGACCAGGGGGCCGTCTTCGGTGACGGCGACGGTGTGCTCCCAGTGGGCGGCGATGGAACCGTCCGTCGTGATAGTCGTCCATCCGTCTTCGAGCACCTGCCAACCGCTGCCACCGAGCGTGAACATGGGCTCGATCGCGAACACGAGCCCTTGCCGCAAGCGCAGGCCACGTCCCGGGCGGCCGCGGTTGAGGACGATCGGGTCCTCATGAAGTTGGCGGCCGATGCCATGGCCGCCGAGGGACCGGCCGTCGTGATCCGCGATGATCCCATACCCACGTGCGGCGCCGAGGTCGCCGATGGCCGCGGACACGTCGCCGAGCCGGTTGCCGACCCGCAACGCGTCGATGCCGCGCCATAGGGCCTCAAGGGTGTCGGCGACCAGCGCCCGTACCGATGGGGGAGCGGCATCGGCGCCCCCTACGATGTAGGTACGCGCCGAGTCCGCGTGGTAGCCGTCCAGGACCACCCCCGCGTCGACGGTCAGGACGTCCCCGGTGCGTAGGCGTACCTTCGGCGAGGGGATCCCGTGCACGACCTGGTGGTTGATCGAGGTGTTGATCGCCGCGGGGTAGCCGTGATAGCCCTTGAACGACGGCCTGCCACCGCGCGCGACCATCTCGCGCTCGGCGAGCTCGTCGAGGTCGGCCGTGGTCACGCCGGCCTGCACTGCCTCGGCGAGACGCTCGTGGACCTCGGCGAGGAGGCGTCCGGCCAGTGCCATCCGAACGATCTCGTCAGGGGTTTTGTGGACGACCATCGATCCCTCCTCGCCGCGAAGCCCTGAGCCCAGGCTATCTCAGCGCGAGAGAACGGCGGCGCGGGTCGGAGACCAGCTCGAGGCGGTCGAGCAATCCGAGCAGCTGCCGCTCGGCCACGTCCAAGCCGAGGAGAGATCGAGCTCGCCGAGAAAGGTCAGGATCGAGACGTCACGAGTTGTCGCTTCCGCCTGGCAAACCTTCGGTCGATTTCGTTCTCAGTGAGAGGTCTTGCGCGGATCACCCAAACTTGTTTCGCCAAATCTGGCTCATATCGGGGGATGCAGTCCGCGCACGTCTCTGTCACACCCAGGCGGTACAAGAGGGTGCCGCCAGATGGGCGGGGTGAGAGAAAGATGCGATGAGCGAGTATGCGGCGTTCTTCCGCAGGGTGACCGGCAACGAGCCATTCCCGTTCCAGGCGGCGATGGCCGAGCGGGACTCCCCGGTCGTTGCGGCGCCGACGTGGTCCCCAACTTTCCTCCGTGTGTGCGAAGGAAAGTTGCGGGTCGGCATCGTGGCCGATTCGTTCGACCGCGGTGTTCCTCCG
>JBOGED010000153.1:0-13301 GCA_050743625.1 Egibacteraceae bacterium | reverse complement strand
GTATACCGCCGGGATCCAGCACACTAAGCTCCGCCGAGCAGTTCAGGGCGGCCGCGAGGGCTCGGGCCGCTTGTTGCTGGCCGACGCCTGGCGCGCCGACGAACGCCCAGGCGTGGCCGACCTCGCCGCGCTCGCACGCTCCCCGCAGGATGGCGACGGCGCGATCCTGACCGGGGACATCCCACGGATCGCTCACCGAGACGCCGCCTTCTCCTGCGGCTGCGGCAGCCAGGCATCGAGCCGCGCGCGGATCTCCTTGGCCACGCTCGCCTCGTCTCCGGATGCGTCGACGACCAGGAACCGCTGCGGTTCGGCCCTTGCGAGCTGGAGGTAACCCTCAGCCACGCGCCGGTGGAAGTCGAGCGCCTCCGCCTCCATACGGTCAGGCCTGGAGGCGCCGCGTCCCTGGGTGCGGCGCAACCCCTCCTCGGGGTCGAGCCGGAGCAGCACGACGACGTCCGGCATCAGGCCCTCGACGGCCCACCGGTTGATCTCGGCGATCGCGTCGGATCCCAGCCCGCGCCCGTGACCCTGGTAGGCGAGCGAGCTGTCGATGAACCGGTCGCAGACGACGATGGTCCCAAGGTGCAGCTCAGGGCGGATCACCTTTTCGACGTGCTCGACGCGAGCGGCGGCGAGGAGCAGTGCCTCGGTGCGCCCGTCCATGCCCTCACCGCCCGGATCGAGCAGGACCGCCCGGAGCTGCTCCGCGATGGGAGGGCCTCCCGGTTCGCGGGTGGTGAGCACGTGATAGCCCTGTTGGCGAAGGGCGGATGACAAGCGCCGGACCTGCGTGGACTTCCCCGAGCCCTCGACACCCTCGAACACGATGAACAGCCCGCGCTTGTCATCGGGGGGCTTGGAAGGCAGCCGGACGGCGCGATCGGGCTGCTCACGCAGCGCCCGGTACATCCCGCGAGTCGCCGACACGCCGAAGAACAACGCGACAAGCCCCCCCGCCAGGATGGTGGCGCGGATGCCCGAGAACGTCCTGAACCGCCCCGCGATCAAGATCCCGACGATGCCGATCGTCCCGGCCACGAACGGCCCCAACCCAAGCGCGGCGAACAGCGCAACACGCGTGCTCGTGTAGAGCGCGGCGAACGTCCGCGCTCTGGTCTCGTCCTCGGTGTGCTCGTGGATCAGCGTGTACCCCTGGACGAACCCGAGGCCCGCGGCGGCGCCCAGCAGGACTCCTAACGCGAGCACGATCGGGAAGCGGCCGGCAGGCGCGAGCGCCATCGCGGACGCGATTGCCCCGGTCGCGGCGAGGCAGATCGGGAACACGCGCTCTTTGGAGAACCGGCGGTTCACGCGAACCGACGCGCCCAGGCCGAGCACCAGGCCGACGCCGACCGTGGTCATCAGCGTGAACCAGTCGCGCTGAGAGGTGCCCTGGAACTCCACGGGCACGAACAGCGGTCCCAACGCGACGACGATCCCCGCGCCGAAGAACACTCCGGCGACCCCGGTGATCAACGCCCGGATCAGCGGGTCGTCGCGGATGAAGGCCATGCCCTCACGCAGCTCCGCGACAAAGCCGGGCCCTTCGCCGGTTTCCCCCGCGACCGTGGGCTTCGCGGGCAGCACGAGGCGCCACATCAGCACCGCGCTCACCAGGTACGTGGCGGCGTCGGCGAGCAGCACGAGCCGTGACGGGTCCGTCCTGACCTCTAACCTCGTGAGCAACGTGGCGATCGCGGTGGCCGCGATCGCCCCGAGCGGCAGGGTCCCGTACGTGGCGAGAAGGTTGAGCTGGTTCGCCTCACCGAGCTGGCGGCGCTCGACGACCGCCGGGAGTGAGGCGTCCTTCGCCGCGACGAACAGCAACGCGAGACACTCGATCACGAACGTGAGTGCGAACAACGCCACGAGGTCACCGGAGAACGCCACCGCCACGAACAGGACGAACCGGGCGACGTCCGTTGACACGATCAACTTCCGGCGGTCGTAGCGGTCCGCGAGCACGCCCGCGACCGGCCCGAAGAGCAGGCTCGGCGCGAGCCGAGCCATCATCACGCCGCCCAGCGCGAACAGCGCGGGCCGAGACCCGGTCTGGAAGAACGCCCCCGACGCGACAAGCGCTTGCAGCGCCACGAACCCCATCCAGTCGCCCAGGCTGGAGATGAACGTGGCGGAGAACCACAGCCGGTAGTTCCGGCTGCGGAGCAGCTCCCGGTACGCGGAGCGCTGACTCGCCGCGTCGGCGACGGGACCTTCCATCACGTGCAGGGTACTGATTGTGCGCGGTACCCGCTGAGGCCCCTGTGTGTGGAGGATCCACGCGATATACCGCGCGGATCCTCCACACAAGACTCGGCCTAGGCGCCCGCCGGGGCGTCCTCGACGCGGGGGACCCACTCTTGGGGCTCGGCGCGGGGTGGGTCGGACTCGACGGGGACCTTGGCCTCGCAGTGCGCGCAGACGCCGGTGGGGTTCTTGGCGTTCTTGCGCGGCGGCTTCAGCGGGCCGCCGCAGTTGGAGCACGGCTGCGCGAGCGGCTGAGTCCACATCGCGAAGTCGCAGTCCGGGTACCGGTTACAGCCGTAGAACGGCTTGCCGTAGCGGGACATGCGCTGGACGAGATGGCCCTCACCACACTTGGGGCAGCCGAAGCCGATGCGCTTCTCCACGTTCACGATGCCCTTGCACGTGGGGTAGTCCTGGCAGCCGTAGAAGGGGCCGAACCGGCCCTCACGCCGGATCGTGGGCTTCCCGCAGACGGGGCAGCGCACCGACTCGTCAGGTTGCAGCTCCTCGATGGTAGTGACGTTGCCCTCGGCGTCCAACGGCAACGTGCCCTTGCAGTCGGGGAACCGGGCGCACGAGGCGAACCACTGGCGGCTCTTTCCCGAGAAGACCCGCTCCAGGTGAGCGCCGCAGTCGGGGCACGCGGCCCCGTCGATCGGGATGCGTGGCCGCTCGGGCTTGCGCTCGGCGATCCAATCGTCGACCTCGGAGAGGAAGCCGGAGACCACTGGTCCCCATGCCTGGACGCCGGTCGCGATCTCGTCGAGCTCGTCCTCCATCCGTGCGGTGAATTGGATGTCGACGATCTCGCCGAAGTGCTCCTTCAGGTACGCGGTCACGACCTCGCCTAGCGGCGTCGGCCAGAACCGGCGGCTGTCCAGGCGGACGTACTCACGCTGGAGCAGCACCTGGATGATCGAGGCGTAGGTTGAGGGACGGCCGATGCCCTCCTCCTCCAGCGCCTTGATCAGGCTGCGCTCGGTGTACCGCGGCGGCGGCTCCGTGAAGTGCTGCTCGGAGCGAACGTCCACGAGGCGCAGCACCTGACCGTCCTCGAGGTCCGGCAGGCTGGCCGTGACCTCACCGTCGCCGTTGACGCCCGAGTCCTCGTCCCGGCCCTCGGCGTAGACACGGATGAACCCGTCGAACCGCAGCACCTGGCCGCTCGCCCGGAACCGCATGGTGGTGTCGTCGGAGACCAAGTCGGCCCGGACGGTATCGAACACGGCCGGGGCCATCTGCGTGGCGACCGTGCGCTTCCAGATCAGCTCGTAGAGCGCCCGCTGGCCGGGGTCGAGGTAGCGGGCGACCTGCTCGGGGCGCCGCCCGATGCTGCTCGGCCGGATCGCCTCGTGCGCCTCCTGCGCGCCCTTGGCGCGTGCCTTGTAGCGGCGTGGCTCCGCCAGCGCGTACCGCTGCCCGTAGTCGGACAGGACCAGCTTGCCGATCTCACCAAGGGCGGTTTGTGACAGGTTGACCGAGTCGGTCCTCATATAGGTGATGAGGCCGACCGCCCCCTCCGGGCCAAGGTTGATGCCCTCGTAGAGCTGTTGGGCCAGGCGCATCGTCTTCGCGGGCGAGAACCCGAGCCGGGACGAGGCGTCCTGCTGCAACGTCGAGGTGGTGAACGGCGGCTTGGGAGTGCGCCGGGTCTGGCTCTTGGTGGTGTCGGCGACCGTCCAGGTCCTGACCGTGCGGGCGCGCGCCTCTAGCTCGGCGGCAATGGCCTCGTCGGCGATCAGCAGGTAGCGCGACTTGTCGTTGCGGTCCTCCAGCTGCTTCGGCGTGGTGACCCGCCGCTCGTCGACCGAGTGCAACGCGGTCGCGAACCGTGTCCCGTCCCGGTCGAAGTCGCCGTCGATCGTCCAATACTCCTGGGCGATGAACGCACGGATTTCCGTCTCGCGGTCGCAGATCATCCGCAGCGCGGCCGACTGAACCCGCCCCGCGGAGATACCCGAGGCGACGTTGCGCCACAGAGTCGGCGACAGCCGGTAGCCGACGATCCGGTCGACGGCCCGGCGGGCCTGCTGCGCGTCGACGAGGCGTGAGTCGATGCGGCGCGGTTGCCGGAAGGCGGCGACGATCGCGTCGCGCGTGATCTCGTCGAACACGACCCGGTTCTCCAGGCTCGTGTCGATGCCCGCCACCTCGGCGACGTGCCAGGCGATCGCCTCGCCCTCGCGGTCGAGGTCGGTCGCGAGAAACACGTGCTCAGCGGCCTTTGCCGCCTTCTTGATCTGGCTGACGACCTTCGTCGAGCCCTTCGGCACCTCGTACGAGAGCGCGACTGAGCCGTTGTCGACCTCGACCGCGAAGTTGCTCCGCGGCAGGTCTCGGACATGCCCGACCGAGGCGAGGACCTTGTAGTCCCCACCGAGGTACTTCTCGATCGTCTTCGCCTTTGTGGGCGACTCGACGATCACCAGGTTCTTGGCCATGGATGGTGTTCTTGCCCTTCGCAGGTGGTCGGTCGTTGGATAGTTGACCGTTGTTCGTGGATAGCACGCCCGTCAAGGTCCCGCACGCCCTTCCCGCTATTCGACCCCAGCGGGAAGGGCTGAATTTTCCCAACCTAGCGTGCTCCGCGCCGCGGTACAGGCGAACCGATCCGTCATCCCTCCGACGTAGGTAACCGCGGCGTGGAGCGCCTCTGGACTGCCTGCGGCGATCCCGTGAGTACGCTGCCCGTCGAGGCGGAGGAGGTTCGGGCGGTCCGCGAAATGCTCGACGAGCGCGCGGAGCATCCGGATCACGACCCGCGCCTGGGCGTTCGATGCCGGGCGCTGGTATATCCGCTCGTAGTTGAACGTCCGGAAGGCGGCCAGACATTCCGCGAGGTCGTCCGTCATCCCGATACGCCCGGTGTGGGCGGCCGCGTCGACGATCCCGCCGATGAAGGCGCCGAGCTGCTCCCTGCGCGTCGCGCCACACCGACGCCGGACGAGCGGGGGGAGCATCCCTGGGGTCACGATGCCCGCGAGGACCGCGTCCTCGAAGTCGTGGCAGACGTACGCGATCCGGTCCGCCCAGCTGGTGACCTCGCCCTCAGGGGTCGCGGGCGCCGGCCGGGACCACGAGTGGTTGCGGATGCCGTCCAACGTCTCCGCGCACAGGTTCAGCGGCGCGAGCACGACATCCGCACCCCACACCGCGTGGTCATAGCCGCCGTCGATGTAGGGGGTGAGCGCGTCCTCGCTCGCATGACCGCCCGGCCCGTGCCCGCAGTCGTGGCCGAGCGCCATCGCCTCCACCAGCGGGACGTTCAGGCGGATCGCCCTCGCGATGGCGACGGCGACCTGCGCGACCTCCAGCGCATGCGTGAGCCTGGTCCGCTGGTGGTCCGCCGGGAAGATGAACACCTGCGTCTTGCCCGCCAGCCGCCGGAACGCGCTGCAGTGCAGGATCCGGTCGCGGTCACGCTCGAAGCACGTGCGCACCGGATCCGGCTCCTCCGGCCGCTCACGCCTGCCCGCTCCCTCAGCCCGCGTCGCGCCAGATGCGAGCTGAGCGGACTCGAGCGCCTCGCGCTCTTCTCGCGCGAACGGCGCCATCACCGCCAGCCCAGCCCGGCTGTCGGCGTGCGCGAGCCGGACCTCATCGAGGCCGCCCTGATGGCCGTCCATCGTCCCGGCCCAGCGCCGCGACCGCGTCGTCTGACTCGAAGTCTCTTCAATCATCCGCCACCCCAGCACGACCGTAGCATCAAGACGTATGTGTGGAGTGTGCTGGAGATCGTCAGGCGCCATGACTGCCACGCCGGCGATGCCGGCGGAGGCCGGTGCCTGTGGAGATTGCCACCGCCGTGGCCGTCACAGTCACACCGAGGATCGTCGTGGCGAGGCGGCACGTCCCCCGAGACGCAGAGCAGCGACGTGGGGACGTCCAACTGGTAGAGGTCGCGGAGCGCCAGCCCGACCGCGCACGCCACGGCGGCCAGCGGCGACAGCCCGGCGCGATCCGGGAGATCGGAGCGGACCAGAACCGTCACCCCGCCTACCGCACACCCGGCATCGCGGAGCGACCGGACGACCCGCAGCGCGCTGGCCGCCCATGCCGATACGGCGCCGGGATACGCGTCCGCGGTCTTGACCTCAATGTGTTCGGCTGGACGGTTTCCCGAGCGCAGCTCGATCACTCCGTCGCACCGCGGCGTGGCCGCCACGACGGTACCCCAGCGCACGGCGAGCGCCAGCGCGATGCTCCCGCCGCCGAGCAACGTCAGGGACGCCTGTCTGGGCGACGGTGTCTGCCCGCGCATCGCGCCGCCGTGTCGGTGGTGTCCCGCCTGTTCGCCGTCACCATCGTCGGGCGTGCTGAGTCTGTTTTGCGGCCGTCCCCGTGCCAGGAAGTGACCTCAATGGCGACCTACAAGTTCTGCGATGGACCCAAAAAAGTTGGGCCGGTCGCGCACTGTCGCGCCGGGGCCAACCCTGTGACCCCGTGAGCGTGTCAGTTGCCCCTCGCGACGGCGGACAGGTGGCGGCGGCTAGCGGGCGAGCGGGTCGAGGGCAGCGCGATGCCCCAGCCGTAGAGCCAGGTCACGTCTCGGCGGCCCAAGGGGTCTGGGCGGCGCTCCACCTCCACGTCGGTATAGCCGGCGTCGAGGAGCAGCGCGTACAGCTCGGCGACGCTGACCGCGGTCGTCCACACCTTGCCCGCGGGGGGATCGTCACGGGCGGTGAGGTCGCCCGAGCCGTCGCGGAAGGTCATGAAGATCGGGCCGCTGCCGTGGACCCGGCGGACCTCGGCGAGCACGGCGCGGATCCGTGAGCGGGGGAGGTGCTGGAGCGCGGCGGGTGCCCAGATCCCGCCGAACGCATGGTCACGGAACGGCAACCGGCGGTAGTCCCATTGGGCGAGCGAGCCCTTGGGGAACAGCGTCTTGCCGAGCTGCATCGACGGCCACGACAGGTCGCCAGCGACGACCTTCAGTCCCTGGTCCCGTAGCCAACGGAGGTCCAGCGCGGGCCCGCACGCGATGTCGCAGACGCGGGCGCCTCGTCCCGCCATGGTCGCGAACTTGCGTACGGCGTCGAGCGGCCTGCGGTCCCGCCACACCACCTGGTACTGGGCAGCCGCGGCGTCGTAGGCCTCGACGGTCTCGGCGAGATGGTCCATGTTCTCGGCAAGGCGTTCCACGGCACTCCTCTCGTCCAGGCGCAATCTATCCTAAAAGGTCTCTACTCCTCGCTGATCTGAACCACGCCGGCCATACGGGCGCGTCAAATTGGGTTTTCACGCGGCCAAAAACCGTGTACCGTCAACCTGCGATGGTGAACGATCCCGCATCGAAATCCGAACGTGAGCTGCTGAAAGCGCTCTATCGCCTCACGCGAGATGGGTCTGAGGCGCAGACCGGCGACCTCGCCGAGATGCTGTCGGTGACGCCGGGGACGATCACCGGGGCGATCAAGCGGCTGGCTGAGCGGGGGATCGTCGACCATCGCCCCTACCGGGGGGTCGAGCTGACGGCGCTGGGTTGCCGCATGGCGGTGGCCGCCATCCGCCGGCACCGCATCGTCGAGCGCTTCCTCGCCGACATGCTCGGGTACGCCTGGAACGAGGCCGACCGGCTGGCCAGGGCGTTCGAGCACGAGTTGCCCTCCGAGGTCGAAGAGCGGATGTACCGCGCGCTCGACCGCCCGGCGGCGTGCCCGCACGGGTTCCCGATCCCCGCTCCCGAGGTCGGCGAGCTGCTCGAGCTGCCGCCGCTGTACTCGCTGGAGCCCGGCGACGCCGCGATCGTCGCGGTCCCCGGGTCGACCGACGACGACGTCGTGGAGTTTCTCGAGACCCTCGGTGTACGGCCGGCCGTGCGAGTCGAGGTCCGGGAGAAGCACCCCTTCGAGGGGCCGATGGTCCTGCGCGTAGACGGTCAGGACCGGACCCTCAGCGCGAAGCTCGCGAACTTGATCTATGTCCGTGTAGAGCAAAAGGAGGTGGGATGACGACCGTCCTAGCCGCTGAGGGTGGGTTCCAACAGTTCACGCTGACCGGGACCGAGTACCTGTGGCTGTACTTCTCCGCCGGGACCGCGGTGCTCGCGATCATCGTCGGCTTCGTCTTGCGGCGCGGCGTGCTGGCGGCCGATCAAGGCACTCCGGAGATGCGGCGCATCGCTGGCGCCATCCAAGAGGGCGCGTCCGCGTACCTGCGCCGGCAGTTCCGCACGATCGCGCTGATCGTGATCCCGCTCGCGGCGATCGTCTTCCTGACCTCCACCCCAGTGTTCAGGCCGGACGGCACGCAGTCGCTAACCTTCGGCCAGTCCGGGGTCTTCCGCACCGGCGCGTTCGTCCTCGGGTGCGTGATGTCCGGCCTCACCGGGTTCATCGGCATGAACCTCGCCGTCCGTGGCAACGTACGCACCGCGGCGGCGGCGCTGAGCGGATCACTGCCCGCGGCGCTGAAGGTGGCCTTCCGCAGTGGAGGCGTCGCCGGCATGTTCACCGTTGGCCTTGGCCTGCTCGGCGCCACGGTGATCATTCTGCTGTTCACCAACAACGCCTCCGCGATCCTCGTCGGCTTCGGGTTCGGCGGCTCATTGCTCGCGCTGTTCATGCGGGTCGGCGGCGGGATCTTCACCAAGGCCGCCGACGTGGGCGCGGATCTCGTCGGCAAGGTCGAGAAAGGCATCCCCGAGGACGACGCCCGCAACCCGGCCACGATCGCGGACAACGTCGGCGACAACGTCGGCGACTGCGCCGGCATGGCCGCGGACCTGTTCGAGAGCTACGAGGTGACGCTGGTCGCCTCGATCATCCTGGGCGTCGCCGCGTTCAACTCGATCGGTCTGAACCCCGCGCTCGGGCTCATCTTCCCGGTCATCGCTCGCGCGATCGGGGTGCTCGCCTCGATCGTCGGCGTCTACATGGTCCGGGCCACCGACAACGACAAGAGCGCGATGGCACCGATCAACCGCGGGTTCCTCACCGCCGGCGTCCTCACGGTGATCGGCACGTACCTGGTCGCACAGTTCTACGTCGGCAACCTGCAGGTGTTCTGGGCGGTCGTCGCTGGTCTGGTCCTCGCCCAGGTGGCAAGCCGCCTGACCGAGTACTTCACGTCGACCGAGACGGCGCCGGTCCGCGAGATCGCGGAGGCCACGCGTACCGGCCCGGCGACGACCGTGCTGTCAGGCATCAGCTCCGGCCTCGAGTCCTCGGTGTGGGCCGTCGTGGCCATCGCCGGCGCGCTGGGTGTCGCGATCGCGCTGGGTGGCGGCAACCTGCAGTTCTCCCTCTACCTCGTCGCGTTGACCGGCATGGGAATGCTCGCCACGACCGGCGTCGTCGTCTCAGAGGACACGTTCGGCCCGGTCGCCGACAACGCCGCCGGCATCGCCGAGATGTCCGGCCAGTTCGAGGGTGAGCCAGAGCGGATCATGGTCTCGCTCGACGCGGTCGGCAACACGACGAAGGCCGTGACCAAGGGATTCGCGATCGGCTCGGCGGTGATCGCGGCGGTCGCGCTGTTCGCGTCGTTCGTCGAGACGATCGCCACCGAGCGCGGGATCGTCGCCGAGGGCGGCGAGCTCTTCGAGCTCGTGCCGATCAACGTCGCCAACCCGACGACGTTCATCGGCCTGCTCATCGGTGGCGCGGTCGTGTTCCTGTTCTCCGCCCTCGCGATCCGTGCCGTCGGCCGCACCGCCGGGACGGTCGTCGAGGAGGTGCGCCGCCAGTTCCGTGAGCACCCCGGCATCATGGACTACACCGAGAAACCCCAATACGGCCGCGTGATCGACATCTGCACCGCGGCGTCGTTGCGCGAGCTCGCCACCCCAGCCCTCCTTGCGGTCCTGACGCCGGTGATCATCGGGTTCGGGATCGGCGAGATCGCGCTCGGGGCCTTCCTGGCCTCCACGATCCTGACCGGTCAGCTGATGGCGAACTTCCTCTCCAACGCGGGGGGCGCCTGGGACAACGCGAAGAAGTACATCGAGGAGGGCCACGAGGGCGGCAAGGGGTCCGAGGCTCACACGGCCGCGGTCATCGGCGACACCGTCGGCGACCCGTTCAAGGACACCGCCGGCCCCGCCCTGAACCCGCTGATCAAGGTCATGAGCCTGATCTCCCTGCTGATCCTCCCCGCCATCATCAATCTTGAGGCCAACCAGTTGGCCCGTGGGGTGATCGTGGTCGTCTCCATGGTCGTGCTCGGCGGCGCCATCGCCTTCTCCAAACGCAAAGCCCCCGCCATGGCCCCCTCCGACCAAACCCCCGTCCACACGGGCTGAATCCCGTCTCTGGCCATAAGCGGTTCCTGGTCCTAGGACCAGCGCATCAGTACGTCTCGGTCGGGCGCCCGATGGCGGTCGCCTCGTTTCCGCCAGATGCTGGGCGGCCATGGCGATCGAAGGGGAGTGTTGCGATGCGAGTCGTACAGGTGGCGGACTTCGGGGGTCCGGAGGTGCTGGTGGCCAGCGACGCGCCGGACCCGGTCGCCGGGCCGGGACAGGTCGTGATCGATGTATCCGTCGTGGACGTCTTGTTCCTCGACACGCAGCTGCGAGCCGGCTGGGGAAGGGACTTCTTCCCGTTGACGCCGCCGTACGTGCCGGGAAACGGGGTCGCCGGGCAGGTGGCCGGGGTAGCGGAGGACGTGGATCCGGCATGGATCGGCCGGCGGGTCATCGCCCGGACGGGTACACGAGCCCGCGATGGCGGCGCGCCCGCGGCTCCCACGGGTGGGTATGCCGAGCGGGCCGTCGTCGCGGTGGAGACGTTGGTCGAGGTGCCGGACGGGCTGGGCTCGCGAGAGGCGGCGGCACTGGTGCACGACGGGCCGACCGCGCTGGGACTCGCCGATCGGGCCCAGATCCGCACCGGTGAGTGGGTCCTGATCACCGCCGCGGGCGGAAGCCTGGGCGTCGTACTGCTGCAGCTCGCCCGGGCGGCCGGCGCGAGGGTGATCGGCGCCGCCCGAGGGGAGCGGAAGCTGCGGCTGGTGCGGGAGTTGGGCGCCGAGGCCGTGGTCGACTACACCGAAGCGGGCTGGCAGGACCGGGCGCGCGAGGCGACCGGCGGGCAGGGCGTGCACGTGGTGTTCGACGGCGCCGGCGGTGAGCTCGGCGAGGCCGCGTTCGAGGTTGCGACCAGCGGTGCCCGGTTCTTCGCATACGGTGCGGCCAGTGGAAGGTTCGCCGCCATTGACCCGGCCGAGGCCGAGCGCCGGGATGTGACGATGATCGGGATCATGGGCCAGGGCCGGACCGCCGCCCAGCTGAGGCGCCTGACCGAACAGGCCATCGCCGAGGCGGCGGCGGGCCGGATCACGCCGTTCATCGGGCAGACGTTCCCGCTGGAGAGGGCGGCCGACGCGCATGCCGCCATCGCTGCCCGCACCGCGATCGGCAGGACCCTCCTGTTGGTCTGACGGTGGCGTCGCGCGGACCGATGAGTTCTCGGCGGGCGCGCGGTCATAAGGATCCACCGCTGGGATCAGCGGGTACACCCGGCGACGAGGAGAGCGACGTGACTGAGACCATACGGATGGCGGGGCCGCGCGAGTGGATTGGGCTGGCGGTGCTCGCACTGGGCTGCCTGCTCTACGTGATGGACCTGACGGTGCTGCACCTCGCCATCCCGGCCATCAGCGCCGACCTGCGGCCGAGCAGCGCTCAGCTGCTGTGGATCATCGACATCTACGGCTTCTTCGTCGCGGGCTCCCTCATCACGATGGGCACGCTGGGGGACCGGATCGGCCGGCGCCGGCTCCTGCTCGTCGGCTCGGGCGCCTTCGGCGTCGTGTCGCTGCTCGCGGCGTTCTCGACGAGCGCTGAGATGCTCATCGTGAGCCGGGCGCTGCTCGGGATCGCCGGGGCGACCCTGGCGCCATCGACGCTGTCCCTGATCTTTCACATGTTCCCTGACCCCAAGCAGCGCTCGGTCGCCATCGGCGTGTGGATCGGGAGCTTCTCGGCCGGCAGCGCGGTCGGCCCGGTGCTTGGCGGGGTGCTGCTGGAGCTGTTCTGGTGGGGCTCGGTCTTCCTGCTGGCATTGCCGGTGATGGCGCTGCTGCTCGTGCTTGGGCCGCGGGTGCTTCCCGAGTACCGGGATCCGGACGCGGGACGATTGGACCTCGTCTCTGCGGCCATGTCGGTGATCGCGGTGCTGGCGGTGATCTATGGGCTGAAGGAGATCGCTCAGGACGGCTTCGGATCCCTGCCCGCGCTGTTCATCGTGGCCGGAGTGGCGGTCGGCGTGGCGTTCGTGCGCCGCCAGCGGCGGCTGGCCGATCCGATGATTGACGTTGGGCTGTTTCAGGGTCACGGCGTTCAACGCGGCGCTGGCCACGAACTTCTTCTCGATCTTCGTTGCGTTCGGCGGCCTCCTCTTCTTCACGCAGTATCTGCAGCTGGTGGTAGGGCTCTCGCCGCTTGAGGCGGGCCTGTGGTCGCTGCCCTCCGCCTTCGGCTTCGTCGCCGGGTCCCAGCTTGGCCCGCGGATCGTGCACCGGGTTCGGCCGGTATCCCTCATCGGTGGTGGCCTCGTATTGGCGGCGGTCGGACTCGCGGTACTCACCCAGGTCGATGCCTCCGGCGGCCTGGTCGCCCTGGTCGCCGGTTCGCTCATCATGTCGCTGGGGCTCGCTCCGGTGTTCGGCTTGACGACTGAGTTGATCGTCGGGTCCGCCCCACCTGAGCGGGCCGGTGCGGCATCGGGGATCTCGGAGACCGGCGCGGAACTCGGGGGCGCCCTTGGCATCGCGATCCTGGGCAGCATCGGCGTCGCGATCTACCGGGCTGGTCTGGCCGACCGGCTTCCACTCGGCGTCCCCGCCGAGGTGACAGGGATCGTTCGTGACACCCTTGGCGGCGCCGTGGCCGTCGCTGGGCAGCTGCCCAGCCAGCTCGGCGCCGCGGTCTTGGAGGTCTCCCGCGCGGCGTTCGTCCAGGGGATGCAGGTCACCTCCGCGGTCGCGTCAGTCGTGGCGCTGGGGCTCGCCGTCCTCGCCGTGGTCCTGCTGCGCGACCGACCGGCCGCCTCTGAGGAGCTCGCCGATGCTGACATCGACAGCGCCTCACCGGCGCAGGACGTCCGAGG
>JBOGED010000152.1:0-30717 GCA_050743625.1 Egibacteraceae bacterium | reverse complement strand
GCGCGCTGGCGCGCAAAAACAGCGGGCCAATAGGTGTTGTGGGTGTCCCGAGATCCCTTGGTCTGCGGCTTTGCGCGTACGCGCGCAAAAGCAACGCTTGACTCAAGACCCTAAATTGGTGGCATTGCTCTTAGTCCGCTGCGTGCGCCACCTCGTGCGGTTCAAAGGCCCCGACGACGACGAGGGTCACTGGGAGCTCGCCCCGGGTGCCAAGGGCGGCCGGGACAAGGTGGCCCCGCTGTCCGGCCGCGCGTGTGAAGCGCTCGCGGTCCGTCCGAGGTACTCGCCCTGGAGCGCATGGCCGACGACGACGAGTGGAACCGGTGGGGCTTGTTGTGGCCATCCCGGGGCGGGGTCCCGATCTGGCCGGCCGACTTCCGCCGGATGCTGGCGACCCTCTGCGAGCGCCACGGGTTGCTCCGCCTGGCACCGCATCACTCTTCCGCCGCGGCGCGTCGACGTTGCTGGCCGCGCAGGGCGTGGACGCCAAGACGCGAGCGGCCATCATCGGCCACCGCAAGGTCGCAACGACCGACGACGTCTACACCGATGTGCTCGACCCGCAACTGCGCGCCGCCGCTGAGGCGCTCGGCCAAGTCCTCGACGGCGGTTACGCGACGCGATCTCCCATTACACGCAGTGCGATGCTGTCATGATGCTGTCATGGATCCTGGCGGGAACGCGTTTCCGCAGGTCATCAGCTGCATCCGGACGTCGATCCGCACTGGGGGCAGCAGTGGCAGGACCCGGCGCGGAT
Organism: Egibacteraceae bacterium; assembly: GCA_050743625.1. GTDB lineage: Bacteria > Actinomycetota > Nitriliruptoria > Euzebyales > Egibacteraceae > JBOGED01. The sequence goes on along the minus strand of JBOGED010000152.1, from coordinate 29,960 downwards.
CATCACGACGCCGCATTGGTAGCACATGGGTGCGTCGCCGTGGGTGTCGTCGACGGGGGTTGGCCGCTCGATTGGCAGCACGGTCTGGCCAGTCGCGTCGGTCAAGGGAATCGGTGGCGCCGACGGCATCGGTGACCCCGCCTCGAGCACGGTGCGCTCATCGATCGTGTAGATCCCCAACTCGTGGCGCTTGGCCGACGGCAGGTACTCGATCGCCAGCCGGCGGAACAGGTAGTCGACGATCGATGTCGCGAACCGCACCTCGGGATCGTCGGTCATGCCGGCGGGCTCGAACCGCATGTTCGTGAACTTGCGGACGTAGACCTCCAGCGGCACACCGTACTGGAGCCCGATGCTGACGCTGATCGCGAACGCGTCCATCACCCCAGCCAGCGTCGATCCCTGCTTGCCGAGCTTGACGAAGATCTCACCGAGCCCGTCCCCTGGATACTCCCCCGCGGTCAGGTACCCCTCCGCGTCACCAACCTGGAACGAGATCGTCTGTGACGGCCGCTGCTTCGGGAGCCTCCGTCGCACCATCCCCGAGGCGGCCGCGGCCTGCTCCGTCGTGTTCTGGGTCTCCTTCTTCGGCGCGAGCGACAGCGGTTGCCCAACCTTGCAGTTGTCCCGATAGATCGCCAACGCCTTGAGCCCCATCCGCCAACCTTCGACGTAGACCTGCTCGACGTCCTCTACCGTGGCCGATTCGGGAAGATTAATCGTCTTGGAGATCGCGCCACTGATCCACGGTTGCACGGCCGCCATCATCTTCACATGGCCCATAGGCAAGATGCAGCGCTCACCCATCGCGCAGTCGAAGACCGGAAGGTGCTCAGGTCGGAACGCGGGAGCGCCCTCGATCGTCGCTTGCTGATCGATATACTCGACGATCGCCTCGATCTGCTCAGGTTGATACCCGAGCCGCTCCAGCGCCGCTGGCACTGTCTGGTTGACGATTCGCATCGTGCCACCGCCGACGAGCTTCTTTGACTTTACGAGCCCGAGATCAGGCTCGATGCCGGTGGTGTCACAGTCCATCATCAGCCCAATGGTGTTGTGGCTGACGAAGCCATTGGCGACATACGTCACGTTCTCGGGGACAGACAGGTCATAGGTGAGCTCGTCTTCACCCAGTTCGACAGTCTCCACTGTGTCGTAGAGGAACGAGGCTCCCGCATCGTCGTGCGTGCTCTCGATCCTGACCGCGTCGAGCACGAGCCAATGGACAGAGTCGAATTCGAGGGTGGAGGGGTACCCCAACGCCAGGAGCATGGACTGCACGTCATGACTGAACGACACCGACAGCGAGCACCAACGACTACGACCCTCGTGAACCGTCGCCCCAACCTCGAGCAACCCGTTCAAGAAGGCCGCGTAGACGGCGCGATTGTTACTTGCGAGCACCATGTCGGGAATCCGCGGAGCCCTCGGGTCGGCGCCATGGGCGCGTAGCCACCCGGCGACACAAGCGGAGTCGAACGCCACCTCCGTGGAACCCTGTCGTTCGCTGATCTGTGCCTCGAGCCCGAACAGCGCTTTCCCCAAGAGGCGCACGTGCTCGGCGACCTGGAAATCACCCTCATCGACCAGCCAGGTGAACCCACCCTCGTGCAGGCGAGCGCCGCCCAAGAGATAGCCCACGAATTGGGCAAGGTCAGGGGTCACCCGCCGCGGAACGCTTTCGTGCACTCCGGGGTGAACGCACGTGCCGGGCGGCGCAAGCTCGACGAGCCTCGGCTCGCCGACGAGCTGATCTGCCAACAGAGGCACGACGTCGCGTGGGCGGAGATCGGCGAGACGCCTCCACTCTGAGCCTCCACCGGACGCCATGACCTTGATCCGGTGAGCCGGCGTTCCCTGGATTCGATAGCCCCGAGACGTCTCGACCGACACCACTGCCTCAAGGCCATTGACGTAGAACTTCGTCGCGGATCGGGGACCCTCGTCCGTCGCGACCCGCGCATCGAGGTCCTGCCAGCGTGCTCCCGCCTCCTCGCCCAGTGACGCCAGGCGGACCAACCCTCGGTCCGTAGTCACCAACGAGCCACCGACAAGGCATCCGGTAGGCGCGAGCACCGACGCCTGGGCATTGCGCACGCCGTGCTCAGTACCCAGCGCGACCGCCTCGTCCCATGCCTGCCGAGCGGCGGCGAGCAGGTGCGCGGGCGCGTGCGCAGTGTCCACCGCGTCGAGCGCCGCCCGATGCTTCCTGAGCACCCGAAGCATCCCGTCGCGATCCTTGGCATAACCGTCGAACGGTCCTACGACTCTGGCGATCTCGGCCGACGTCCGATAGGCATGACCGGTCATCAGCGCGGTGATCGTCGACGCCCACGCCCGACCTTCGTCCGAGTCGTACGCCAGGCCTTGGCTCATGAGCAAGCCACCGAGGTTTGCGTACCCAAGCCCGAGCTGGCGATAGGCGTTCGCGTTTGCCGCGATCTTCTCCGTCGGATAGCTGGAGTTGGAGACGATGATCTCCTGCGCCGTGAATACGATCTCGACCGCGCGACGAAACGCGTCGACGTCGAACACTCCGCCCGCTTCGAACTTCCGCAAGTTCAGCGACGCGAGGTTGCAGGCGGAGTTGTCGAGGTGCATGTACTCGGAGCAGGGGTTAGAGCCGTTGATGCGACCGGCGTTCGGGGTCGTGTGCCAGTCGTTGATCGTCGTGTCGTACTGCATTCCGGGATCGGCGCATTCCCATGCGGATTGAGCAATCTGGCGTATGAGATCGCGAGCGGGGAGCACCTTGACCGGCTCGCCGCGAAGGACAGAACGCAGAGCGAAGTCTTTGTTCGCCAACACTGCTTGCATGAATTCGTCGGTGACGCGGACCGAGTTGTTGGCGTTTTGATACTGGATGCTGGAGGAGTCCCGACCGTCGAGATCCATGTCGAATCCGGCCGCGCTCAATGCGCGCGCCTTCAGCTCCTCACGCTGTTTACACCAGATGAACTCCTCGATGTCGGGATGGTCGACGTTGAGGATCACCATCTTGGCCGCGCGGCGCGTCGTTCCACCGCTCTTGATCGTTCCCGCCGACGCGTCGGCGCCTCGCATGAAACTGACCGGACCTGATGCGGTACCTCCGCCTGTCAGGGGCTCGTAGGAGGAGCGAATACTCGACAGGTTGACGCCGGAGCCGGAGCCGCCTTTGAAGATGGTTCCTTCTTCGACATACCAGTTGAGGATTGAGCTCATCGTATCTTCGACAGACAAGATAAAACATGCACTGCCTTGAGGCTTCCGTCCCGGGACGCCGAGGTTGAACCAGACGGGGGAGTTGAACGCGGCCTTTTGGTGCACGAGAAGATGCTTGAGCTCGGCGTTGAACACCTCGGCGGACTCGCGGTCGACGAAGTAGCCGTCCTTGGCGCCCCAGTCGGTGATCGTGTCGGCAACGCGATCGATGATCTGCCGCACACTGTGCTCACGGTCCGGTGCGCCGAGGTGGCCGCGGAAGTACTTCTGCGCCACGATCATGGTGGCGTTCTGCGACCAGGCCTTCGGAAACTCCACGCCCCGCTGCTCGAACGCGACCTTGCCGCTCTTCCAGTCGTTGATGACCGCGTCGCGAAGCTCCCACTCGACTTGCTCGTACGGGTGAATGCCCGAGGTCGTGAAATAGCGTTCGACCCTCAGGCCCAACCGTCCGTCGGCGCTCGCTGGCTCAGCGGTAAGCGCGGTGTTCGTGGTGATCAAGGACGCTCCTTCCCCGGTGCCGCTCCCCTACTGCACATGTAGTTACAGCCATGTAACCATGCCCTTTCCGGGACGATCCGTCAAGGGGTGCTCGACCTTCGTGACCCCAGATGCAGACGTGCATCCACGGAACAACCACTATATCTTGTGGCTCTACGAGTCACGGCTCGGGCGAGCCGGCTGAAAGCTAACGCAGCATGAACGGCGCCGCCGCTTCCCCCCTGGATGAGGCCCCATCCGAACGCACTACATCTGGGGGCGGCTGCGGACTAGTGCGCACACGCCCTGTGGACGTAGTGTGGACAACCTCGTAGAAGACGGATAAAAAGGATAAAAAGCTGTGGATAGCGCTGTGGACTATCTTGAGAAAATCGCGAACGAGGAAATTCTCACGGAGGGCTGAGATGCGCTGCCCGTACTGCTCCAGTGATGACGACAGGGTGATGGACTCTCGTTCCGCCGAGGGCGGTGCCGCCATCCGCCGCCGCCGCGAGTGTCGCGCCTGCGGCCAACGGTTCTCGACCTATGAGCGGCCAGACCAATTCCCGCTTACGGTGCGCAAGCATGCGGGTGTCGAGGAGCCCTTCGACCGGCGAAAGCTGCTCGCCGGGATCGAGAAGGCGACCGCGAACCTCTCTCTGCCGTCCGACGCTGCCCTCCGCACCGCGGCACAGGTCGAAGTCCGCATCCGTGGGTTGGGACGCCGTGAGGTCTCCAGCGAACAGATCGGCGCTGAGGTGCTCGCCGCGCTCCGCGAACTGCACCAGGTCGCATACGTCCGCTTCGCGAGTGTCTACAAGGGCTTCACCTCCCCCGAGGACTTCGTCCGCGAGCTCGCGGACCTCGAACAACGCACCTCTGACCCGCAGTAACCGCGCCGGTCGAGACTGGCGTGTACGAACATGTGTTTGCTTTTGAGCGCCTTGCCTGGTACGGTCCTCCGAAGTCCAAGAGGGGCCAAGCCAGGAGGGGGAGATGGCACGACAGTTGACCAGCCGGCAGCAACGCATTCTTGAGGTCATCCGGGAAGCGGTCGAGACGCGTGGGTACCCACCCAGTGTGCGCGAGATCGGAGAGGCGGTGGGACTCAAGTCGCCGTCCAGCGTGCACAGCCAGCTCGCGACGCTGGAGCGTGGCGGGTATCTCCGGCGTGACCCATCACGGCCCCGCGCGATCGAGGTGCATTTCGACCCCGATACCGAGCTGTCGATTCCGGCGTCCGCGACCAAGCTCGTGCCACTCGTGGGCGAGATCGCCGCTGGAGCGCCTGTCCTGGCCGAGGAGCGCGTCGAGCACGTCTACCCCCTGCCGAAGGATCTGGTCGGGGAGGGCACCCTCTTCATGCTGCGCGTGAGAGGTGAATCCATGGTTCAAGCGGGCGTGCTTCCCGGCGACTTGGTTGTCGTTCGGCAGCAACCCCGCGTCGAGCAGGGCGAGATGTGCGCGGCACTCATCGAGGACGAGGCCACGGTGAAGTTCTTCCGGCGGGCACCCAGTGGCGCGGTGTTCTTGGACCCCGCGAACGAGGGCTATGACCCGATCCCAGTGCCTCCCGACGCCATCGGCGCGATACTCGGCAAGGTAGTGGCGGTCATGCGCAACATCTGACGCGTCTATCCCTGCGGTTCGTCACGCATACGTGCGGAATCCTGGTCGTTATCGCTCGCGCCTGAGCCGTTCGTGTAGGGCCGCAAGGCCGCGAGCACCGCCGGGTCGACCTTGGCGAGGAGCCAGGTGCCGTCCGTTCGCGCCTCCGTCTGCAGCACCTCGCCCTCACGGTGGGCGCGCGCGACCAGATCACTGCGGTCATAGGGGACGACCGCTTCGACCAGGTCACGATCAGGTGGGATCCGACTGGTGACCGTGGCGACCAGCGCCTCAATCCCTTCGCCAGTCCTCGCGGACACGACCACCGCGTCGCCGAGGCGACGCCGGAGCCCAACCAACTCGTCACGATCGGCGGCATCCGCTTTGTTCAGGACGACGAGGCGCGGCATGGCTCCTGCGCCGATCTCGTCGAGCACTCGGTCGACGGCGGCTGACTGCGCCTCGGCTTCGGGATGGGCCGCATCGACAACGTGCAGAAGAAGATCGGCGCGAAGAGTGTCTTCTAGGGTCGACTTGAACGCCTCGACAAGCTGGGTCGGCAACTTCCTCACGAACCCGACCGTGTCGGTAATCACCGCCTGCCGCCCGTCGAGCAAGGAAATCTGCCGAGCTGTCGTGTCGAGCGTTGCGAAGAGTTGATCAGCGACGAATGTATCCGAACCGGTCATTCGGTTGAGTAACGTCGACTTGCCCGCGTTCGTGTACCCCACCAAGGCGATGGTCGGGACCTCCCGCCGCTCGCGTTGCTTCCGCTTCAGGCGACGGGTCCGCTCGTACTCCGCCAGGTCCTGGCGCAGTTTGGTGATCCGCCGGTTGAGCTTACGGCGGTCGACCTCCAGCTGGGTCTCGCCAGGACCTCGCGTGCCGATGCCACCCGCCTGTTGTGACAGCGCCTGTCCCCATCCCCGTAGCCGAGGAAGCAGGTACGTCAGCTGCGCCAGCTCGACCTGAGCGCGCCCTTCCCGCGACGATGCGTGTTGGGCGAAGATATCGAGGATCACGATGGTGCGGTCGAGCACCTTCACTCCGAGCCGCTCCTCTAGGTTGCGTTGCTGTGCCGGAGAAAGCTCGTCATCGAAGATTGCGGCATCCGCCCCCAGTTGGGCGGTGAGCGCCTTCAGCTCCGCGACCTTTCCTCTCCCCACGAACGTCGCCACGTCGGGGGTGTCACGCCGCTGCACGACGCGTCCTATCGTCACGGACCCGGCGGTGTCAAGGAGCTGCTCCAGCTCATCGAGCGACGCGTCGACGTCATGAGTCATCGCACCGTTGCGATGCACCCCGATGACGACCGCCTTCTCCGCGGGACGGAAGATCGCAACGCCCTCTTGGGGCGCGCGGTCATCGATCCGCTGGGCCTCGGCGCGGCGGCGTGCGGCTCGGGAGAGCTCTAGTGGTCCGTCAGTCATGAGGCATCATCACGATCATTGAAAGGGGGGAGATTCGCGTCCAACCATCCACGGTCAAATTCACCAGTCGCTACCTCGGCGGCAGGGCCTTTCACCCAGACACTCTCACCGGTCCAGTCGATCTCCAACATCCCGCCCGGCAGGTCAACCTGGACACGCTGGTCAGCGAGGCCCAAGGCGTGGGCGGCGACCGCCATCGCCGATGCCCCAGTGCCCGAGGCGAGCGTCTCGCCGACCCCGCGCTCCCAGATCCGCCCCACCACGTGGTCACGGGCTTCCACGGCGATGAACTCCACGTTCGTGCCTTGAGGAAAGGCGCCGTCGCGCTCGATCACCGGTCCCCACGACGCGACCGGCGCACGAGCGACATCGTCGACAAGTACCACGGCATGCGGATTGCCCATCGACAGCGTGGTGACGGTCACGACGACGTGGTCCAGCGTGACGAGCTGGTGCCCCGGCACCTCGGGTGCGCCCAACCGGGTAGGGCTCACGTCGACCTGGCGTTCACCCGACAGGCGCGGGATCCCCATGTCGACCGCAACGGTCGCGACGGTTCCGTCGCCCCAGCGATCGATGATCCGTACGAGCTTGACGCCAGCCCGAGTGCTCACCTCGACGCTGCCACCCCCCACCATGCGACGGTCCATGACGTACTTCGCGACGCAGCGCACCCCATTACCACACATTTCGGCGATTGATCCATCGGCATTCCAATAGTCCATAAATACGTCGCCCTCGCGCTCCGATCCAGGGGGCGCCACCCGGATCACTCCATCGGCGCCGAGCCCCGTATGTTGCGCACAAACCGCCCGCACGAACGGAGGCGTCAACGTGATCCGATCCTCGAGATCGGGAATGAGGACGAAGTCGTTCCCCGCGCCGTGTACCTTCACAAACCGCATGAGTCGCGGACTACCTCGAGGACTTGGCGAACAGTCGGGCTCGTCCAGCGTACTCGCGAGTCCATCCCAAACCATCGCCGCTGCCTGACCGCATACTGCCGAGTCCGCGTCTTGATCCGTCTCGCCGCCTCGTCGAGACCGTAGATGCCCACCAGGACTTCGAAGATCTCCGAGTACCCGATGGCTTGGCGCGCGGTGTGCGAGAGCGCTCCACGCTCCAGGGTCCGGCATTCCTCGACGAGTCCTCGGGCGATCATCTCATCGACCCGTTCGTCGAGCCGGGAGGCGAGCTGCGCCCGCGGTACCTCGATACCGACGACCCGCAGATTTGCATAACGCGATTCATACGAGTCCCAGGTCTGCCGCCAGTCGCTGAAGGGCCGGCCGGTAAGGGCCAATACCTCCAGCGCCCGGACCGAACGGCGCAGGTTGCCAGGATCGATGCGGGCGGCCGCGGCTGGGTCGCACGTCTGCAGGACCGCATGAGCCGCGGCGGGATTCGCTTGGTAACGACCTTCGATCTCGTTGCGGACGCGGAGATCGGTCGGTGGGAACTCGAGCGGGTCGACCACCGCCCGGAAGTAAAGGCCCGATCCGCCCACGAGCAGCGGCGTCCGGCCACGAGCCTGGACCCTGGCGATAGCCTCACGGGCGGCACGTTGGAACCATTGCACCGTGCATTCCTCCGCCGGATCCAGCACGTCGATCATGTGGTGCGGGATCCGGAGCCGCTCGGCGATACCCGGCTTGGCCGTACCGACGTCCATGCCGCGATAGACGGTGAAGGCGTCGACCGCGATGATCTCCGCGTCCAGCTTCTCGGCCAACGCGAGTGCGATCGCCGACTTTCCCGTTCCGGTCGGCCCGACGACCGCCACCACCACACTAGCCATGGGCGACGAGGTAACCCACCCCGCGTGGGGCCGAGTAGTGAAGGAGTCGGAGGTCCAGGGCGGCCGCGGCGCCCGCGCTCACGGTGGCGAGGATGGGCGCCCAACCCTGCGCGACCACCCGCCGGGCCTCGCCGGGACCGAGGCGGGCCAGCGCGTCACGATCGCCGTCGACCACAGCGGTGAGGACCGCCTCGTCCCAGGCCTGCGCCCCATGGATGCGTGATCGGGGCGAGCGTTCTTCGAGGCCCGCCGATAGGTCGCCAGCCGCTATGGCGACGATCCGGCGCGAGCGCCTCGCAAGGCAGGCTCCCAGCTCATGGAGGTCCCGCGCCGACGCGCCAGAGCCGAGGGCGATCGGCGCCACCGGCACGTTGTGACGAAGCATCATCGCGAGCACCGCGAGGGATGGGGGCAGTGCTCCGTCGTGCCCTTCCGCACCGTCGGCCGGGCAAAGGCTCACCGCGAGATCCGGCCGCCCGAAGCCGGCGAGGCTGGCCTCGACTCGCCGGTACGGCCCAGACGGGTCACCTACCGCGAGAAGGACGACGGCCTCGGCGCCGGGCAGATCCTCGACACAGGCCTCGGTCGCGTCCCGGACCTGCCGTAGATCATCGGGGAGGGTCACGCTTACGCCGGGAACGAGCACCGGCGCGGCGGGAAGGATGGCGATGCCGATGAGCGTCAAACCGCGGTGGACGGTGGGGGTGTGGGGACTGGGGGCTGCGCCTGCTCGGTCGTGATCTCGCCGAGTAGGTAATGCGCCGCCGCCGCGGTGAGCCGGGCGTTCACCAGCTCACCCGGCGTGGCACGAGGGTCAGCCGGCACGTGGACGAGGCGGTTGCACCGCGTGCGGCCGCTGTACCGTTGCTCATTGGTCTTGGAGGGGCCTTCGATGAGCAGCTCCGCGACGCGCCCGACTTGCCGTGCGCAAGACGCCGCCGCAAGTCCCCGCGTGAGGCGGGTGAGCCGATCGAAGCGCTCGTCGACCACGTCCGGCGAGACGTGCCCATCGAGCTCAACCGCCTTCGTGCCCGGACGCTTCGAGTACTTGAACGTGAACGCAGAGTCGAACCCCGCCGCCTCGACAATCCTGAGGGTGTCCTGGAAGTCCTCCTCGGTCTCACCCGGAAATCCGACGATGATATCGGTGGAGATCGCGAGCCCAGGGATGGTCTCCCGCGCCTCGGCCACCAGGTCGAGGTAACGAGCGCTGCGATAGCTGCGCTGCATACGGCGCAGGATACGGTCGCTGCCCGACTGAAGCGGGAGGTGGAGCTGCTCGCACACGTTTGGCACGTCCCGCATCGCCGCGAAGACGTCCGACGTGAAGTCCTTAGGGTGCGGGCTGGTAAAGCGGACACGCTGGAGACCATCGATCTCACCAAGCGCATACAGCAGCTCGGCGAACAGGGTGCGGTTTCGGGGGCCCGCAGCAGGAGCTGCGGATCCAGGCCTGGACGCTGTCGACGCGTCCGGGCCGGACGCGTCTGCCTCTTCGCGCACGAGGTCCCGACCATACGAGTTCACGTTCTGCCCCAGAAGGGTGATCTCGCGGACTCCATCCGCGACCAGGTCACGCACCTCACCGGCGATCTCGCCGAGCCGGCGCGACTTCTCCGGACCGCGCAGCGAGGGGACGATACAGAAGGTGCAGGTGTTGTTACAGCCGATCGATATCGAAACCCACGCGTGATGGCGGACCTCGCGCCGCGCCGGCAACGCCGAGGGGAACATCTCCGTGTGCTCAAGGATCTCGACCACAGGAAGCGCCGCTGAGTCGGCCCGCGCGAGAAGCTCAGGGAGCCGCTGCATGTTGTGTGTGCCGTACACCACGTCAACCCACGGCGCTCGCTGGGCCAGCCTGTCCTGATCTTTCTGCGCGAGGCATCCGCCTACCACGACTCGCTTCGAGGGATCGGCGATCTTCAACGGCTTGAGGTGCGACAGCTGCCCGTAGAGCTTGTTGTCCGCGTTCTCACGGATCGCGCAGGTGTTGAACAGCACGAGACCTGCCGACTCTGGATCAGGCGCCCGGCGATAGCCCATCGTCTCGAGCACCCCGGCAGCCCGCTCCGAGTCGTGCTCGTTCATCTGGCATCCGAAGGTGCGAATGAAGTAGGTACGTGTACTCACAGGTCGAGGATACCTGGGACCGCAATCTGATCACGATGAGGAACGCTGGCGGCTATTCCTGGTTTTCTGCGGGCGCGACGCGACGACGGAGAGGATGCAGCGCCTCGTCTGGTACGCCCTCCTCATCCGGATGCGTGTCGAGGCGCTCTACGGCACCGCCCCGCCCGGCGGCGTAGAGGAGCGCGAGCACGCCGCCGAAGACCGCCCCTGACGGCCGGTGAAAGACACTCGTGAGCCCAAAGCCCACGCCCAGGACAAGGTATCCGAGGAGCGCACGAACAGGTGAGCGACGCAGGAACAGCGCGAGTCCCATCGCGAGTGTAGGAATACCCACGATGAGCCACACTTGCACGGGGTTCAACGTCTGCGTCCTTCTCGGCGTCGTCTTACCGGACTAGTCCATCTTGCTCTGGACCACGTAGTCAGTAGACTACTGCCCACGGTCGTCTAGGGCGCTCGACTGTCAGGTGCCAGGGCGGTCTAGACAACGTCGAATCATCATCCTAACCGGCGGACTCATGGGGAAGTGGAGGACTGATGGCCCATCCAAAGCTGTCAGTGCCGAAGAGCCGGGCGGTCGCCCTCGCGGGCGTCACCGCGGTCGTCCTGTCCTCACTCTCGACTCCCCTCATGTCCGCCCTGGCGTATCCGCATCGGGACCAGCCTGGGTTGTCCTATCGAATCGAGAGGCGACTGGCGGTCCTCGACCCCGTCACGGGCCTGCTCATCCACCCCATCACCGGTCTCGTCATCAACCTCACCGATGTCGTCTACGACACCGCGATCGGCGAGTATGTCGACCCCACCACCGGTGCGATCGTCCCCACTGACGGTTCGATCCCTGGACTGACCGCTTCGCCGCCTGAGGACATTCAACCTCCGGATTCTGCGGCGGACGGCACCGCACGCATGGTGGGCGGTGGGCTCCACTCCCCCGCCGTCGGCGACTCAACGAACCCCGTTCCGGACAGTGTGCCGCAGCAATCCGTGGCACCGTCATCGCCGGCTCCTCCCCAAGAGAGTCCACAGGTCGTTGCCGATGCCGGCCCTGGGTTCATCTCCACGGACGCAAGCCCCCGACGTCTCGTCACTGGGAACGACTCGTCTCCGGCCAAGATGATCAGGAGCGTCGTGGACTTGGTCCTCGACGGCTCAGAGCCCTTTAACGCTGACGAGCCGGCTGAAACCGGCTGACTTCGCGCGAGTTCGTGACTATGGCTGGTCGATGCCGCTTACGGTGATCGCGACGCGTTCGGCCAAGGTATTCGGGTACCCGCGCCGGGTGAGGTAGCCATGCAGCCGTCGGGCGGCAGCCTCGCGGCTCAATGACCCCGGGAAGCGACGGGCACGCTCGCGGGCCAACTCCATCGCGACGCCGAGATCGTCCCGGTCGTCCAATTGGTCGAGGGCCGCGTCGATGACCTCCTCCGAGACCAGCCGACGGCGGAGCTCCTCGCGCAGCCGTGTGATGCCGTACCCGCGGCGAGCCCCGCGATCCTCGACCCATGCGCGAGCGAATGCCGCATCATCGATCGCTCCGATCGCCTTCGCCTTCCCGACCGCCGCATCCGCGATCTCGCGTGGCACCTCTCGGCTTCGAAGCCGCCCGACGATCTCGGCCTCTGTCTGCGGCCTGGCCGCCGTGCTCCGGAGGATGAACGCAAGCGCCTCAGAGACCGGGTCTCGTCCGACAACCCGGAATACGACGCGTTGACCCGCCGGGCGTATCTTGCTCATTCCTCGACTCGCTCGTCGCCAGTCACGTCGGTCGGAACAAGCCCGAGCTGCTCGGTCACCTTCTTGTGGATCTCGGCGGCGATATCATCGTGCTCTTTGAGGAACTTCCGCGCGTTCTCGCGACCTTGACCAAGCTGCTCTCCGCCGTAGGTGTACCAAGCACCGGCCTTCTTGATGACCGAATGTTCGACACCGATGTCGAGCAACGATCCTTCACGTGAGATTCCCTGGCCGAAGAGAATATCAAATTCGGCTTGTTTGAACGGGGGAGCGCAATTGTGGACAACGACATCATCCGCGATGAAATTATGCAGCTCAGGAACTTCGATGTCGAATGTCCGTCGTCGCCGCATTGGCAGGATGGACTGAATACGATCGTAGAAGAGGCCGTCGGCGAGGACCTCGTAAAGGAATGCGCTGCCAAGTGCCTCGGCGACCCGCTCGACTCGATCACGCCGGAGTCGCGTACCGCCAAGCATCGTTCTCAGACCCGCTCGGTTATACGACGGGGGAAGCTGAAGGACGCTGGTCAGAAACTCCGAATTCACGCCTGACTGGGACAGGTACTCGAGGACTGGCTCCGTCTGCGCTGACGTGAGGTAGATGGCACGGGACCCCCGTCGCTTCGAGGGGCGCAAATTCTCCAACTCCGTCGTCAGTCTCTGGCCTTTGGGGCCCCACATGGGCAGCACATCCGCAAAGCGCTGAACGTTGTCGATGCCGCTCACTCGAACCTGCCAACAAGGGCGCTTTCCCTCCACCCGGCGGCCCTCGATCAAGCTTCGCCTCGAACCAGGCTGATGAACTTGCACCGAGCTCCCGATGCCCCATCGCAGTAACAGATAATGGATCTGCCACGCGAGCTGTTCAGAAGTTGTGACAAATCCACAACGGATACCTCCAGTCTGTTCGCGGCTAAGCCATCCATCAGATTCCCAAATACCCATCAGGAGATTGCCCACGACATCAGCGGAAGCCTCAGGATCGAAGAAAGCGGGTGGGATCCGCTTCTCCGGCGCGAGGTGGCCCCAGATCCCCGCCCAACGGGCAAGCGCAAGCACCCCGTTCGGCTCCCCCGGTCGGTGAGAGAAGGATACGTATATGCCATCTGCCTTGGGATGGGCATCGCATCCGAGTTCGGAGGCGATGCGGCGGGCATCCTCCTGAAGGGCCTCTTCAGCGTTGATGAACGAGATAGGTGTCTTGCCGCCGACATACCCATCCCCGATCAAGTAACCGATGAGGCGGGCGTGAGCGGGAGGAACGGGTTCATGCGCACCGAACCCGCCTACGTGCCGTGGGCGCGCGACGCGATCGCCTACGCTTAGCTCTCCCGCTGCCCGCCAACCAAGCTCGGTGAAGACGTGATGATCTGGAGTCACCCACAGCGTGGTGCCATCGCGTAAGTTGATGCCAATTACGTCCTGCGAGCCCTGATCAAAGCGAGCACCGATCCGGGTGATGTGGAACTCGCCTCGCTTGTCCACCGCCCATACCGCAGTGCCCTCTCCCTGATCAAAAATGTCCTCAATGTGGTGCGTCAGACCCGTTAAGGGGTCGAACACGCGCGTTCCCTCGGCGATGCACTTGTTCTTTACTACCTTAACTCGCACGCGGTTGCCGACGAAATCGGTGCCGTCCTTCAGCGATTCGATCCTGCGGACGTCGAGTCGCACTGAGGAGTAGAACTTCAGCGCCCGGCCACCGGGAGTCACCTCGGGCGAGCCGAACATGACACCGACCTTCTCACGCAGCTGGTTGATGAACACGCAGCAGGTGCGCGAGCGGTTCAGCGTTCCCGCAAGCTTTCGCAACGCCTGGCTCATGAGCCGGGCCTGCAGGCCGACGTGGGTGTCTCCCATATCGCCTTCGAGCTCGGCACGCGGGGTCAGCGCGGCGACCGAGTCGATCACCACGATATCGACAGCTCCCGAACGGACCAGCATGTCGGTGATCTCAAGCGCCTGCTCACCCGTATCCGGTTGAGAGACGAGCAGCGCTTCCATGTCAACGCCAAGCGCGGCCGCATAGTTCGGGTCGAGCGCATGCTCCGCATCGATGAACGCGGCGATCCCCCCCGCCTTTTGAGCCTCGGCGATCGCATGCAACGCCACCGTGGTGTTGTGCGAGAGGATCCCGTTCGCGAGGAAGCTGTGAGTCTCAGGAAGGACAACGTCGAACGTCGGCTGCAAGCCACCATCCTCTACGGCCTCGACGCGCTCGAACGTGTAGCGATGCTGCGCCAGCGTACGCAGGTAGCCAAGAAGGGTCCGGCTGGTCGACGGCAGCGACGTCTCATGCCGCTCCACCCATTCGACGATCTTGGCGAGCCGCCGGCGCGAACAGGCGAGGTTGAGTTCTTTGCGGAATACATCGCCGGCGATCCGATCGAATTCACGGCTTCCACCGATGTCATCCCGCAGCGCCTGCAACAGTCCCGCGAGGTGGGGAATATTCTCGAACTGAGGATCGCGATCAGATCGGCGAAAGTTCGCCTCGACCTGCGCCCTCCTGCGGGTTGAACGAAATCCTATTTCTTCTAGGAAGCGGTGCGCCGTCCCCGGGTTGATCGTCACCGTCCAGTAATCGCGCTGGTACGTCTTATTGAATTTCGACGACACCGTTGCGGGAATCCCAAACCCATAGAGGAGGAGCTGGACCTCGCGAGCCAGCTGCTCCGAGGCACTACCGAGACCGATCGTTGAGCTCTTGTCGATCCATCCGTCGCCCTCGAACAACGCGGAGAGAAATGCTCGCTGGATCTTTTGACCACCGGTCCGGATGCAATGAGGAACGGTCTTACCGTGCGCGGTGACGTAGTCGAGCCCGTACTGGTCGGCAAACCGCGAACGAAGCTGCGTGCCTTGCACGGCGTATTCTTTGCCGTAGTAGCACCGCACGGACGCGCCAAAGAGCTGCTCCATCAACTTGGTGAACTCTCCACCGACCTCTGGATCCCAGTTCGTGAAGCGAATCGCGGAACGGTATGAGAGGGAACCTTCGGCGGTGAGATATCCGATCAGGACAGCCTCGTCTTCGCTGATCCCGTCACCCCCCGCGACCTCGACAGCCCCGAACGCCGCTGAGACCACGGTGTCACCAGGAGCGATGTCCCCCGCAGTTCGCCATACGATGAACCCGAGTTCACTCACGACCCGCAACGGGTGGTTATGAGTGACATCCAGCGTTCGGCCGGACTTCAACCGGATCCGGAGGACTGGCCTTCGGTTGTTGTGCGTCAACGCCGCTAACGTCTCGAGCTGACCACCCTCGTTGACCACGCGTACTCCGAGGGCGGAGACATCGGTAACGCGAGAGGTACAGCTCGCCTCCAGCCCACAGCGGGTGAACAGCTCGGCAACGGTCTCCAGCCCACGGTCGGTCCAGATATGGCTGTCGGCGGTCAGGCACTTCCCGCTCGACTCGGGCCCGTATATCTCCACGACACGGCCTCGGGGCAGGCCCCCCACGCCGAGGGCGATGTCGAGGGCGAGGGCGCCCGTGGGGATGACGGCGACCTTGACTCTGGACTCGTCGCCCATGCGCATGACCGCGCCCTTGCCGAATTGCTTCTCGATCTGGCCGAGGGCCATCTGAAGGGCCTTGTCGCGCTCCACGGCGTGCTCCTTAGTCACGGTCTCAATTCTGAAGGCCACCGTAACCGCCGGCTGTGACAAGCGGATGGATCAGGTGACGCAGGGACAACCTTAGCAGAACGTACGTTCGGAACCGCAAATCTTCCCCACCTCAGGGGGAATTGGTGCAAGACCAGGCGGATATGCCCGCGATCACACGTCCGCCTGAAACGGGAACGTGGCTACGGCCTCGTACCGTGCTCCCGTCCGGCCCAGATGAGAGCGCACAAGCTCGAGGCCAGGAACTGTCCAGGTGGACGCCGGCCCCGAGTAGGCGTCCGCGAGCGAGCGGGGGATGGACAGGCGCGCACGGGCGCGCGCGAGGGTGAGGTGAGGGCGGAAGTCACGATCTTCCCCAGGTACCCCAAGCGTGTGGAGCACCGTACGGACGGCTGCCGCCACCATCGACAACGGCTCGGACGGTGCGAGCTCGATCCACAGCACACCCGACCTATGGGCGCGCGCGGCTGAGGACCGGAGCCGAACCGAGAACGGTGTGAACCCCGACGTGGCTCGCCGAAGACCCGCGGTCAGGGGCTCAACGAGGGCCACATCGGTGTTGCCGAGAAACGCCACCGTCAGGTGCCACCCGGCAGGGTCCGTCCAGCGCACATCCGGGCCAAGGGATCGCAGCGGCGCGAGCGCCTCGCCGACCTCCTCCCGCACCATCTCTGGCACACCGATGGCCACGAAGAGCCGCACGCTCGACCCGCTACCGCCCGGCATCGGCTGAGCATTCATCTTCCACCGCTCCACGAGCCGTACTGTGCAGGAATTGGGCGGGCGGGTATGCGTTCACGGGCAGTGGGGGACGGGTCACAAGCCGGGCGGGGTCAGGCGGGGTCAGGCGTGCTCGGCGAGGCGGCGGCGTAGGTAGTCCAGGGCGGCGCTCGCGGCGAATTCCTGCACGTCGCTGCGCGTCCGACCAGGTAGGTGCACGGTGCGGGTGCGGACGCGCTCGCCGGGCATCACGACGCCGAGGCAGCAGGTACCGATGTCTCGGCCGCCTTGGCCGGTCGGTCCCGCGACGCCGACCACGCCGAGCCCTACGTCCGTGCCGAGCCGCTCGGCGGCGCCCACGGCGAGCTGGCCGGCGGTGGACTCGGCGACTGGCCCGTCTCGCTCGAGCACGTCGGGATCGACGCCGGCGAGCGAGACCTTCACCGGTGTCGCGTACGTCACCAAGCCGCCACGGAACCAGTCGCTCGACCCGGGCTCGCTCACGATACGCGAGGCGACACCGCCGCCGGTGATCGACTCCGCCACGGCGAGCGTCCATCCAAGGCGGCGCAGCTGCCGGCCGATCGCGGCCTCGACGCCCTCGTCGTCGACTCCGACCACGCCGGTACCCAACAAGCCGATGAGGCGCTCGACGACGGGGTCGAGGAGCACGAGCGCGGCCGCAGGCGAGACCGCTTTGGCGGTCACGCGCACGCGGGTCTCGCCGCGTGAAGCGAGCAGCGCGACCGTCGGGTTCCCGACCTCCTCCAGCTCGTCGACCACCTCCCCGATCCGCTCGGCCACCCCGCTTTCCGACATTCCCGCGGTGCGCACGACGCGAGAGATCGTGGCCGCGAGGTCCGCGCGTCGCATCAGATCGGGGATGACATCGCGGGCGACCATGGCCTCCATCTCGCGCGGCACCCCAGGCACGCAGTACACCGTCGCGGAGCCGACCTCCACGGCCAAGCCTGGCGCTGTCCCCACGGGCTCCAGGACCCGGGCGCCCTCGGGCACGTCGGCTTGGACCAGGTTGCTCTCAGGCATCTGGAGGCCGCGTTCAGCGAAATACAGGCGGATACCGTCCGCCAGATCCTCGTGGCGCTTCAGCTCCACTCCAGCCAGCTTCGCGACGACCACCCTGGTGAGGTCGTCGTGCGTCGGCCCGAGCCCCCCGGTGACGATCACGACATCCGCGCGATCGCAGGCACCCCGGAGCACCCGCAGGATCCGCGCCGAGTTGTCACCGACGGTGGTGTGGCGGTACACGTCGACGCCGATCTCGGCGAGGCGCTGGGAGATCCATGCGGAGTTCGTGTCGATGCCCTCTCCGAGCAGCAGCTCGGAGCCGACGGCGACCAGCTCAGCCTGCACGGGACAGCCTCTCTCCTCTCAACACGTACTCCATACCGCTCACGAGCGTGAGCAACACCGCGACGGCCAAACCCGACGCGCGCAGGCGCGACGGCAACCCGGGCAGGAGGTAGAGCGTGACCGCGACGATCTGTGTGACCGTTTTCGCCTTGCCGAGCAGGCTCGCGGGCAACACCCGCCCGCGGCGGGAGAGCACCCACCGCTGCGCGGACACGGCGATCTCCCTTACCACGATCACGATGACCGCCCACCACGGAAGCTCCCCAAGGGCAGCGAGCGCGGCCAAGGAGGTGACGATGAGGGCCTTGTCCGCGGCGGGGTCCGCAAGCTGTCCCCACCGGCTGATCTTCGACCGGCGCGCGACCCACCCGTCCACCGAATCGGTCGAGGCGGCGAACAGGAACAGACCGAACGCCCACCACCGGGTTGAGGCTCCCTGGTTCAGCAGCAGCAGGACCACGATGGGGGCAAGCGCCGCGCGCAGCAACGTGAGCGCATTCGCCCAGGTGATAAGGGCTGTATCCGCCGAGTCAACCGGCCCGGTAGGACTCACGGGCGCTCACCTGCGCGTAGGGGCGAGCACGGGCGCGCCGACGAGGTCGACTCCGTCCGTGGCCTCGATCCGGACGCTGGCCATCCGCCCTACAGGCGGGTAGCACCCAGGGAGCCGCACCTCCCCATCCGTCTCCGGGCCCTCACGGAACGAACGTCCCACGGCGCCTTGGTGGTCGAACTCCTCGACTAAGACGTCCAGCTCACGCCCCACGAACCGCTCCGCGCACTCCTCGGCCACCAGCTCTTGCACGGCGACAAGCCGGTCGCGGCGAGCCCTCGCCTCCGCAGGGTCGACCTGGTCGGGAAACTCCGCTGAGGGTGTTCCCTCTTCGCGAGAGAAGGTAAAGAAGCCCGCCCAGTCCAAGCGTGCCCTCACGAGGAATTCCTCGAGTAACGTGACATCGGCCTCTGTCTCGCCGGGGAAGCCCGTGATGAACGACGATCGAAAGACCGCGTCGGGATCTCGCCTCCGGATGGCCGCGACGAGCTCGGCGAACCGCTCGGCGTCACCTGACCGCGCCATGCGCCGGAGCACCGGCCCGGAGGCGTGCTGGAGCGACAGGTCGTAGTAGCCGGCCACGACAGCGCTCTCGGCCATCGCGTCGAGCAAGACGTCGGTCAGCTCCGCGGGCTGCAGGTACAGCAGCCGGACGCGGGCTAATCCCTCGACGCGCTCGAACATCCGGATAAGGTCTGCCTGGCTGCGCCTCCCTCCGGGAAGATCCTTACCCCAGCTGGTGGTGTTCTCGCTCACACACACCAGCTCTCTCACACCGTGGGCTACCAGCCAACGAGCCTCGACCTCAAGCTCGTCGAGAGTCCGGGACTGGAACCGCCCGCGGAATGACGGGATCGTGCAGAACGTGCATATCCGGTCACAGCCTCCCGCGATCTTGAGGTACGCCCATGGCCCGCGCGGTGAGGTCCTGACGGGAAAGGCCGCGGTCGGCGGGCGCTCGTGCTGAGGCTCGTGCCCAGCCTCCGGGGCGGGCAGCAGCGGCAACGCCGGCCTTGGGACATCGGCTCCGACAAGCCGGGCGACGATCTCGGGGAGGCGAGGGTAGTCGGCGAAGCCCACGACCCCGGCGGCCTCCGGTAGTGCCTGGGCCAGCTCGTCGCCGTACCGCTGCGCCATGCACCCGATCACAAGCACCGGTCGACCTAGGTCGCAGGCGTCGACAATGACATCGATCGACTCTTCGCGGGCGGGCTCGATGAAGGTGCACGTATTGACGAGCACGCAGTCGGCTCGCGACGGGTCGGTGACGAGCTGGAATCCGCGCGCCTGGAGGGTCCCGCCCACCTGATCGCTGTCGACCTCGTTGCGACCGCACCCCAGCGTGATGATCGCGACGGATGAGCCCACTACCGGGCCCTGTTGCTGATGTCGCACGCGATCTCCCCGACCTCGCAGGTCACGTCGACGACATCCCCGCGGCCGCCCAGCTGCCCCAGTTCCCGTCCGTTGACCACGAGTTGGACCCGTGACGCGTCGCCGATCCTGAAGCGCACCTGGTCCGCGCTCCCGTTGCGGAATGTCTCGATGAAGCCGGCTTCCTTCACCCCCTCGACCTGCGGCTGGCCCGCGTCGGTGCGGATGTACGACTCCCCGCTCGTGACCCTGAGCTGTACGACGATATCCTCGAACGGCACGACCTCGGACTCGACGGGAGCCGGCAAGGTTTGGAACTCACTCGGCGTGACGTTCGGGGCCGACGCGCCTGCTTCGCCGGGGGCGTCGACCGGTTCCGGCGCGAGCGACGCGGGTTCCTGCTCGCCGCCTCCGAGCAACCCGATTATGCCCAGCGCGACCAGGATCCCCAGCACGATCCCGCCAATTACCACCACCCGCGGCGGCGGCTGCCGCTCGCCCATCGGTCCCATAGGCCCGACGGGACCGACAGGGGGAAGCGGCTGCTGCGCGAAGGTCGCACAGTCCTCCGGGCGCTCATGCTCGGCTCGGAACTGGTCGAGCAGCGGATCCGGGTCGACGCCGAGGTAGCGGGCATAGCTCTTGATGAACCCCTTGACATAGACATGGCCGCCAACAGCGGAGAACTCCTCCTCCTCCAGCGCCGCGAGATACGTCTCGCGGACGCAGGTCTCGGCGGACGCATCGGCGAGAGTCCGTCCCTGCTGACGGCGCGCCGTCCGCAGCGTGTCCCCGATACCGGTGGCCATGGGCACATAGCCTATCGGAAGCCAGTTCGGCCTCCGTGTCCGTATGGCATGGGGCCGTTACTGTGTGCCCGTGACCGGACCACTTGAGGGAGTGCGGGTACTGGAGGTCGCGTCGATCGGTCCTGGACCATTCGCCGCGATGCTCCTCGCGGACATGGGCGCCGACGTTGTCCGCGTCGACCGAGTACGGCCTGCTCCGCACGCGGCCATCCGGTCCGCGGAGGCGGGTCATGACGTGCTCGCGCGCGGGAGGCGGTCCGTGGCCGTCGACTTGAAGGACCGGCGCGGTGCCGAGGTCGTCAGGCGGCTGGTGGAGGGCCGCGACGTGCTCATCGAAGGGTTCCGTCCCGGTGTGGCCGAGCGGCTGGGGCTAGGACCAGAAGAGTGCCTCCAGCGGAACCCGCGCCTGGTCTACGGGCGGATGACCGGCTGGGGACAGGACGGCCCGTGGGCGAAGATGGCCGGCCACGACATCAACTACATCGCGGTCGCCGGAGCGCTCTACCCCATCGGTCCCGCCGATCGCCCTCCACCCGTCCCGCTCAACTACGTCGGCGACTTCGGTGGGGGCGGCATGCTGCTCGCATTTGGCGTCTGCGCGGCGCTACTGGAGCGCGAGCGCTCCGGGCGAGGGCAGGTCATCGACGCCGCGATGGTCGACGGCGCCGCCCTCCAAACCGCCATGTTCCACGGCCTCCTGTCGATGGGGGGATGGACCGAGGCGCGGGAGGAGAACCTGCTCGACGGCGCTGCTCCCTTCTACCGGACGTACCAGACGGCCGACGGCGGGTTCATCGCCGTGGGGGCACTGGAGCCGTCCTTCTACACGGAGATGCTCGCCAGGCTCGGGCTGGACCCGACTGACTGGCCGCAGCACGACCGCACCCGCTGGCCAGCGCTGACGCAACAGCTCACCGGCGTATTCGCGGGGCGGACGCGCGACGACTGGGCGCGCATCTTCTCGGGATCCGACGCCTGCGTCGCGCCCGTCCTGTCCCTCACGGAAGCCCCACGCCATGAGCAGCTCACCGCGCGTCGCGCCTTCGTCGAGATCGACGGCGTCGTCCAACCCAGCCCCGCACCTCGCTTCTCCCGCACCATACCCTCACTGCCCCGATCCCCGGCCCTGGCCGGCGCCGACACCGACGCGGTGCTCGCCGAGGCCGGCCTGTCAGGTGAGGAGATCGCCGACCTCCGCAGGGCAGGGGTGATTGCCTCTAAGCCGCTGAGGGAGCGGCCCGAGGTCAGCGGCTGAGGTTCTGGAACTTGCGCACCGCCAGCGGCAGGAAGACAGCGGTGATGAGGATCGGCCAGACCACGGCCATCAACATGGCGTTGGCCTCGATCCAGCTACCCCCGCTGGCCACCGGGCTGCCGTACAGCGCCCGGATGGCGTTGGCGGTGGAGGAGACCGGGTTCCACATCGCGATCGCGCCGAGCCAGTCGGGCATCAGGTGCGGCGGCGTGAAGACGCTAGAGATCATCCCGAACGGGAAGGCGACCGCGAACAGGTTACCGGCGGCCTCCTGGTTGGGCGTGATCAGCCCGAGGAAGACGCCGATCCAGATCAACGAGAAGCGCAGCAGGATCAGCAGCCCGAACGCGGCCAGGGTGGCGAGCAGCCCGCCGTCCGACCGCCATCCGATGACCAGGGCGATCACGGCCAGCACGGCGAGGTCGAGGCCGGCGTGCAGCACGTCGGAGACGCCGCGCCCGGTGACCACCGCCGAGGGCGCCATCGGCATGGAGCGGAACCGGTCGATAACCCCTCGCTCCTTGTCGATGACGACGGCCATCGCGGTGTTCATGAAGCCGAAGGCCATGGTCATCGCGAACATCCCGGGCATCGCATAGCTCGTGTACTCGGTGCCGTCGCCCACGACCATCGCACTGCCAAAGACGTAGACGAAGAGCAGGACGGAGACGATCGGGAAGCCCAGCTGCCAGGCGATCAGCGAGGGCTGTTTGGTCAGGTGGATGAGCTCGCGGCGGACGACGGTCCAGCAGTCGGCGATCGCCCAGTAGACCCGGCGTTCCCGGCCGTCGAACTGGTCGGGAGTCACGGCAGTGGTCACGCGGATGCGCCTTTCTGGATAGTCGTGACGGCAGCGCCGGCGAGGGCGGTCTCCGGCGCGGCGGGGTGCCCGGTCAGGTGCAGGAAGACCTCGTCGAGGGTGGGCCGTCGCAGGCCGATGTCCTGGACGCCGATGCCCGCGTCCCGCAGGGTGCGGGCGACCTCGGTCAAGGCGGAGACCCGGTCGGTGACCGGCGCGTGCACCCGCAGCTGGGCGGTGTCGGTCTCTGGCTCCGCGCCTGTGGAGACCCGGGCGACGAGCCTGACGACGTCGGTGATGTCGCCGGGATCCTGGACGACGACCTCGATCCGGTCTCCGCCGATAGCGCGCTTCAGACCGGCGGGGGTGTCGTCGGTGATGTTGCGGCCCTGGTCGATCACGGCGATCCGATCCGACAGCTGATCGGCCTCGTCGAGGTAGTGCGTGGTGAGGAGCACCGTGGTGCCGTCGGCGGCGAGGCGACGTACGGCGTCCCAGACCTCATTGCGACCGCGCGGGTCGAGGCCGGTCGTCGGTTCGTCGAGGAACAGCACCTCGGGTGCGAGGATCATGCTCGAGGCCAGGTCCAGGCGGCGGCGCATGCCGCCGCTGAACGTCTTGGTCTGCTTGTCGGCCGCCTCCATCAGACCGAACTGCTGCAGGAGCTCCTCGGTTCGCCGCTTGGCACGACGGGGATCCAGGTGGAACAGCCGCCCGAACATCCGCAGGTTCTGCCGGGCGCTGAGGATCTCGTCGACCGCGGCGCTTTGACCCGTGAGCCCGATCCGGCGGCGCACCTTCCTGGGCTCCTTGAGCACGTCGTAGCCCCCCACCCGCGCACGGCCGCCGTCCATGCGGATCAGCGTGGACAGGATGCGGACCGCGGTGGTCTTCCCCGCACCGTTGGGCCCGAGCAGCCCGTACACCGCGCCGCGCGGCACGGCCAGATCGAAACCGTCGAGCGCATGCTTGTCGCCGTAGCGCTTCCGCAAACCCTCTGCCAGCACCGAATAGTCGGACATTATGTGTCGCCCCTTCCGCCGCCGCCGCTCACTGAGTACGCTGTACCCAGCATAGCGTACAACGTACTCAGATCAAGGGTACCCCGGCCTAGAATGGGTCGCCATGACGACGGCTCACAGCGGAAGCGGCAACCTCAGCCGAAGCCTCGAGCTGCTCTGGCAGGGGAAGGAGCCGGCCAGTCGCGGCCCCAAGCCGGGGCTGACATTGGAACGGGTCGTGGCCACCGCGGTCGCACTCGCCGATCGGGAAGGGCTGGCGGCCCTGTCGATGCGCAGGGTCGCGGCCGAGCTCGACGTTGGAACGATGTCGCTGTACCGCTACGTCCCGGGCAAAGGCGAGCTGCTCGACCTGATGCTCGACCACGTCTATGGCCCATCGGAGGAGTTGGAGGAGCATCGAGGCAAGGACTGGCGCAACCACCTGGAGGGGATCGCGCGCGGCACCTGGGACCTGCACCTCGATCATCCGTGGCTGCTGCAGGTCAACCAGGCACGCCCGCTCCTGGGCCCCAACGCGCTGGGCAGCTTCGACTTCGCCCTGGCCGGCCTGGACGGCCTGGGCCTGACCGGCGCGGAGAAGGTCGCGGTGATCCTCGCGGTCGACCATTACGTGACCGGAACGGCCCGCACGTACGTCCTGCAGCAGCGGGTGATCAAGGACTCGGGGATCACCGACGAGGAGTTCTGGGCCGCCCAGGAGCCGACCCTGACCCAGGCCATGGCCAGCGGCGACTACCCGGAGATGTCCCGGCTTTCCGACGATGCGTTCAGCATGGGCGGCGAGGATGCCATGGAGTTCGGCCTGAAGGCGCTGCTCGACGGCCTGGAACGGTTCATCGCCGACCGATGAACGGGCGGCGGCTGCCGTGGAAGTGGCCGGCACCAGCGCCGCTTGTGTCGACTGGGTCGTCAATATGATAAGCCAGTCGACACACCGGCCGGACCCACGGGGAAATAGGTTAGGGTGAGCTTCTCGGTTGGTTGGCGAGGAGGGATGCCGGTGGCGACGACGAGCCCCCTGGCCGCGGGTGGGGAGCTGCACTTCGGCCTCACGGGGCTGGCCACGATGGGCCAGAACCTGGCGCGGAACGTGGCGCGCCACGGGTTCCCCGTCGCAGTGCACAACCGCACCGTCGAGCGCACCGAGCGTTTTCTCGACGCGTTCGGCGTCCAGGGCACCTTCGTCGGCGCCCGTGACCTGGAGGAGCTGGTCGGCGATCTCGCCCGGCCGCGGGTGGTCATGGCGATGATCAAGGCCGGCACGCCGGTCGACGAGCTCATCGCCGCGTTGCGGCCGCTGCTCGACGAGGGCGACCTGATCATCGACGGCGGGAATTCCGATTTCCGTGACACCCGGCGCCGGATGCACGAGCTGGCCAGTGACGGTATCCGCTACCTGGGGACCGGCGTCTCGGGCGGCGAGGAGGGCGCCCTCCACGGGCCCAGCATCATGCCCGGTGGCACGCGCGCCGCGTACGCGCTGGCAGAGCCGGTGCTGGCCGCGATCGCCGCCCAGGTCGACGGCACCCCCTGCTGCACCTCCATCGGCGACGACGGCGCCGGCAACTACGTGAAGATGGTGCACAACGGCATCGAGTATGCCGACATGCAGCTGATCGCCGAGGCCTACGACCTGCTGCGCACCGGCATGGGGCTGGCGATGCCCGAGCTCCAGGCGACGTTCACCGATTGGAACCGCGGCGACCTCGACTCGTTCCTGATCGAGATCACCGCCCAGGTGCTCGCCCGGCGCGACGACGACGGCCAGGGCTGGCTGCTCGACAAGGTCCTCGACGCCGCTGGGCAAAAAGGGACCGGCCGCCTGACGGCGCAGTCGGCGCTCGACCTCGGCGCTCCCGTCACCGCCATCGCTGAGGCAGTGTTCGCGCGCGCCTTGTCCGCACTGAAGGACGAGCGGCTTACCGCGGCGCGCATCCTGCCGGCCCCGTCACGACAGGACCCCCAGATCACCGCGCACGACGTCCACGATGCGCTCTACGCGTCGAAGATCGTCGCCTACGCTCAGGGGTTCGACCAGCTGCGCCGGGCGGGACAGGAGTACGGATGGGATCTACGCCTCGGCGACCTTGCCACGATCTGGCGCGGCGGCTGCATCATCCGGGCGCGGTTCCTCGACCGCATCCGGGAGGCCCACGAGGCCGACCCCGCGCTGGTCAACCTCGTGCTCGCTCCCTCGTTCATCGAGGCCGTGAGCCGCTGCCTGCCAGGCTGGCGGCGGGTCGTGGCCGAGGCGGTCCACACCGGTGTTCCGGTCCCCGCCTTCTCCTCGGCGCTCGCGTGGTACGACGGCTACCGGCGTGAGCGGCTGCCGGCCAACCTCATCCAAGCCCAGCGCGACCTCTTCGGTGCCCACACCTACGAACGCGTCGACCGCGAGGGCACCTTTCACTCCCAATGGGCGTGAACGTATGGTCACTGAACGCAGAACTCGTTGCCCTCGGGGTCGCGCATGACGATCCAGTACTCGCCGAAGTGGCCTTCCGCGCGACCGTCGATCGTGGCCCCCAACCCGACGAGCTTCTCGGCGGCGGTGTTCACGCGGCTGCGGCGCTCGTCTGTCGGGGTGCGGTGCCCTCCCCCGACGTTCACGTCGAGATGCACGCGGTTCTTCGCCGCCTTGGGCTCGGGCACGCGTTGGAAGTAGATCCGCGGTCCGTTCCCTGACGGGTCGTTGATCGCGCTGGCGGAGTTCCACTGGTCCTCGGGCATGCCGCGGTCCGCGAGGAACGCCTGCCAGCTGTCGTAACCCTCCGGCGGACGCTGCTTCTCGTAGTCGAGTGCCGCCGCCCAAAACGTGGCGAGCCGGTCCGGGTCCGCACAATCGAACGTCACCTGCAAGGGCACAGCCATGTACACCCCTCCTTCGGGAGATCACGACCGGTAGGCGGTCTGGCGGAGCTGGTAGAGGTCTGCGTAGACGCCATTCTTTTCGATCAGCTCATGATGCGAACCCTGCTCCACCACCTGGCCTTCTTGCAATACGACGATGTGGTCGGCCATGGCCACCGTCGAGAACCGGTGGGTCACCAGGATCGTGATCGTACCGCTCTGGCGGGCACTGTCGTTGGCGGCGGCGAACCGCTGGTAGATCTCGTGCTCGGTGGCGGCGTCGACACTGGCGGTCGGCTCGTCGAGGATCAGCAGGACGGGGGCCTCGCGCATGCTCCCCCGGGCCAGCGCCAGCCGCTGCCACTGCCCGGTGGACAGCTCGGCGCCGCGCTTCCAGCGCCGGCCAAGCTGCGTCTCGAGGCCATCCGGGAGCTGGGCGACGACCGCGGCGGCGCCAGACCTCTCGAGGGCTGCCTGGATGGCCGCATCATCGGCGAGCCGCTCGATGTTGCCGAGCCAACCGCCTCCCGGGCTGTCGTCTCGAACCGCACGAAGTCCTGAAAGGAAGCGGCGATACGCGAGCGCCACTGATCGAGGTCGAGTTGGCCGATGGGTGTGCCGTCGACTGTGACGTCTCCGACTTTCGCTTCATAAAGTGCGCATAGAAGCTTGACGAGCGTGCTCTTGCCGGCTCCGTTCTCGCCGACGATTGCGACCGTGATCCCGACCGGCAGGTCGAGGTTGACGTCTGCCAACGCCGGTGTCGCCGCGTTGGGATAGGTGAAGCTCAAGCCCCGTACCTGGATGCCGTCCCGCAGCCGTGGCGGCGCGCCTTGTGAGCCACGCCGGTCGCGAGCCAGCCTCTGTACGGTGAGCAGCCGTTCACCAGCGGTTAACGTCCGGCTGAGGTTCGTTGTGGTGGCGAGAAGGACACCTGTCTCGGCCTGGATCTGGCCGATCAGGGCGAGCGTCATGATGACGTCCCCGGCCGTGGCCTGGCCAGCGACCGCTAGGTTCACGGTCAGGAGCATGCCGCCGACGAATCCCACCCCGAACAGCCCCCAGCACGGGCCTCCTTGCCCGCGCCCGGGTCGGCGGCGATCCGGAACAGGCTCTCGGCCAGCCGGATGCGCGGGGCGACCTCCCGCTCGACAGCCTTTTGGATGCGGTTGCGGGAACGCGCCAACCCAATGGCGGGAACAAGGAGGAGCGGCAGCACGAGGAGGACGGACGAGACGGAGGCGAGCAGGACGAGTGTGGCCGTCGATCGGGCGACTGTGCCGAGGATTCCGATGTACAGATCGGCGGCCGAGAGCAGGTACGAGCGTTCGGAGCCCAACAGGGTGAGCTGGTCGAGCAGGCTCGGTGTCTCGAAAAGCTCCAAGCCTGGAAAGTTCGTGGCCGCGGTGGCGATCTCGGAGTCGAGGAACAGGCCGAGCCGGTCGCCGAGCGTCGCCGTGATCCGGTTGGCGAGCAGCGACAGGAGGTAGAGCAGCGCGGCCACGCCCGCCGAGAGGATGGCGGCGAAGATGGCCTGCTGGCGGTCGTGCGCGAGGGCGGCATCGATGGCGAGCTTGATGCCGAGGGCGATGAGCGGCGCCGCCAGTTGGGCCAGGACGGTCAGGACAGGGGCGGTGATCGCCAAGCGCCGGTCGGCCCGGAAGGTGGCACCGATCATGGCCGAAAGAACCTGGCGCCGCGTCGCTGTCACGGGACGTCCACCCCTGCGTCGGCCGCCCGCCCGAAGCGTTCGGCATCCAGGAAGGGCCCCGCCTGCAGGCGGAACATCGTGGCGTACCGGCCGCCGCGGTGCATCAGCTCGGCGTGGCTTCCTTGCTCGAGCAGCCGGCCCCCCTCCAGCACGAGGATCTTGTCCACCTGCCGCACGGTGGGGAAACGGTGGGAGACCAACAGGCTCAAAGCCCGTGCGTCTGCTCGAGCATCGATCCGAAGATCTCGAGCTCGGCGCGGATGTCGAGTTGCGAGGTGGGCTCGTCGAGGATGGCGACCTTGGCTCCAAGGCCGACGGTCAACATGAGGCGGGCGAGGACAAGGCGTTGCCACTGCCCTCCGGACAGATCGGTACCACCCGTAAAGGCCGGGCTGAGCGGCGTCTCCCACCCGCTGGGGAGCCTGGAGATCATGTCCTGGATGGCGGAGGCGCACGCCGCCTGCCCCACGTCCTCTTCACTGGGCCTGCCCGCCACCCAGGACGAGGTTGTCGCGAGCAGAGAATGGATACCGTTGGAAATCTTGGAACACGGTGGCGCAGGCCGCTCGCCACTGGTCGAGATCGAGACGGCGAAGGTCCGTCCCGTTGACCAGGATGCGCCCGCTGGAAGGGTCGTAGAGGCGGAGAAGGAGCTTCACGGCCGTCGTCTTGCCGGCTCCGTTCTCCCCGACCAGGGCGGCCGAGCCCCGCCCGGGCAGCGTGAAGGTGAGACCATCGAGCACGGCCCGGGAAGATCCTGGATAGCAGAAGTGGACGTCCTCGAAGGCGATCTCCTCGATGCGATCGGGTACCGGCAGGTCATCAGAGCGCAAGCGCGGGTAGCGAGAGGTCACCCGCCGCTGTAGGTCCAGCGCCACCGGGACGGCTTGCGCCCGTTCCCGCATGGCCCCACCCTGGTTGACCTGGTCGGTGAAGGCACGGACGGCCATCGCCGCTTGCAGGTAGATCGCCATGCTGGCCACCGAGATGCGGCCCTCGACCGCGTCAAAGACGATGGTGAGGAATATCCAGGCGTAGATCGGCGCCATGACCCCGACCAGCAGGATGAACTTTGCCCAATCCTGGCGCCGGCGCTCGTCCCATAAGATGCGCAAGCCCGCCTGGCGATGACCACGAAACCGTTCCCGGACCCAACCCTGGAGGCCGAACACGCGGATCTCCTTGGCCGCCTCAGGCTCGACGGCCAAGAGCCGGTAGTAGTCGGCCCGCCGCAGCTCCGGGGCCGCACGCCGCGAGGCGCGGCCCAGGCTCGACGCCTCCCGGACGAGCAGCAGCCCGATGACGACCCATCCACCGCACAGCAGCTCATGGCGGCTGGCGCCGCCTCCCCGGAGGATGAGAATCAGGCAAACCAGGCGTCCCGCGACCTTTCCGCGCTCGAGCGAGGCATCGAACGAAGCGCCGGGCGCTACTGTGCAGAGTTTTGCCGAACTACCGGCATTACTCT
>JBOGED010000151.1:0-18803 GCA_050743625.1 Egibacteraceae bacterium | reverse complement strand
TCGGGAGCAGAAGCGAGCTACGCGTTGTCCAGGGCGATCGAGAGGTCGACGACCTGGTGGTCGTCGGGGAAGTCGCCGAGGCTCTCCGTCGCGCCGGTGAGCAGGTCGACCTCGTACAGTCGGTACTTCTGGTCTACCCGGAAGGTGGCGAAACCGGCGTTGGCCACCGTCTTGCCCTCTTCCAGCTCGGAGTAGATGTCGAAGCCCGCCGACGGGCCGACGTCGACGCCAAGTTGGCCGACCGCGGCGAGGAGGCCCGCGTTGGCGGGTGACTGGATCACGACCTGGTCGATCCGCGTGTCGATGTCGAACAGCGTCGTGGCGGTGGTGTCGTCCTCGTCGTTGTTCGTGTACGCCACGGCGGTGATGCCCACCGCGGTCTCTTCGGGCGGGCCGGGGAAGGTGAGGGTGTCGTCTTCGATCGTCTCACCGTCCTCACGCACGTCGTGGCGCAGGTTCTGGCCGGTGTCGCTGACGATCCGCAGCCGGTCGGCCGCCGGGTTGAAGTCCACGCCGAACGCGTCGCCCTCGAGGTCGACGGTCAGCTCCGAGACCTTCTTCGCCTCTGCCTTGTCGTGGAGCGTGTAGATTCCTCCCTGGTCACCGACGCCGTAGAGCTTGCCGTCCTGGACCCGGAAGTCGATGCCGACCAACTTCTTGTCGTCCTTGAGGCCATTGACCTTGCCGATCTCGGCGGCCTTCGATGTGTCCCCGACCCTGAAGGCGACGAGCCGCCCGTCGCCCGTCAGTCCGACCGCCGCGAGCGACGGCTCCTCCTCCGCACTGACCGGCACAGACCCTGCCAGCAGCGCGAGGGCCGCGGCTGGGGCGGCGAGGAGCGCGCGCGTTGTCCGACGCATGTGAAGCTTCTCCCTGTGTCATGGAGCACGATTTATGTGCGTTTGTAGTGGCACACAGGAAGGATTATCGGGGTTTTCCCTTAAAAATTGATCGTTGCGGTATGCCCTAAAGGACAAGCGAGCGATCAATTCAGCTGAGCCCGCAGTGCCCGAGCGGCGGGGCGGAGGACCTGTGCCCAGTGAGGGTACTCGTCCGCCTGTGCCTCAAGGAAGGCGGCGCCGTCGAGGCACCGGCCTTGCTGGCCCATCGCATGGCCGAGCTCCACCAGCTCCGCGGCGGTGACACCCGGGAGGGCAAGGCGCATCCGCAGGACCCACTCCAGGTGCGCCGCCTCACCTCTCCGCCGGTAGGTGGTACGCAGGTTGGCCAAGATCCTCGCGAGGATCGACCGCAGTGGCGCGGTCGAGAGAAGATGCGGCCCGAAGGAGACCTCGGGACCCGCACCCGTTGAGGCCCGGAAGCGCTTCTCGCATGCGGTCAAGTCGAGCAATTCGCCGCCGGCGAACGCGTCGAGATACCGGTTGGTACCGAGCGGCCTCACCAGGAAATGGCCGGGCATGCCGACTCCCTCCAACGACACACCCGCGCGGCGACCCACCTCGATACAGACGACGGACAGCGTGATCGGAATCCCCAGCTTCCGCTTCAGGACCCGGTCGAGTAAGGAGTTGCGCGGGTCGTAGTAGTCGCCCGCGTTGCCCGCGAAACCCTCGTCGACGAACAGCCGCCGCACGAGCCCCTCCAACGAATCCACGCCTTCGGCGAGCCGGTCCAGCTCGGCGAGCCACACCTCTGGCTCCAGCGTGGGGTCCGCGCCAGCGGCGATCGCGAGCGCGCCGACGTCCAGGGTAGGCCCAGGCCCCCGCCCGCTCACGATGGCGGCGAAACGCTCCACTGGATCCATCGCTTCGATCCTCCGCCCCTACCTGCGCTCGACGCAAGGGCATGATGGGGAGCCTATGTTGAGTTTGGATGCGATGACCGCCGCCGCGAACGCATTCCTCGACGGTCTCGGTGAGGAGAGGCGACCAGTGGCACAGCGCCCGATGACCGATGAGCGGCTGCGCCGTGATTGGGCGTACGTCCCCGGGAAGCGGGAGGGGGTGTCGCTCGGCGACCTCGACCGTCCCGGACGCAAGGCGGTCCACCGGCTCGTCGCCACCGCGCTCCGCCCGCACGCCTACGCGCAGGTGGCGACGATCATGGCGCTGGAAGACGTGCTCGACCGCGCCGAGGGCCACCGGCGCGGGCGGCACTCAAGCGACTACTGGACGATCGTGTTCGGCGAGCCCGGCTCCCGGGAGCCATGGAGCTGGAGGTTCGAGGGCCATCACATCTCCCTCAATGTCACGGTGGCCTCTGGCGCGGTGTCCGCGACGCCGTCCTTCCTTGGCGCGAACCCGGCCACGGTCGCACGTGGCCAGAGCGCCGTCCTGCGACCACTCATCCAAGAGGAGGAGCTGGCGCGGGCGTTGCTCGACGCGATGGACGCCCGGTCCCGTACCGCCGCGGTGGTCGCAGACCTGGCCCCCGGGGACATCCGGACCAAGATGGCGCGGCGGGTCTCAACGCCAATCGAACCGCGAGGAGTGGCACGCGGAGATCTCAGCACCCGCGCCGCCGATCTCCTCGACCGCTTGGTCGACACGTTTGTCGAGCGGCTACCGGACGATCTCGCAGATGCCGAGAATGCCTGTATAGACCGGAAAGCGATGCACTTCGCCTGGGAGGGCTCGCCGGAGCGCGGCGCCGGCCACTACTACCGGATTCAAGCGCCGTCCCTGCTCATCGAGTACGACAACACGCAGAACGAGGCCAACCATGTCCATACGGTCTGGCGGCGACCTCGCGGGGATTTCGGGGAGGACCTGATCGAGCCCTCTTGACGCGCCGGACCTCGTGAGCGTGGGGAGTGATAATCGGCCCGACAGTTTACATGCCCGGAATAGGAAGTGCGTGGGCTTTGGCCGAGGCGGAGATGGATCTTCGAGGAGGGCTGCGCCCCTACGAGCGTGACGTGATCGAGCGCGTCGACGAGGCCGGCGCCCATGTCCTGCTCCCTCAGGGCGCCCCTACCGCGGTTGTCGGCTTGGAGCTGATCCGCCGTCATGAGGGTCCCGCGGTGGTCTTCGGCCCCAACGTCGCGGCGCAGTTGCACTGGCAACAGACTCTTTCGCGCTTCACTGACCCGGCGGGTGTCATCACGCTGTCAAGCCTCGACACGACGACTCGCGCTCCGATCACCCTGTTGAGCTGGGACGATCTCGGCTCCGCCACGGCCAACGCCGAGCTCGTCTGGCAGCTCGCGATCGACCGGTGGGCGACCAAGCTCGTCGGCGCGGGAAGGGCGCCTGATGCGGATGCCGCGCGTGATCGCATCAGCCGGTGGGCGCAGCACAACCCTCGTAAGGTCGGTCGGACCCTCGAGTTGGAGCGAGCCGAGCTCACCGTGCGCGTGCTGGGGACCCCGACGCGTCGACAGCGTCGAGGCCCAATTCCTCAGCTCCCGCTGGGGGCCCCGCCGACGGCCCTGGAAGACGTGTCCGAGCGCGTGCCCGAGGCGGCGCGCCGGTTGTTCGAAGCGCTGCGGGAGCATGGGATCCGGACGATCATCCTCGACGGATGTGACCAGCTCACGGACTGGCGGGCACTGCTCCTCCGCCTGCTGATATCCAAGCTGTCGAGTGTCCAGCGACCCACGACCGTCATTGGCCTGTCAACGGTGCCGCGCAGCGTCCCCGACGCTCATCGCTATTGCCGGCACCTGGTGCCCGCCCGTCATCTGGAGGTCCCCATGCCGCCAGTCGTACAGGCGGGCGACGTGGCGCCTCATCGCGACCTCGTGTCCTTCGTCGAGACCACCCGATCGGAACGGGAGCGACTCGCGGTACTCACGAGCGACACGCGCCGGACCCGCAGGGCCGCGACCAGCATCCTGGGCGCCGCCGATGAGAAGTCGAGGGCGGTCGGGGAGATCCTGGCGTATGAGCACGCTGCCCGCCCGGAGGAGCTCCGCGCCCTTGTGCTCGCCGCGGACGAGGCCCGCGCGACCTCGATCTTCTCCCGGTTCCTCGCCGATTCCAGCATGCAGGTGCTCGCTCCGGTGCTGCTTACCCGCCACGGCCTCATCACGAGCGACCAACAGGCCACAAGGCTCATGGCCTCCTGCGCAACCAGCCTCGAGCGCCTCAGCTTGCGAGCCCGATGCACCCTTGCGCCCTCAGCGATCCCGGGCGCGACGCTCATCGCCGGCGTGGGAGAGGACTGGTCCGCCCGCACCGCCGTGATCCTGGCGACGCGAGCGATGGCTGGTGCGGCGACCAGTTGTGTCGTCGGCGACACCGGCGGGCCGCTGAGCCAGGGCTGGGATGCCATCGAGCTCGACACGCTGGTCGATCTGTCCAGTCTCCCGACAGTCACGGCGGCGCGGCTGCGCGGGCGGGCACTCCGGCTCTCCGGCTCCGACCTCCACAAGGTCGCCCATGTGTGGCACGTCGTCGCGTACGACTCGCATGCCCCGTTGGGAGGCCTTGACGTGCGACGGTTCGTCAACCGCGTTCACGACCGGTGGGGGTTGCCCCTGAGCGAGCATGGCAGGCGAGTCGTCAGGGGTCCCGCCGCGGTGGACCACGCGCTTGCGACACCCAAGCCCGGCGCCGTCGACTATCGTGCGGTGAACGCTCGCTGCCTGACGCAGATCGGCGACCGATCCGCGACGCGCGCTCGGTGGATGGCCGATGGAGGGTCGGACGGGACGATCGTCACCAGCGTCGACGCGGCGGACCTGGGCACGTCCTTCCGGATCGTGGAGCTACTCGAGCAACTCCACGTCCCACTCCTGCTCAGCGGGCTGCTCCTCACGCTGATCATCATTATCTATGGTTCCGGACTGCAAGGAGCAGCACGGTTCGCGGGGCAGATCGCGGCATTGGCCACCGCGGCACTGGTCGGTGCCACCGCACGCGGGGCCCTACGAATGATCAGGAGCAGCCGCGCCTCGATCGAGGAGCGGCTCATCGGCCGCGGCCGCGCGGTCTTGGAGGCGCTGCGAGAGTGCGGCCACGTCAACCTCCATCTCGGAGCCGACGCGGTCGAGGTGCGCCAGACCGGGCCGCGACGGTTCGAGGTCCGCTTGGACGACGGCTCCGACCGGGACGCGCGCGTGTTCGCCACCACCCTCACCGAGACATTGGCGCCCCTGAACGGCCAATCCCACGTGGTCAGCGCGGGCTCCCTCACCGTCCCAGTCCCCGCCGCCCTCTCAGAAAACCCCGCAATCTTCCTCCAACAATGGCGCCACTACAACGGCCAGGGCGAACTCATCCCTGTCCCCAAAGGAACCCCAACCCCCCACACCACGCCCAAAGGAACAATCCAGCTCGACGTGTGGGAACCAAAAACGTAAGCGCGGGGCCGGCACTGCGAAGCGGACGAACCGCGGCGGCCGGCACTGCGAAGCGAAGCGGAGCGCGGGTTGGGTGGCTCGATGCCACCCAACCCGCAAACGCGTTACACAACCAGAGCAGGTCAAAGCAACAAGAGGTCGCCTTCGTCGGGCGAAGCGACCTGAAAGAGTAGTTAGGAGTGGAGCCCGAGGAAGGCGACCTCGGAGCCAACGAGGGTGTGCAAGCACAACCCCTAGACCCAGTTCAAGCCTGCTTTCTCGATCGGCCCCTCAGGCCCCCGGCGGACGAACCACTCGAAGCCGTAGACGGCGGCGAACTGCTCGGGGAGATCCCTTATTTGGCTCGCATGCGCCGCCATTGCCGCGCGTTTGGCGTCCAAGCAGCAACGGACGTCGACGACGGTGGTGATCTCGGCGGTCGGCAGCCCTACGCGCGATCTCTCCGCAAGCGATTGGCTCGCACCCTCGACAAGATGCACGTCGACGAAGTGGAGGTACTCGTAGTCGACGGTGGCCTCGTAGACCGTGGAGAGCCCCGCGAGCTGCGCCGCCCTCGCTCCCACTCGATGGACCTGCAGATGATCGGGGTGACGGTAGATCCCGCCGGGGTCGTAGCTCACCAGTGCCACTGCGCCCTCCACGCGACAGATCCCGGCGAGCAGGTTGGCGGCCTCGTCGACGCCCGCCATCGCGAACGTGCCAGGCTTGTGGTTGGCGGGGTCGCCCGGCATCCCCGAGTCCTCGTAGCCGAGGAACACGACCCGCGACACGCGCAGGAGTCGCGCGGCAGCGGCGGTCTCACCCGCTCGAACGGCCGCGATCGCGTGACTGTCGTCATGCGGGGAGCGTGGGACACCATGCTCGCCGCCCGTCGCGACGACCAGGACTATCCGGTGACCCGCCTCTGCGAGGCGGTACATCGTCCCCCCGGTGAAGATGGCCTCGTCGTCCGGGTGAGCATGCAGAAAGACGATCGTTGACATACGGCGTAGAGTGCCCGACTTACCCAGGTGCCCGCCGGGCGCATCGCAGAACGCCCGGCGGGTAGCTGGGAGGTATCGGACCGAACGTGACGGCTAGAACGCGCTCAATAGGTTGACGAACTCGTTCTGCAGCTCTGTGAAGAAGCTCTCGGGTCCGGTGGTGGTGCTGCCGCCACCCGCGGACGCCAGGGACCGTGGATCATCGAGCCCCAACACGCCGACGATGTCGTCGACCAGTGTGTCGCGCTGCGCGTTGTCGCTCTCTTGCGCTTGAGTGGTGTTGCTCTCCGACACTGGTGGTTGGGGGTTGGGGGCGAGGGGATCACCGCTCTCATCCGCGACCTCGTCGTCCGGCGATGCGGTGTCCGTGGGGGCCTCGTCCTGCTCGACCTCGTTCTCGTTCGAGATGCGCGAGTCACTGCCGTCATCGCCAGAATCGTCCTGGTTGCGGCTGGGCCGGTCGGTACAGTCGAGGCCATCAGGACCGCCAGTAGGCATCACCCATCCCTCTACGAGCTGAAGGACGGGCGGGTCATCCTCGACGTCGCAGGCCGGGTTTGGGATGGCGCTCGCCGCGGGGGCGAAGATGAGGAGCCCGCCTGCGGCCAGCGTGGCTGACAGGCCGCAGCGTGCGAGGCGTATGAGCTTCATGCCTACTCCTTTGAGAACAAATAATATAGGACCATAAAAGGGATAGACCCCGAAAGTCCAATACATCCTACGCCCACCACCCCTTATGGTCAGGTTTTCTCACGCATGCGTGACGAAACCTGGCCATAAGGGGTGGTGGGCGGGGATCGCCGGACCCTGCCGTCACGCACGGTGACGCCCTCGCCGAGGAGTCGCTCGGCCTGCTCTGAAGGCGTTGCGCATGCCAGCCGGCCGTCAGCGCGGACGACGCGCCACCAGGGGTAGCCCTCATGGTCACGAAGGAATGTCCCCACGGCGCGGGCGGCGCCAGGGAACCCGGCCTCACGCGCGACCTCGCCATACGTCACGACCTGGCCGGACTGCAGTGACAGGAGCACCGCCGCGACGGCCTCTTGAAACGCGGTCATTGAGGCGGAGGAGGCCAGTCCGGGCGAGCGCCGAACGCGATGGCGAGGCGGCCGGCGACCCCGCCAAGGCCACGAGCGCGGAGCACACGCTCGATGCGCTCGGGGGCGGCGCGGCGATGGCAGGCCTCAAGGTCGAGGGGCAGATCGCGCCGGACGGTCATCACCGCGACGTTGCGGAGGAACCGCGAGGACGGGGGATCGGCCAGGTCGTCGAGCAGCGCTTGCCCAACAGGGCGACCCAAGACGCTGCGGCACCCGATGGGATCGGCGACCGCGGCACAGACCGTCGGGTAGGCCGCGAGCAGGGCCGCGGCGCGAGTGCGGCCGACTCCCGGCACACCGTCGAGGTTGTCTGATACGTCCCCTCGCAACGCGGCGAACTCGACGTACTGGGTGGGATCGACGCCGACCTCGGCGCGCAGCCGCTCAGGTGTGATCTCGATCGCATGTTCCATGCCCGTGCGGAGCCGTAGCACCGTCGTCGTCTCGCTGACCTGCGCATACGCGTCCCTGTCCGAGGTTGCGAGCATGCAGCGCCAGCCCACCGCCTCGGCTGTGGCGGCCGCGGAGGCGAGGATGTCGTCGGCCTCCCAGCCGTCCACGGTGGCGACCGCCACGCCAAGCTCGGACAGCAGCGCGCTGGCGGAGGCGATGAGGTGCCGCAGCGCGGCCTCCTTCGGCGGCCGTTGGGCCTTGTACCGCGGCCACCGCTCCCGGCGCGACGATCTCACGGTCGAGTCAAAGCCCACGACCGTGGCGTGCGCTCCCACGCGGTCCGCGACGGCGGCGAGTAGGGAGCAGAGTCCCCGCAACGCCTCACCTGCCGGGTACCCGTGGAAGGCGCGGTGGGCGAGTGAGTTGCCGTCGATCGCCAGGAGCACGGGAAGGCGCTCGGTGGGTACGCAAGGGCGTGCCTCAGGCGTCCGGAGAGGTCGCGGCGTGACAGGATCGACCTGACCAAGATCCACATCGAACAGAGAGAGCGCCTCCATACCCCTACTCTGCCGGACTCCCCCCACCCTGTGTGGGACCGTTTGGCCGAGGCTGGCGCCGAGAACGAGTACCCACCCACGCGACGGTCGCCACGACGAATACCACCGTCAGCCATCCCGCGTTCCGATCGTTGAACCGCACGATCACGTCGAGAGGGCCGGCGGCGACGTCCGCGAGGAGCCGCAGCCCGACAACCGTCACCAAGCTGCCGATCAGGTTCAACGTCACGAACCGGCGCGGCGACATCCCGGTCGACCCGGCCAAGATACACACCAGCGCGCCGGGAAACAACAGCACCGTGATTCCCGCGACCCGGCGGAAGAGCGCCTCCACCACCTGCGTCAGGCGGACGCCGCCGCGCTTGGCGACCCACCCATCGGCCACGTCGCGGTACCAGCGTCCCAGCAGGTAGAAGAATGGATCGCTCGCGAACCGCCTCATGACCGCGACGACGACGAACTCCGCCACCCCGACCTTGCCAGCGACAAGAAGCAGGTAACGGTTCCGCGACTCGAGGAGGATCAGCAGGAGCGGGTGGTCGCGGACGAGAAGCGGCGTGAAGGCCGCGGCCAAGATTCCCGCGATCGACAGCGCGACGATCGGCACGGCGAGCAGCGCGAGGCGCCCGAACCCTCCTCCAGTTTCGCGTACATCCCCCACACGGGGGGCTTCTCGTGCCATCATCGGATTATGCAGTTCGATACCGAATCGATTCGGGCTGCGGCGGATGAGCTCGGTGGGCGTGTGCGGGCACATCGTCGCATCCTTCATCGGCGCCCGGAGTTGGGGTTCGCCGAGTACGAGACCGCAGCCTACGTCGAGTCTGTGCTCGACGAGTTAGGCATCGCCCACCGCCGGGTGGTGGGCACTGGCGTGGTCGCGGTCATCCATGGCGACGGTCCCGGCTGCATCGGCGTGCGCGCGG
Source organism: Egibacteraceae bacterium (assembly GCA_050743625.1). Classification (GTDB taxonomy): domain Bacteria; phylum Actinomycetota; class Nitriliruptoria; order Euzebyales; family Egibacteraceae; genus JBOGED01. The sequence goes on along the minus strand of JBOGED010000151.1, from coordinate 9,578 downwards.
ACATGGACGCGCTGCCGGTGCGAGAGGCAGAGGGTCGGGATGGGTACCGGTCGGAGACCGAAGGCGTGTCCCACGCGTGCGGTCACGACGCCCACGTCGCGGTGGCGCTGGGGCTCGCCGAGCTCCTCTGCCAGGTCGATCACGTCCCCGGAAGCGTCACGCTCTACTTCCAACCGGCGGAAGAGGGGCCAGGTGGCGCGGAGCCGATGGTCGCCGCGGGTGTGTTGGACGACCCGTTGCAGTCGGGTGGCTGGCCCATAACCGCGCGCCCGCAGGCGATGATCGCGCTCCATGTCTCGAGCCGGTACCCATCCGGGATCGTCGCGTTGCGCAGCGGCCCGGTCACTGGCTCGGACGACATGATCACGATCACCGTCCACGGCTCCGGAGGCCATGCGGCTCACCCGGACACCGCGGTCGACGCGATCCCGATCGCCGCGCAAATCGTGCTGGCTGTCCAGCAATTCGTCGCCCGCGAGGTCAACCCAGTTCAACCCGTCGTCGTGACGTTCGGCACGATCCAGGGTGGCACCCGCCACAACATCATCGCGCCAACGGTCACCTTGACCGGGACAATGCGCGCCGTGCACCAGCACAATCGCGAGCTGCTCCAACGCCGGGTCCCCGAGATCGTGCGCGCGGTCGCGGCGACGTATCGCGCGACCGCGACCGTCGAGCTCGAGCACGGCTATCCCGTGGGCTCCAACGAGCCAGAGCTGACCCAGATGGTCGCGGCGTCAGCCCGCGCGGTGCTCGGACCCGAGCGCGTCGTCCCCGATCCCGACCCGACCCTCGGCGGCGAGGACTTCTACGCCTTCGGCGCGACCGGTATCCCCGTGAGCATGTTCATGCTCGGCATCGCGAACGAGCGGCTGGGCATCGGCGCTCCCCACCACAGTCCCGAGTTCGACATCGACGAGGCCGCCCTCCCATCTGGTGTCGCGGTGTTCGCTGAAACGATCAGGCGGTGGCTGGCGACGAAGGGTGCAGCCACTATGGGCTAAGTGGCTGCCGACCACCGAGTGAAAGCGAGCCGCGCGATGACTGAGCAGGTCAACCTCCCGGAGCCGGAATGGCGATCCCGCCTGACGCCAGAGCAATACCGCGTGCTACGAGAGAAGGGAACCGAGCAAGCGTTCACCGGCGGGTATTGGGATACCAAAGAGCCAGGTCTCTACCGCTGCGCCGCCTGTGAGGCCCCGCTGTTCCAGTCGGACACCAAGTATGACTCGGGAACCGGCTGGCCGAGCTTCTGGGAGCCCGTAACCCCTGACGCCGTCAGGTTCGAGGAAGACCGCAGTTTGTTCATGCGCCGCACCGAGGTGGGATGCAACACCTGCGGCTCGCACCTCGGTCACGTGTTCGACGACGGCCCCGCGCCGTCAGGGCAGCGCTACTGCATCAACTCGGTCGCGCTCGACCTCGATAAGGACGAATGAGGCGCCGCTCCCTTTGGGATGCTTCCCGAGGCGCGCAGGGATACGATCGCCGCTGGGAAGAACGCGCCGCTCGCGGGGAGAACGTCCATGGCGAGGCGGACTTCGTCGAGTCTCTGGCCGTCCGATCGGTGCTGGACGCTGGCTGCGGAACAGGGCGCGTGGCCATTGAGCTGGATCGGCGAGGTCTCGACGTGGTGGGAGTCGACATCGACGAGCGGATGCTCACCGTCGCCGCGAGCAAAGGGCCTGGCATCCGTTGGGTTCTCGCCGACCTCGCCACGGTGCGGCTCCCGGAGACGAGATTCGACGCCGTTGTCCTCGCCGGCAACGTCATGCTCTTCCTCCAACCGGGCAGCGAGCCAGCGGTGATCGACAACATGGCCGCCCATCTCGCGCCCGGTGGGTTGCTCGTGAACGGGTTCCAGCTGGTGGCCGGGTCGCTGACCTTGCACCGCTACGACGAGATGGCGGCCAGCGCCGCTCTTGAGCCGGCGGGACGCTGGGTAACCTGGGATAGGCAGCCGTTCACCGGTGGGGACTATGCCGTATCTGTCCACCGGCTTCCTCGAAGGGACTAACGCGTAGGAGGCAAGATCATGGCACTGACCGTGGGCAGTGGCCCGTTCGGGGAGTACGCGCAGGGCGAGTTCAACTTCACACGAGAGGGACCAGCCCACGTCTTGCTTTGGGAGGACTCGCCCCGGCGGGTTCGCGTGATGTTCGGTGGTGAGATAGTTGCCGACACTCGGCAAGCGAAGCTGCTCCACGAGACCGGGATCCTCCCGGTCTACTACCTACCGGAAGAGGATGTCCGTAAGGACCTGCTAGAACCGAGCAACCACCGAACGCATTGCCCCTTTAAGGGCGAAGCGTCGTACTGGTCCGTTCGAGCCGGCGGCCGGGTCGCACAAGATGCGGTGTGGGCCTACCCAAAGCCGTTGGAGCACACGCCCCCCATCTCGGGGTACCAGGCGTTCTACTGGGATCGCATGGACCACTGGTTCGAGGAAGACGAAGAGGTCTTCGTCCACGCCCGCGATCCCTATCATCGCGTTGACGTCCTTGACAGCTCACGGCACGTGCTCGTGCTGCGAGACGGCGAGGTCTTAGCCGACAGCCTGCGGCCAAGGATCCTGTTCGAAAGCGGCCTCCCGCCGCGGTACTACCTGCCGGCTTCAGACGTCCGGACCGACCTGCTCACACCGACGCCCACACTCACCCGTTGCCCGTACAAGGGCCTCGCGTCGTACTGGTCGGTTCGCATCGGAGAGACGGTGGTACCAGATCTCGTCTGGAGTTACGCCGATCCATTGCCAGAGGTCGGCAAGATCGCCGGCCGCTTCTGCTTCTTCAACGAGAAGGTCGAGTTGGAGGTCGACGGCCAGCAACAGATCTGCGGCCCTACGCCGTTCTCATAAGCCGCGTCGCGGAAAGGTCGAGGGACCGGAGCACGCTCCGGTCCCTCGGTGGTGCTTGTGCGTAGCTCTACTTCGCAGGGGCCGCGGCCGGGACCGGGCACTCTGCGGGCAGCGCGGGATTGTCGTTGTCAGCGATAGCGCACGCGGCGCCGCCACTGGCGCTGGCGCCACCGTTACCGCCGCCAGCCACCGCAACCTCGTCGTCCGGCGGGTCGGTGGTCTCCGACTTCGGGACGGTGTCGCGGTCGGCGTAGGCGCTCGCGGGACCGCCGTCGCCACCGCTCGCGTTACCGAAGCCGTTGTTCTCGCAGCCGGCGGGACCGCCAGCCACGTTGACGCCGCAGACACCGACGCCAGCGCCGAGAGTCCCGGCGCCACCGACACCACCGGTGCTGGTGGCGGTGTCATTGTCAGTCGTTGGGTCGTCATCAGCGTGGGCCGCGGGAGCGGAGCCCAGCGCCATCAGCGCAGCCAGCATGGTACTGGCCAAGATAGTCCTAAGCTTCATGACTAATCCCCTCTGTGATCAGCTTGAGCGATCAACAGGGCTAGTTCTCATCAGCGATGGCAATGGCGCTACCGCCGTTACCACCACTCGCGTCGCCGACGCCGTTGTTGGCGCAGCCAGCAGCCGCAAGCACGCTGACGTTGATCAAGCAGACACCGACGCCGACGGCGATGCCGCCGTTGCCGCCGTTGCCGCCGATGGCGGTGGCGACGTCGTTGTCCTGGGTGAGCTTGCCGTCGGCGTGGGCCGCAGGGGCGGAGCCCAGCGCCATCAGGGCAGCCAGCATCGAGCTAGCAATGATCGTGCGAAGCTTCCGTTGCATTTCTGATACCCCCTAATAGTGGGTTTTGCGGGGGACGGATCACACAAACCAGGCATTGGGGTGCTTCCGTCTCTTCGGCAACAGACCGGTGGATTAGCCGCAATCTCACCGGCTGCGGCATAAACGTACTAGACCACTTATAAAGGGTCAAGGGGAAATTTTGGGCATGACTCTACGGTACTGAAGAGGTGACGAGATCGGACGAGTACGCCGCCCGCCCTAGGACTCCTGGAGTTGCCGGAAGTCGAGACATTGGGACATTTGCGTTCGCGGGCGCCCGCGCCCACAAACCCGCGTCGCCGGAACACCATCAGCAAAAGAGCTCGCTGACCCTCAACTTCCTCCGGATACGAGGCAAAGCGACGCCGTTCACCAGGCCTTTGGGCGTTGACCTGCCAGTTTCCTCCGGATCCCGAGGAAACCGCCAGTCCCGGGCGGCTACTGGTACACCCCCTCCAAAAGCAATCGAGGGACCGGACTACTCCCGGTCCCTCGATGATTCCGGCCTTTGGTGGCCGGAGCTACGGTCTCGCTCGTCGCCTAGTTCTCGTCGGCGATGGCCGTGGCGTTGCCGCCGTCGCCACCACTGGCGTCCGCGACACCGTTGTTCGCGCAGCCAGCCGGGCCAAGCACGGCGATCTGGATCGCGCAGACCCCGATGGCGACGGCGACGCCGCCGTTGCCACCATTTCCAGCGATCGCGGTGGCGGTGTCGCTGTCCTGCAGGTCAGCGTGGGCCGCGGGAGCGGAACCCAGCACCATCAACCCAGCCAGCACAGTGCTTGCCAAGACGGTACGAGCCTTGCGGTAACTCATGATATCCCCCGTTAACCGTAACCGTTGCGCTTAGTTCTGGTCAGCGATGGCCGTCGCGTTGCCACCGTTGCCGCCGCTTGCGTCCGCGACACCGTTGTTCGGGCAGCCAGCGAAGGAAAGAACACTGATCTGGATTGCACACACGCCAACGCCGACAGCGAGGCCGCCGTTACCGCCGTTACCGCCGATCGCGGTTGCAACATCCTCGTCCTGGATGCCAGCGTGGGCCGCGGGAGCGGAACCCAGCGCCATCAGGGCAGCCAGCATGGTGGTAGCAAGGATCGTCCGCGCCTTCTTCATATTTTCCCCCTGTGATGGTGCCATGGTGAGGCATACGCACAAACAGTGCATCCGCCTCCTTGGTGATGACCGGGAGATTCACCGCATCCGCACCGGTCGGGATAACCGTAACGGAGCACTCATAAGTGGTCAAGAGGAAAATGAGACGGGTGTGTCGGCGCCACCTCGACACACCCGGAACGCAAGGGAGGGACCGGAGCATTCCGGTCCCTCCGCTCCCGGCCTGGTGGGGCCGGAGAACTCCCGTAGTGACTAGTTGATGTCGGCGAGCGCCTCAGCGCTGCCACCGTTGCCGCCACTGGCGTCCGCGACGCCGTTGTTCGGGCAACCAGCGTCGCCAACAACCGCGATCTGGATCAGGCAGACGCCGACACCGATGGCCGCGCCACCGTTGCCGCCGTTACCGCCGATAGCGGTCGCCTCGTCGTTGTCCTGACGCGGGCCACCAGCGTGGGCAGCCGGAGCAGACCCCAACGCCATCAACGCAGCCAGCATCGTGCTCGCAAGAACCTTACGGAACTTCATGAACTTCCCCCCATTTGATCGATGCGCTTGAAGTGCTTGGATCGGCTGGTGCCCCCACGCGAGGGCACCAGCCGTTGCGTGCCGACTGCTAGTTCTCGTCGGCGGTGGCGGTGGCGTTCCCGCCGTCCCCGCCACTGGCGTCCGCGACGCCGTTGTTCGCGCAGCCAGCGTCGCCAACAACCGCGACCTGGATCGCGCAGACACCGATGGCGACTGCGGCGCCACCGTTGCCACCGTTACCGCCGATAGCGGTCGCGATGTCGTTGTCCTGACGCGGGCCACCAGCGTGGGCAGCCGGAGCAGACCCCAACGCCATCAACGCAGCCAGCATCGTGCTCGCAAGAACCTTACGGAACTTCATGGTATTGCCCCCTGTGTATGCATATGTGCTTGCCCGGCAAGCGAGTCATTTCAGCGCTGGCTAGTGCCCCGCTGGAGTGTGCGGTCACGCTGCGGAGCACTAGCCGTTTCAGCGCGGAGAGCTAGTTCTCGTCGGCGACCGCTTCTGCGTTGCCGCCGTTTCCGCCGCCAGCGACCGCGACACCGTCGTTCGGGCAGCCAGCGTCGCCAACGACCGCGATCTGGATCGCGCAGATACCGATAGCGACAGCCGCGCCGCCATTGCCACCGTTACCACCGATCGCAGCGGCGACGTCGTTGTCCTGACGAGGGCCCTTGCCCCCGTCATCGTCGTCATCGTCCCCAGCGAACGCCATGGACGTGGACCCGAGTGCCATCAGGGCTGCGAGCAACGTGCTCGCAAGGATCTTCTTCATTGTGATTCCCCCGATTCTCCTGGTTCGCTGCTACTAGTTGATGTCAGCTTCTGCAAGGGCGCTGCCGCCGTTGCCACCGCTGGCGTCCGCGACGCCGTTGTTCGGGCATCCAGCGCCACCAACAACCGCGATCTGGATCGCGCAGATACCCACGCCGACTGCGAGGCCACCGTTGCCACCGTTGCCGCCGATAGCGGTCGCGGTGTCATTGTCCTGCGAAGGGCCACCAGCGTGAGCGGCAGGAGTGGACCCCAGCGCCATCAGCGCAGCGAGCATCGTGCTAGCAAGGATCTTCTTCATTGTGATTCCCCCGATTCTCCTGGTTCGCTGCTACTAGTTGATGTCGGCGGCTGCCTTAGCGCTGCCACCGTCTCCACCACTGGCGTCCGCGACGCCGTTGTTCGGGCATCCAGCGCCACCAACAACCGCGATCTGGATCGCGCAGATGCCGATGCCGAGAGCGAGCCCACCGTTGCCACCGTTGCCGCCGATAGCGGTCGCGGTGTCATTGTCCTGCGAAGGGCCACCAGCGTGGGCCGCAGGGGCGAGCCCCAGCGACATCGTGGCCACCATCAGCATGCTGGCGAAGCTCGTACGCATGCTTCGTTGCATAACTTGCCCCCTTTTAGGTACATGATCGAGCGCCTATCACGAGGTGGTTTCGTAACCCACCTGCGAAGGCGAAGCGGCGTTCCGCGTCCCCCCGACGCTCGCTTGTCTATGGTGTGATGCAGGCAAGTCCGATTTCCTGACCCCACCTGTTTGGACGGTAGCGCTGTGATTTGTCTATGTCAAGAAGAAAAGGCGTTAAGATAAGATAATGCTATTAATGAGCATAGCGAAATAGGACCCTTAGATCCTAAATGTATAAGAGGTCCGAATTGTGCCCTTCTTCCGCTTTACCCCGTTCCCCCGATACCCACCTTTAACGCCATAATTCTTCCCCGTACAGTACGCACACTAGAAGTTATCCGCTCAAAGGTCAACTGATCGGTGAAGTGCGGCGTAAATAACGGAGTCGGATTCGCTGTTACCGACTACCTCATATGGTAAGAAGTGGAAGCACTCGGCTGCAGCCCTTCCCGGGGGAGACACACCCTACGGCCCGATGACCTGCTGATTTACGCCGAGATGGGCGTCCTTCACGTCCGCCGCACGACCGCATGTACATCGATATATACGGTTTGTAGGGATTTATCAGACAAACAATCCTCGGGGTACCTCTTTGCGGCGCACAACCATGGCGCATGGCGCCCAGTTGCGAGCAACGCGCAGCGAGTGAGTCGGTCGTCCGCAGTATAGAGGTATGTCCCAATAATCAAGAGTGCGGAGTTTGGTCAGAGACTTCTGATTCGACATCCGCCGCGGGATCCACGCTCGGAAAACGAGTGATCAAGGTGACCACAAGGTGAGCAAGGCCCAAGAAGATCGAGAGCGTAAGCGCTGTCTGATTTTCAAAGGCGAAGATAAACGGTGCAAGCAGGAGAAAAAACGCAAGGAGATAGTCCAGTAGCGCGTGCACGGGGGTAGGAAGCACATCGACGACGCCAAGTGTGCCTTTGCTGATGATGGCGGTCGCGAGGATGACCACCCCGACTCCCACGAACACGGGAAACGCGCGCTCGTCCTGGAACTGGAAGAGGAACGGCGCCAACACGAAGAACACACCGGCGAGGTACTCGATCGCCTCGTGCAATGCCCATGGCAGCAGCCGTACTGGTGACACCGGTGCACCTTCTTTCGTCGTTTCGAACCGAAACCAGGCCTGGCCCCTACAGAGAATGCCAGACAGAATGTCCCCGGCGAGATGGGACCGCAAGCATGCCTCCCCGCGAAGCGCCGGATGGGTGATCGGAGTTTGAGAATGACGGAGATCGCTCACCCGGAGCTCTTCGACGTGGATGTCGAAGGTGGCCGGCTGCGCGTCGCGCGTTGGGGAACGGGGTCCTCGGACGCGTTTCCCGTGCTGGCGGCACACGGCATCACCGCGTCGCACGTCTCCTGGGGAGTCGTCGGTACGCAACTTCAGGATGAGATGAGCGTCATCGTTCCAGACCTACGCGGCCGCGGCGACAGCAACAGGCTGCCCGGCCCGTATGGAATGGCTGCGCATGCCAGAGATCTGATCGCCATCGCGGACGCATTGGGTATCGAGCGCGCGATCATCGCTGGTCACTCGATGGGCGGGTTCGTCGCCACCGCGTTCGCGGTCGCCGATCCCGCACGCGCCCGCGCTGTCGTCTTGGTCGACGGTGGCCTTCTCACCGGCCTCACCGGCCTCACCGGCGCCTTGGCCGTACGCGTAGATCCCGACGGAGCGTCCGAACGGGTCCTCGGTCCCGCCCTGAAGCGTCTGCGGATGGAGTTCGAGAGCCGCGAGGCCTACCGCGAATTCTGGAGGCAGCACCCCGCTCTCGTAGACAGCTGGTCGCCGGCTGTCCAAGCGTATGTCGACTACGACCTGGCGGGAGAACCTGGCTCCTACCGGTCGAAGGTGGTCGAGGGCGTGGTTCGTGCCGACTACCAGGATATGGTTCTCAATCCGGATGTGCGCAGAGCCGCCGAGCAGATCACGTGCCCTGTGCTGTTCTTGCGTGCTCCGCGGGGCATGCAGAACGAGCCCACCGGTCTCTATCCCTCCCGTGCTCTCCGAGCGGCAACGCGGCGGATCCCCTCGCTGGAGGTACGAGAGGTTGCGCGGTGCAACCACTACACGATCATGCTGGCCGAGGGAGCCGGGCGTGTCGCCGACCACATCCGCGCGATAGCGGACCGGCTAGGCCTGGGCGACCGCCGGTGCGGGGCGGAGCAGGCTGAGCGCGGATAGCGGGAAGAGCAGGACAGAGAGCAATCCGGCGGCGACGAGCGCGGCACCGATCGCTGGTGAGCAGTCCCAGCTCCATGCCGATCTGGGCCGAGGCGACGATGAACGGCAACGAGGTCGACTGGAGAAGCGCGGCGACCGCGGTGAGCCGGAGGCCGATCCGGCGAGCGTAGAGCAGGGCGGGAAGCCCGCGCGCCGCCACCAAGGCCAACAAGAAGAGCGGGATGGTCCCGAGAGCGGACGTGTCCGAGGTCAGAGCGGCGACGTCGAACCGGAGACAAAGGGGACCGGGACGAACATGCCGAGCCGATGGCGTCGAGCTTCGCGCGGAACCGAGGGTGGGTCATTGTCTGACGGTCGACGAGGGTGAGGATCGCCCCGGCGATGAAGGCGCCCAGGATCGCCTCCAGGCCCGAGCGCTGCGCGAACCAGATGAATCCGGCGAGCAGCAGTTGGTGAGGTATCCCTTGGGTCTGGAGCGGTGGGGCATCGAGGGCGCATCCTCGCGCGGCGCCTCCGGGTGATCCGTGTATCCAGATCTAGATGATTGCTTCCTATGTCGGGTTTAGTGGTAATGCCACCAATTTAGGCGGAGTCCATCGCGTGTGTGGCGTCCGCGGGCCGGTGGGAGCCGGTGAGCTGTCGCTTTC
>JBOGED010000150.1:0-1581 GCA_050743625.1 Egibacteraceae bacterium | reverse complement strand
CCGTCAACGTGCGGCTCTCCGAGAAGGAGATCGCCCGCCTTGAGGAGCCTTACGTCCCACGCCCGGTCCGCGGCCACGAGTAACGCGCCGCCTCATACGGCGGCTGTCCAAGCTCGATGAGCCGCCGGTTCAGCCGCGCGCGGTAAGCGGCGGGCACCGCGTTCATCGTGAAGTCGTGGGAGATGACCGCGAGGTCGTCCGGCGTGAGCCCCCAGGAGCGCGCGACCCGCGCGTCGATCTCGACCCGCAACCGCTCTCGCTCGCCGTCGTCGAGCGGGCCGAGCGCGACGCCGACCGACGCGGCGAAGTCCGCGAAGCGCTCGTCGACGCAGGATAATCGCGCCGCCGCTTCGGCAACCGCGGCATAGTCCGCGTCGTCGAGATCGGGCACGAAGAGCCCTTCGAGGATGAAGAAGTTGAGGTTGATCTCCACGAAGCGCCGGGCCTGCCAGTCGAACGGCAGGCTGTTCATCACGCCGAGGCAGGCGGCGCGCGACTCGTCGTCCCCGACAGCAAACACCAGGTAAGGAGCCTTGTTGGTAAGAAACGTCTTCGGTGGGACAAGGCATCCGATGACCGTGCGAGAGTTGTCCTTTTGGGTGACGTCGTTGAAGACGACACGTGCCCGGCCGATCTCTGTACGTACCGCCTCGCGGCGAACGGCAACCGGCAGCTCGGCCGCGAGCAACGACCCCGCGCCCGGTCGCGGCTTCTCGACCTTCTTGCGGACGGAGTCGTTGCGGGGGCACAGCCTCCCGGCTCTCCCATGGGGGTCGTACTGGTCGAAGCTCTCGCCCTTCCATAGCGGCCAACCGCTCTCCGCGCGATGCCACAGCTCACGGTCGTTCGTCTCGTCGAGCTCACGTACCGGAAAGCATCGCCAGCGACCACCCGATCCGCGTGGAAAGCGCGTGCCTTGACGAACCTTCGCGAGGATGTCCGCCTCGACCTGAGACCGCAGCAGCGGGGGCCTCCAATCGTGGCCGAAGCTTCGTTGGGCACACGCAAGCCCAGGTGAGTCCGCCTGCTCAAGCCAATCGGTCAACGACGTCGCGGTGCCGGCGATCCGTACGTGATGGTCTTCTCCAGGCGTGTCCTTGCGGGCGGCAACGAGCGCCACGGTGTACTGCGGGTGGGTGTCGAACGCCCACCGGCCCCGGTTAATGAGGAAATCGATCCGCTCGCAGGCGGTTCGCTCGAACAGCCAGGCGCGGAAGTCCCGAGATCCCTGGTTCACGAACGTCGTACGGGGCAGCACGACGCCGAGCACCCCTCCGTCGCGAAGGAGCGTCCGGTACCGCTGGCAGAAGTACTTGGACAGGTCGGGGTCCCCGGACATCGGCGGGTACTCGGCCGCCGCGAGATAGGTTCTCTGCCGGGCGACGTGCTCCCGCTCGGCAGCCAGCTTTCCCGGCAGGTCGGGGCGCTCCGCGATGAGCTGGGCGACGACTGCATCTCGCGCTACCTCGGACAAGCCGCGGCGGATGCCGGGCCGATGCAGCGCGTAGAACGATCGCGCCTCGACCGTGACCTCCTCCCAGGGTGGGTTGCCGACCACCGCGTCGAAGCCAGGGTTGGGGC
>JBOGED010000149.1:0-6034 GCA_050743625.1 Egibacteraceae bacterium | reverse complement strand
GTATACCGCCGGGATCCCGCACACAACCTTGCGCCATCGGGACCGTCCAGGTGAAGATCATCACGGCGCGAGACTGAGCAGTCTCGCAGCCCGGGTCCATGACGACGGTCGCCCGCGGCCGAGGAAGGCGACAAACGTGCCGAACGGAGTCATCCACCTCTTCGTCCCGGGACCGACCAACGTTCCCGATGCCGTGCGGCGGGCGATGAACGTGCCCCAGCAGGATCATCGAGCGCCGGACTTCCCCGAGCTGACACTCCCGCTGTTCGCCGACCTCAAGAAGATCTTCCGTAATGAGTCCGGCCGGGTGTTCGTCTATCCCTCGTCCGGAACGGGTGCGTGGGAGGCGGCCATCTCCAACACCCTCAACCGGGGTGACCGGGTGCTGATGTCTCGCTTCGGGCAGTTCTCCCACCTTTGGGCCGACATGGCGCAGCGGCTCGGGCTCGACGTGATCTGCGTCGACGTCGAGTGGGGCGCCGGCGTCCCGCTGGACGCCTACGAGCGCCACCTCGCCGAGGACAAGACCATCAAGGCGGTCTTCGCCTGCCACAACGAGACCGCGACCGGGGTGACATCCGACATCGCGGGCGTCCGGCGGGTCATGGGCGCGACCGGCTCGGACGCCCTGCTGTTCGTCGACGGGGTCTCGTCGATCGCCTCGATCGACTTCCAGCAAGAGGCGTGGGGTGTCGACCTCGCCGTGACGGGCTCGCAGAAGGGGCTCATGCTGCCCGCGGGCCTGTCCATGCTCGGGGTCAGCGCCAAGGCGCTCGAGGCGCACAAGTCGTCCAAGATGGAGCGCTGCTATTTCAGCTTCGAGGACATGCTCGCCACCAACGACGTCGGCTACTTCCCCTACACCCCGCCGGTCCCCATGCTCCACGGTCTTCAAGCCTCCCTGGACCTTCTGTTCGCCGAAGGGTTGCCGCAGGTCTTCGCCCGGCACCACCGGCTCGCCGAGGGGGTGCGACGGGGCGTCGACGCGCTCGGCCTCTCGCTGTGCGCGGTCTCACCCGAGTGGTACTCCGACACGGTCTCCGCGGTCAAGGTCCCCGAGGGCGTCGATGGTGCGGAGGTCTGCCGGATCGGCTATCACCGGTACCGGACCGCGTTCGGGGCCGGCCTGTCGCGGGTCGCCGGCAAGGTGTTCCGGATCGGCCACCTCGGCGACCTCAACGAGGTGACGTGCCTAGGTGCCTTGGCGAGCGCGGAGATGTCGCTGGCCGACGCCGGGGCCAAGATTGAGCTGGGCGCCGGCGTCGCGGCGGCGCAGGCCTACTACCGGGAGGCCACCTCCGCCTTGGAGGCTGGCGGCCTTGAGAGCCTGACACCCGCCTCCCCGCGCTGACCCCGTCTCACGCGGCATCCCGCCGGCAACCGAGGAGCACAGCGATGAGTCACACCCTCTACCCGATGCGGAAGCCGCGGTTGCAGCGGAGCGAGCTCGCCGTACCGGGCTCCAGTCCGGGGTACATCGACAAGGCGGCGGACAGCGCGGCCGACTTCGTGTTCCTCGACCTCGAGGACGCCGTCGCGCCTCCTGAGAAGGAGCAGGCCCGTAAGAACACCATCGCGGCGCTCAACGACATCGACTGGGCCGCTAAGGGCAAGACGGTCTCGGTCCGCATCAACGGGCTCGACACCCACTACATGTACCGCGACGTCGTCGACCTCATGGAGCAGGCGGGCGACCGGCTCCACACGATCCTCGTCCCCAAGGTCGGCGTGCCCGCGGACCTCTACTGCGTCGAGACGATCGTCGCCCAGGTGGAGCAGGCGAAGGGCTACCCGAACCCCGTCGGCATCGAGGCGCTGATCGAGACCGCGCTCGGGATGGCGAACGTCGAGGCCATCGCGAGCAGTGGCGGCCGGCTAGAGGCCCTGCACTTCGGCGTCGCCGACTACGCCGCGAGCAACCGCGCTCGCACCGTCAGCATCGGCGGCCTCAATCCGAACTACCCCGGCGACCAGTGGCACTTCGCGCTGTCCCGCATGATTGTCGCCTGCCGCGCCTACGGCCTGCGCCCGATCGACGGGCCGTTCGGCGACTTCTCCGACCCCGACGGCTTCCTCGACGGCGCCCGGCGGGCGGCCGCGCTGGGATGCGAAGGCAAGTGGGCCATCCACCCCAGCCAGGTCGCGCTCGCCAACGAGGTCTTCAGCCCCCCCGAGCCCGAGGTCACTCGCGCCCGCCGCATCATCGAGGCGCTGCGAGAGGCCGAGGCCGATGGCAGGGGCGCCGCGTCGTTGGACGGCAAGATGATCGACGCGGCGTCGGAGCGGATGGCTCAGACCGTCATCGCCATGGACGACGCCATCCGCGCGGCGGCGAGGGGTTGAGGCGCCATGGACATCCACGAGTACCAGGCGAAAGAGATCCTCTCCCGCTTCGGGGTCCCGATACCACGGGGCGGTCTCGCGTACAGCCCCGAGCAGGCGTCTTACCGGTCGATAGAGATCGGCGGCGCCGCTTGGGTCGTCAAGGCACAGGTGCACACCGGCGGCCGCGGCGAGGCCGGAGGGGTGAAGCTCTGCCGCTCTGACCGCGAGGTCCAGGACGCCGCGAACAGCCTCTTCGGCAAGCGGCTGGTGACCCGGCAGTCAGGCCCTAGGGGCAAGCTCGTCTACCGCGTCTACGTCGAGGAGGCCACCGACATCGCGCGGGAGCTGTACTTCGGCATCGTGCTGGACCGCCGTATCGAGCGGGTCGTGGTCATCGCCTCGGCCGAGGGCGGCATGGAGATCGAGGAGCTTGCCACGGCTGATCCCAAGGCCGTGATACGGACCATCGTCGAGCCCGCGGTGGGCTTCCTGGAGTTCCAGGCGCGTGAGATCGCCTTCGCCATCGGGTTGGCTCGTGAGCAGACCGCCGAGGCCAGCCGTATCTTCCGCCGGTCCTACCGTGCCTTCCGTGACCTGGACGCCACGCTGCTGGAGATCAATCCGCTGGTGGTCACGACCAAGGGCGGGCTGGTCGCGCTCGACGCCAAGATGTCCTTCGACGACAACGCGTTGTTCCGGCACCTCGAGATCTCCGAGCTCCGCGACCGCAGCCAAGAGGACGCCCGTGAGAGCCACGCAGCCGACCGCGGCCTCGCCTATGTCGGCCTCGACGGCGACATCGGCTGCATGATCAACGGTGCGGGGCTGGCCATGGCCACGATGGACATGATCAAGCTGGCCGGTGGAGAGCCCGCGAACTTCCTCGACATCGGCGGCGGGGCGTCCCCCGAGCGCGTGATGACGGCGTTCCGCGCGGTGCACCACGACGGCAACGTCAAGGCGATGCTGGTCAACATCTTCGCGGGAATCAACCGGTGCGACTGGGTCGCCGAGGGCATCATCGCGGCCTTCACGCAGATCGATGTCAAGGTCCCCGTCGTCGTCCGGCTGTCTGGCACGAACGTCGAGGAGGGGCGGCGGATGCTCCGCGAGTCTGGCCTACCCATCATCACCGCGGACACCCTGGCGGAGGCGGCCGAGAAGGTCGTCGCCGTCGTCAACCAGCTGCCCAGTACCGCCAGCGCCTAAGGACGGGGAGCAGCCATGGCCATCCTGCTTACCGAGCGGACCCGCGTCGTGGTTCAGGGGATCACCGGCCGCATCGGGCGGTTCCACGCCGAGGACATGATCTCCTACGGCACGAACGTCGTCGGGGGTGTGACGCCGGGCAAGGGCGGCGAGACGATTCTCGACCGGCCGATCTTCAACACCGTCAAGGAGGCGGTCGTGGCCACGGGAGCGGACGCCTCCATCGTGTTCGTGCCGCCGCCGTTCGCGGCCGACTCGATCATGGAGGCCGCCGACGCGGGGATCAGGTACTGCGTCTGCATCACCGACGGTATCCCGACCCAGGACATGATGCGAGCCAAGCGGTACATGTGGCGCTACAAGGCCAGCCGCGCCATGCGCCTCACAGGGCCGAACTGCGCCGGCACCATCTCACCGGGACGGGCCATGCTCGGCATCATGCCCGGCCACATCTACCTCGCCGGCCGGGTCGGTGTCATCGGCCGCTCCGGCACGCTCGGCTACGAGGCCGCCGCCCAGATGAAGGCGCTGGGTATCGGCATCTCCACCTCGGTCGGTATCGGCGGCGACCCGGTCAACGGATCGTCTTTCCGGGACATCCTCCAGCTCTTCGAGGCCGACGACGAGACCGATGCCGTGATGATGATCGGTGAGATCGGCGGCCCGCAAGAGGCTGAGGGCGCCGCGTACGTGCGTGCCCACATGACCAAACCGGTCGTCGCCTACATCGCCGGCCTGTCGGCGCCCAAGGGCCGGCAGATGGGCCACGCTGGCGCGATCGTGTCGGCGGTCGGAGAGTCCGCACAAGAGAAGGTCGAGATCTTGACCGCCGCCGGTATCACGGTGGCACCCGACCCGTCATCCATGGGCGTGACCATGGCCGAGGTGCTCGACAAGCGCGGCCTTATGACCCCCGCCGTCTGAGGCTATCTTTTTCGTTCCCATCGTTTCAGGAGGCCCTGCCGTGGCAGATCCCGTGATCGTCGTCACCCGCCGGTGGCCCGAGGCAGTCGAGGAAGCGCTCCGCACACGCTTCCCAGACGTGCGGCTGAACGCCGACGACGTGCCGCTCGGCCCGGACGGGCTGCGTGCCGCGCTGCGGGACGCCGACGCCGTCTTGCCGTGCGTCGCGGATCCCTTCCCGGCGGACTTCTTCGCCGACCAGCTGCGTACCCGCTTCCTCGGCAACTTCGGCGTCGGGTACAGCAACATCGACGTCGACGCCGCCGCGAAGGCCGGGATCGTTGTCACGAACACTCCCGAGGTGCTCACCGATACCACCGCCGACACCGCGATGACCCTGCTGCTGATGATCGCCCGCCGCGCCGGCGAGGGCGAGCGTGAGCTGCGGGCGGGGCGGTGGGCTGGGTGGCGGCCGACACACATGATGGGCGCCGACGTCACTGGCAAGACCCTCGGCATCCTCGGCATGGGGCGCATCGGTCAAGCAGTCGCCCGCCGGGCGCATTTCGGCTTCCGGATGCCGGTCGTGTGGTACGACCCGGCCGATTTCGAGCCTGCGCATGGCATCCCGGACGCGCGACGGGTCGGCACGGTCGAAGAGGTGCTTGAGGTCGCCGACTTCGTCTCGTTGCACATGCCGGGCGGGGGCGGGAACTCCCGGCTCATGGACGCCACCCGGCTGGCGTGTATGAAGCCGACCGCGTTCTTAATCAACAGCGCCCGCGGAGACATCATCGACGAGGCCGCACTCGTCGAGGCGCTGCGCTCGGGGACGATCGGCGGCGCCGCGCTGGACGTCTACGAGCGCGAGCCCGAGGTCCCACTGGCGCTGCGCGAGCTGGACAACGCCGTGCTCCTCCCCCACCTTGGCAGCGCCACGCTGGAGACCCGCACGGCCATGGGCATGCTCGTCCTCGAGAACCTCGCGGCCTTCCTCGACGGCCGAGAACCGCCCTGCCGCGTCGCGTGACCGCTGCTTCGCCTGGCCGCGCAAATCCTGCACTGTGCAGAGTTAGTCCGGAATACCGGACTAACTCTGCACAATGGCATGCACGCACATGAGCGTCCCAGTGCCAGGTGACCCGCCAGGTTTGCTGCGCGCGATGTTCTCCGCCGCGGTCGCCGCCGCCGACCCGCTGTTGCGGGTGCCGATGTTCCTGCCACCGCGACCGCCGGGCCGGGTGGTGGTGGTCGGCGCCGGCAAGGCCTCTGCGAGGATGGCCCAGGCGGTCGAGCAGGCCTGGGACGGCCCCCTGACCGGGCTCGTCGTCACGCGCTACGGCCACGTGGCGCCCTGCAAGCTCGTCGAGGTCGTCGAGGCCTCCCACCCCGTACCCGACGCGGCGGGACAGCGCGCCGCCGGCCGCATCCTCGACCTGGTCTCGGGTCTGGGCTCCGACGACCTCGCGCTGGTCCTCATCTCCGGGGGCGGGTCCGCGTTGCTCGCCCTCCCCGCCCCTGGCATCACGCTGGCCGACAAGCAGGCGATCAACACCGCCCTGTTGCGCTGCGGAGCCTCGATCGGCCAGATCAACCT
>JBOGED010000148.1:0-2321 GCA_050743625.1 Egibacteraceae bacterium | reverse complement strand
GCTGTGAATGGGTGAGCCATCGTCGGATCGTTTGGTGGCGGCTTTGCGTTGGGCGCGCAGGGAGCGTTGAGCCTTGGCGACGACGGAGGGCCGGAGGGCTTCCTTGGTTTCTTTTTCCTCGTCGTCGTCAAAGAGCATGGGGGCGAAGGCTTGCCGCATGTGCCACTCGACGTAGTAGGCGAGCATGCAGAGGAAGACGTGAGCTTTGACTCGGTCTTCGAGCCGGTGGAAGATCGGGCGAACTTTCAGATCCACCGTCTTCAAGCTCCGGAAGGCGCGCTCGGCGGCGGAGAGTCCCTTATAGGAGAGGACCAACTGCTCGGCGGTGAAGGTCTGCGGCTTTAGGCTCGTGCGGATCACGTAGAGGCCATCGAGGGCTGCTTCTTGGGTGATTGCCTTTTCGTTGCGCTCGTAGTGGAAGGCTTTCTCCTCAATTTGGAGGAGAAAGTGTTTGCCCATCTTGAACCGTCCCATGACTTTTCCCACGCGCAAGGCGATCTCGGCTCGGCCGCGCAGAGGGCGCTTGGCGCGGCCAGTCGCCTCGGCGATCTTGGCCAGCTCACGCTCGGTGGCCTCCAGAAGTTCCCCGCGCTTGCGCAAGCGCTGAGCCGCCAGAAGGGGGTTGCGGCAGACCACCAGCCGCTGCCCCGGATAGTCCGGCGAGGTGATTTCCACCAGATCCCGCTCGTCAAAGAGCGACAGTTCCAGCCATCCTTGCTCGACGAGCTTCTTGACGGCCGGCGCACGCAGCGACGTTATCCAGTCCAACCCCTCCACTCCAGAGAGATCCTCGCGGATGCGCGCCTGTGTGATCATGCCTCGGTCGCCCACCAGAACGATGCGCCTTAACTCGAACCGCTCTCGCAACTTGCTCACCTGCGACGGCAGCGTCTTGGGATCCGCCATGTTGCCCTCAAAGACCTCCACCGCCACCGGGCACCCTGAGACATTGGCCAGAAGCCCAAAGACGATCTGCAACCGGTCCTTCTTGCCATCCCGCGAGTACCCGCGCTTGGCCAGCGGACAATGCCGCCCCTCAAAATAGGTGGAGGTCACGTCGTAGAGCACCAGCGATCCCTCGACCAAATGCCGCCTGGCTAAGGCCCGCTCGATGCGATCCTGCTCGCCTAAGAGAAAATCCATCGCCTCATAGAGCTCGTCCTCCTCGACGGATTCGATCCCAAGCTCCTCCCCCAACGAAGACGACAGCGTCTGCTCGTGCAACCCCCGAGCGGTGGCCAGCTTGGAAGCGGGATCCAGCACTCTGGCCACGATCATGGCCAAGGACAGCGCCTGCTGGCGCGAGGGGGTCCGGCTGATCAAACGCGGCAGCCCAAGCTTGCGCGCCGTGCCTAAGACGGCGGCCACCTGGCCGTGCGGCAGGGAGCGGACAATCTCAAAGCTCTCCTTAAGCGGCAGCGCCGCGTCGGCCTGCTCGCCCCGTAAGGCTAAGCGCAGCCGTTTTATCTTTTCGGACGGCCAGCGGGAGATGTTGGCCAGGGTTCGGGTCTTGACCTTTTTGCCTTCCCGGTAGCTCTCGCGCAGCAGGATGGCGGGAGGGGAACCGCGGTTGGGGATGACCGCCACGAACATGCATACAGCTTAAG
The DNA here is from genome assembly GCA_050743625.1 of Egibacteraceae bacterium. Classification (GTDB taxonomy): domain Bacteria; phylum Actinomycetota; class Nitriliruptoria; order Euzebyales; family Egibacteraceae; genus JBOGED01. The sequence continues at coordinate 714 of JBOGED010000148.1, read as the reverse complement.
CATCTCGCCTCGCTATGTCAAGAGATAAAATCAAATCTACATGCCTACACAATACCAGCCAAAACCCCTCCTGAACACGTGTTTTCAATCGGTTACAGCCTACCAAGTCGGGAACTTCGGATTCACCGGGAAGGGAAATCCGACGTGAACATGGTCGGGATGGTCGAAACGAAGAAGTAGGACGGATCTCACGGGAGACCAGACGTCCCCCGTTTCCCCCGTAGAAAGGACGCCTCCTCCGGGACGATGTACAGCAGGGCCGTCACGCTGCACTACCGCAAGGCGCGGTGAAGGCGTCCGTCAGCCGCGCGCTCCCGACAGATCTCGGCCGATCCGCTGCGCCTCGTCGAGGAGGAAGGTCAAGTCTTCTTCGGTCGTGCGGAAGTTGACGATCGCGGCGCGCAGGGCGGTCTTGCCCTTCAGGACCGTGGGGGCGAGGAAGAAGGAGCCGTCTGCGACAAGGCGGTTGACGATGCGGCGGTTCAAGAGGTCGAGGTCTTTCTCGGAAGACCCGGCGTCCGCCGGCCGGTAGCGGAAGTTCGCGATCGAGAGAATGGGCTCGGAGAGCCGCTCGAAGTCGGGGCGTTCGTCCACCGAATCGGAGAGGAAGCGCGCCAGGGCGACGTCCCGCTCGATTGCCCCGGCGTAGCCCTTGCGCCCGTGGACCTTCAGGCCCATCCAGACTTTAAGGGCCTTGAAGCCTCGCGACAGCTC
>JBOGED010000147.1:0-6925 GCA_050743625.1 Egibacteraceae bacterium | reverse complement strand
GTATACCGCGCGGATCCTCCACAAGAAGCAGGCTAAGAGCCCAACTGCTGGTCGAGCGGTGGGAACAACACGTTTTCGTTGCTGGGGTCCAGGACGCCCGCTTGCTCATTCAGGTGCGGGAGCAGGTTGCGCTCGGGAGCGCGGCTGTTGTTCCCCGAATGGGCTTGCGCGAAGACGCTGGCAACCTGGGGATCGAAGTCCGCGCACATCTGCCGGGAGTTCCAGGTGGTGTAGGCGAAGCGCGCGCCCTCCGGCATCGCGTCGCCGGTCCACGGCGCGACGATCAGCTTGGGGAAGTCGCCGTCGATCTGCGCGGTCCCCCACTCCTTCAGCGCGCTCACCTGATCAGCCGGAGCGGACTGCGCGTAGTAGGCGATGACGTAGCCATGCTCCAGATTGTGGACCAGCACGCGCTCGTCGATCAGCGTGTCGTAGACCCCCGTCTTGACGACCGAGCTGAGATGAGGACCCGATGTCGCAGGACGGTCCGGGTAGACCGCCTCGGGGGGGTTGACGACGACGTTCTCGGGTCCCTGGATGTCGAGATGGTTTCCGCCACCGAGGTCGGCCTGCGCCGTGTCCTGCGTGCACCCCAGCGTGACGAGCTTCGCTGCCACCGCCGCGCGCTCCGCCTCTACCGCCGCACGGGCCGCGAGCTGGCGTTGCACCAAGACCCCGACACCGGCGAGCACGAGCAGCGCGACCGCGGCGAACGCGAGGATCCGGTTACGGCGGGCGCGGGCCTGCCTGGCCCGCTCCTGGGCGCGCTGCGCATCGCGGTGGGCCTTCTGGCGAGCACGTTTACTGAGCTGGTCCTGGGACACGCGGTGACTCCCTGAGCGTTTCGACCGATGTACGCAGCAGTCTAACGGGCGACGTCCACGACCGTTGCCGCACCGTCCACAGGACGCCAGCGCGCCGTGTACCCGAGGTCGAGCAACGCCGCGACCAGGGCGCCTGTGGCCACCCCGACGGCCACCCCCGCCTCCGCGGACTCTCCGAGCGCTCGGATCGTCACGGTCGAGCCGCGCTCGACAATCTGGGCGAGTCCTCGGCATGCGCCGTGACCGGCGGCGATCGCCCGCTCCATATCGCCTTGCCCGGGCGTGCCATCCGCCGCGAGCGCGTCCGCCAACCACCCTCGGCCATGGGGGAAGAGGTCTTCGTCCGCGGGCCGCACGAGTGATCCAGCCCCGGAGCGGTCGTCAGCTTCGGCTTTGAACCCGCGGATCACGACCACGGGGACGCCGTCGGCCTTGCGCCGCACAAGGTCGGCGGCGGCCGCCAGCTCGTCGGCCACCGCAACCACGGTGACCTCGAGCGGTACCCCTCCACGATCGGCGCCACCACGCTCGTCTCGGATGGGGCGTAGGCCGCTGACCCCGATCGCGACGTCGGTCTGCCCAAGGCGCCATGGCCGCCCGAACGTGTCGGACACGATCACGGCGACCTTGGCGCCGGTCAGCTCCGCGAGCCGTGCCCGCAGGCGCCGGGAGCTGCCATCTGGGTCGTTCGGGAGCAGGGCGAGCCGCCCGTCGGGGACGTTGGAGGCGTCGATGCCCGCGTTCGCGCAGACAAGGCCATGGCGAGTCTGGACGATCAACGCGAACGGCGCGTCACAGACGACCCGGACCGCCTCGGCGCGCGCGACTCGCCGTCGCGCGGCGGCTCGGTCCTCGCCGGGCTTGGTGTCGACTAGGGCGCCTTCTGCCTTGCTCACGATCTTCTGCGCGACGACGACGACGTCGCCATCGCGAAGCTGGGTCGCCGAGGCGATCAACATCCCGAGGTCGTCGCCTGAGACCACCTCCGGCAAGCCGTCAACCGCGATGATCTCGATCATGCCGTACTGATCCCTGCCAGGTTCAGGGCGACCCGAGCGAGGCGTTCCGCGACCTCGGTCGTCGCCATGATCGTGTCGGTGACGGCGACCTGGACACCCAGCGCGGCGATCGCGGACTTCGACTCCACGTCGGCCTGGTCGATGACCCAGCCGTCGAGGAAGTCCGCGTAGCTCCCCGCGACTCCCAACGCCGAGACCGGGGTGCCAGCGACAGGGAGCAGCTTGTCGGCCATCCCCCGCACCACCTGGCCCGCCACGATCGGGGAGACTCCCACCACGACCCGTGGCCGCAGCGCCTCACGGATGCCGGGTACATCCAGGATAGTCCCAATGGACACCACCGGGTTCGAAGGGCACAGCACCACGGCATCGGCCGCCGCGATCGCCTCCCGCACTCCCGGCGCGGGCCGCGCGCTCGCCGCCCCCTCCAGCCATACCTCGGCGACCTCGGGACCCGCGTGCTCGCCGACCCACCACTCCTGAAAGTGCAGCTGGCGCCCGTCCTTTGTCCGGATCCGCGTCGCGACGGGATCGTCGGTCATCGGAAGCAGCCGGAACCCCAGCCCCCACGCCTTCGCGATGACGCTCGTCGCCTCGGACAACGTGCCGCCCCGGCTCAATACCGCCAGCCGCGCGAGATGCGTCGCGATGTCACGGTCGCCGAGGGCGAACCATGGCGGGATCCCGTACCGATCCCTTAGCTCCTCCGAGACCGCGAACGTCTCACCCGCGCGGCCCCAGCCCTGCTCGGGATGCACACCATCCCCCAGCGTGTAGACGATCGTGTCCAGGTCGGGACTGACATGCAACCCATGCAACCGCAGATCGTCCCCGGTGTTCGCGACCACGGTCAACTCGCCGGGATCGACTACCCGCACGAGCCCACGCAAGAACCGCGCCGCCCCAATCCCTCCCGCCAGCGCCACGATCGACATGGCCATAGCCTAGACCTCGCGCGAATGGGGGCTCGGTCGTCAGCGCCCGGGCAGGGCTGAAGGGCCGGCTCACACTGCAGCTGGGATGAAAAATAGACCAAAGGAGCGAACTACAAAATCGTCGCAGCACCGCAGCGCTCGGCCGCGGCGATTTTCATCCGTCAACGGGTGGGCCGCAAGGCCCATGGGATGCTTTCCTCCGGATACGCAGGATTGTTGCGTCCTCCGCGTGGCGCGCTGGTTTTGACCTGCAGCTTTCCCTCGTATACGGAGGAATGCTGCGCCATCACGCGGGAGCTGGCTCCAAGCCGAGCCGTTCCCGCTCCATCTTGATGATCTGGCGCTCTGCCTCGGCTTCGGACACCTCTCGTGTGGTGTCCACGTCGGAGACGTCGATCGCGTCCGGGCTCTCGTCGGACAGCGTGCTCCGCCGCACGTATTCGTCGAACAACAGTGCCTTGCGGCGCAAGATCTCGAGCATTCGTTGGTCCACGCTGTCCTTCGCCAGGAGCCGGTGGACCCGGACGCGCCGAACCTGACCCATGCGATGACACCGCGCGATCGCCTGGTCCTCGCTGGACGGCTTCCACTGGGGTTCGGCCAGCACGACAACCGAGGCAGCCTGGATGTTGAGGCCGACGCCACCCGCCTGGATCTGGCTGACGAGGACCGCATGGCCCTCGATCGCGGTGAACTCGTCCACGAGGGCTTGCCGAGCCGTCGGCGGGACGCTTCCGGTCAGCGGCCCGAGCGCGCCTTCGCCGATCATCTTGCGAATGACCTCGAGCACATCACGGAAATAGGAGAAGACGACCATCTTCCAGCCGTTAGCGGCCGACTCCTCGACGATCTCTTGGAGCCTGGCCAGCTTCGCGGACCCCTCCAGGTTGCCCGGCGCGTAGGCTGCTCGGCGCATGGCCATGAAGTTCCCGGACGCGACCGCGGCTCTGTAGGCCGTAAGGTCCTCGCCGCCGAGTTCGACCCAGTCCTCCGCCTCGAGCCGCTCCGGTAGCTCGGTCAGCACGTCGGCCTGGTTTCTGCGGAGGTAGACGGGCGCGACGGCCTTGCGAAACGCGGTCGCGCCCGCGACGCCGTCAACTCCGTTGATGTCGGTCGCGATCTGAGGTTGGAGGTAGCCGACAAGAGTTCGGAACTCCTCGACCCGGTTTTCCATCGGGGTACCGGTGAGGAACAACACACGGTCGGCTCGGGTCATCGCTTGCGTGACCACTTGCGACCGCTGGGCGGTGGAGTTCTTGATGTAGTGGGCCTCGTCGACGACCAGCATGGCGATCTGTATGCCCTCGGGCACCGCGAGCGCCCGGAGTGACTCGAAGGTGGTGACGGCCACCCCGCCCTGCCTCGCCCAGCGCAGGAGGCTGGCCTCGCGATCACTGCCATGGACCCGGAGGGGTTGAAGGGCACTCCGGCGGTAGATCTCGTGGATCCAGTTCACCAGGACGCTCGCGGGGCACACGACCAGAAAGTGCGTAGAGCCGAGCGCGCGCAGATGCGCCAGCGCCGTGAGCGCCTCGACAGTCTTGCCGAGGCCCATCTCGTCCCCAAGGATGCAGCGGCGCTGGACCAGAGCGAACTTCGCGCCGAAGGCCTGGTACCCCCGCAACGAGACCTTCAGGAACGTGGCATCGAGCTGTTGGGATCCCACCTTGGCCGCGATCTCGGCCGGGATGAACCCTTGGGCGGCATCGACGTCGAGGTCCATGTCGCCGAGCTCGCCGAGCACGGCGTAATAGTCCGAGGCCCTTGACTCGTAGTCCCGCCAGAGTGCTTCCGTGTCTGGTAGGGGCCTATCCAGGGCGGAGAGCGCCTCGCTCAACGCCAGTCCGAGGGATCCGACCGCCGGGTCGTCGACCAGGCCCTGCAACCGCTCAAGCGCACCGAGCGTGGCGGTCCGCCGTTCCTTTCCCGAGAAGAGCATCCTCTCACCGGCTGCCAGCTCGGGCCGCTTCGTCGAGCAGCGGAGGTAGCGTGCCGCACAGATCTTCTATCTGGCTCCGCAAAGGTGATATCAGACGCTCGGCTTGGTCGTAGGCCCGAACCGCCGCGAGGAGGTCTGTCTGGCCCTGCCGCCCGGTCATCGGGGTCGAGGCGGACGGCGATGCTCTCCTCGACGGCGGAGGCGAGCTGGCGGGCAGCGGCAACCGCCTGGGACGCCGTCTGCGGTCCCACCCCCTCGACCTGCTCGAGCCGAGACGAGGAGGCGGACGCCACGTCGGCCACCGTGCGATACCCCGCCGCCTCCAGTGGGCCTAGCCGCAATCGTCCCTCGGTCGTCTCACGAAGCCGAGCGACCGGGATGCTCTCGAGTTGCCGCTGGACCAGTTCGGCCCGCACCGCGTTGAACTTGTCGCGGACCTCGCGCTCGAGCGCCTCCGATTGGCGGGTGACCTCGGCCGCAGCCGCCCGCAACGCTCGCGCGCGAGCCAGGAGCGCCCTCGCCCGCTTGCCAGAGATGACCTCGCTCATATCGGGACTCAACGCATGGAGTGGTCCCACTTCACCGACGTCAGTCCTCGAACTCGTGGGTGTCGAACTTGAGGGTTCGGGCATTCTCGCTGACCGTGCGACGGACGTCGTCGTCGAAGCCCTTCGTGGCGCTGGCCTCGACCTCCAGGGTGATCACCACGTCAGCGTTGGCTCGCCCGAGCTGGGCGACGATCGCTTCGGCGATGTCCCCGAGGTCCCGCAGCATGCGCACCGGCTCCAGCGAAACCCGTCCGTAGAAGCGAGTGGGGACGGTCGGACCGACCGGCGCGCTCGTGTCGATGCTCGGGCTCACCACCACCGCCGCTTCGCCGGTCGTTGCTGCTCCGCCTCCATCGATCTCCGGTAGCGGCCGGTCCTGCGCTATCTGGCGAGCGGCAACGTCCGGTTTGACGATGACCGAGGTGGTGTCGATGACGACGGTCGCGTTCTCACCGGCGACGAGGCCGGTGTACCGGCCGGTCGCGTCATCGACGGCGCTGGCGTACGCGAACGTGTCCGGGTTCCACGTGAGCAGCCCGACGCCTTGTTGGATCGCGCCGCACAAGACCCCTGAGTCCCGGAGTCGGGGCAGGTACAGGTATTGGCTGTAGTCGCTCCACAGCTGCCTCAACCCAACGTGGTCGCCGCGCCATAAAGGCACGCGGTCGAGGTCCATACGGAGGCGGACGCCTGAGTATTCGGCGATCAAGCTCTCCTCCGTGTGCAGCTTCTTGGTCACGCGCACGGCGAGCTGGTCGGGCCCGCTGACGCGTGTCTCGTCCCATATCACCGTGGACTCTTCGCGACCTTGGGATGGGACGAGAACCCAGACGAACGTCTCTTTGACCCGCTGGTCGACGGCGTCGTCGAAGTGCTTTCGCTTGGTTTCGACCTGTTTGCGCTGGAAGTTACCGAGCTCGAGCGTGTCCTGCTCGTTCTCGATCGACTGCCATGCCAGAAACTCGCGCACTCCCTGGCGCAGCTCTGCCAACCGGCTCTTGTCCGGGGCGAGGAACACGAGCATGTTGCGGTGCAGCCGGTGACCCGCCGCGCGCTGGTCGAGCAGTAGCTCCGCCGCCACGCGAGCTGGGCTGTCGGCGGATTTGCCCGAGTGCGGGTGCTCCGGGCCGAGCACGACCAGCCGCACCTCGGGCTCGTCGGGAACGTCCGACGGCGATCTGGGAGCGGTGTGCACTCTGGCGAAGCCGCCCCGGTAAGTAGCCTTGTTCGTCGTTTCGAGGCGCTCACGGATCTGCTCATCGACGTCATCGTCCGTGAAGTGGGAGGCTGCACGGTCGTGAGCCAGCCGGGTGACCGACGGCTGCAGCGAGTACCAGTAGCGCTGCCCATCGACATACAGGTAGGTGGCCTGGTCCGTCAGCCGCCGCAGCGCGTCGCCGAACGTCGCGGGGGTCTCGCCTGGCTGCACGCACCCAAGCTTGATCGAGCGGTCGTCGATACCGCGGTTGGCCGCCGCTTGAGTCGGTGCCGATCCGAAGTAGATCGTCCGCGCGACACGCCGAGTCGCGGAGTAGCGGCCAAGCGTGGGGGTGTCCCGGTCAAGCCGCAACGGCAACGCGTTCGGCCCGTCGACGTCGGTCTCTATGACCGGCGTCCACCCATCCTCTAGGTGGGTGGTGTGAATCGGGGGTGTGTGGGT
>JBOGED010000146.1:0-2959 GCA_050743625.1 Egibacteraceae bacterium | reverse complement strand
CCCGAACAGGGATTTCGGGGCGTATGTGCCCCCAAATCCCTGTTCGGGGAGCCATTGGGGAGGCTTGGACACCTGATGAGGGTTCTGTTCCTTCAGCAGCTTCCCTGTATCCGCACGCTGAAGTACGCCGCTGGGCTGCGGGCGGCCATGCCCGGGCTGCGGCTCGGCTTCGCGTGCCGTGGGCGGACGCTGTCGGGCTTCTACGGAGCGGGTGACGAGCTGTTCGACCGCTGGTGGCAGCTGGGCGACGACCCAGGTGCTCCGCTGCGCGAGGTCGTGGACGCGTTCCGTCCGGATCTCATCCACAGCCACAACCTGCCGGACGAGCTCACCGTGGTCGCATCCCGGGCGGTGGGTGACCGGGTTCCGATCATCCACGACGTCCACGATTTCCAGAGCCTGCGCAACACGCCGTACCGGGACGGGTTCCCCGAGCCTTTGGACCCGCTGGCACTGGAGCGCGAGGCGATCGAGCGTAGCGCCGCCTTAGTCACCGTCTCCGACGAGCTGCTCGGCGAGATCGCCGCCCGCTACCAGGCGCCGGCGCACACGCTCGTCTTCGGCAACTACGCGGTCGGCGCCAGCCTGCCGGCGGAGCTGCCCCCGCCGTCCCGGCCGCGTTCTGGCCCCTGGCGGGTCGTCTACCAGGGCACGCTGTTCAGCGACGGAGGTCACTACGACCTGCGTGACATCTTCTCGCGGATCTCCGGCGGGGGAGTGTCGCTCCATGTCTACCCCGCCAGGCCTGCGCTGGACTACAAGGTGCTGGCGGGGGTCTGCATCCATGAGCGCCTCGATCCTCACGCGCTGCTCGCTGCGCTTCCCCAGTACGACTTCGGTTGGGCAGGGTTCAATGCCACGCGCAACGGCGCGCACCTCGACACGGTGCTCCCGAACAAGCTGTACGAGTACCTCGCCTGCGGCCTGCCCGTCCTGACGTTCCGCCAGCACCGGGCGCTCGACCGCTTCGTCCGCGACCACGGCGCCGGCGCGTCCCTGGACGGCGTCGATGACCTGGGCGCCCAGCTCGACACCCTCGACGTCCCCGTCCTTCGCCGCCGCGCCGCCGAGCTCCGGTCCAGCCTCACCGTCGAGCGCAACATCCACCACCTCGTCGCCCTCTACGAGGCCGTGCTGAGCTAATTGCTGCATATGCTAAGGCCGAGCATGCCCAGATCCCGGCGGTGCGAGTAGCCTGGTGCTCATGGGTCGGTTGGTCCGCTGGCAGGGCGAGCTGCCGCAGCTGCGGCGGCCCTGGTTGTTGACGGCGCTCGAGGGGTTCGTGGACGCGGGCGGTGGGGCCGCGACGGCGGCAACGTTCCTACGGCTCGGTTGGAAGCCCGAGGTCAGCGCGACGTTTGATTCAGATGAGCTGATCGACTATCGCTCGCGCCGCCCGACCGTGGTCGTGGAGGGCGGGACGCTGCAGCGCATCGTGTGGCCGGACATCGAGCTGCTCGCGGCCACCGTCGACGGCCCGCGCGACGCGTTGCTCCTGCTCGGCGCCGAGCCGGACATGCGCTGGGGCGCGTTCTGCGACGCGGTCCTGGAGATCTGTCGCCAGACTGGTGTCGAGCAGATGATCGGCCTCGGCGCCTACGCCGCCCCGGCGCCGCATACGAGGCCGATCCGCGTCCGGCGCACCGCGAATGTGGTAACCCCCGTTGAGGGGGTACTCGCCGGATTCCCCGGCGTCCCTCGCTATGCCGGCCCGTCCGGAATCGTCAGGATCCTGCAGGGGGTGCTCGCCGACGCCGCGATCCCCGCGGTGTCCCTCTTGGCCGAGGTCCCGCACTACCTCTCGGCGTTGGCGAACCCCGCGGGCGCGCTCGCGCTCGTCCGTGCGGTCGCCGCGCTTTTCGAGACCGAGGTGGACACCACTGAGCTCGAAGCGGCGGCGACGCTTCACCACGAGCAGGTCGACGCGACGCTCGCCCAGCACCAAGAGGCCATCGACATGGTCCATGCGCTCGAGCAGCACTACGACCTCGGTGGAGGCGACGCCGAGCTGCCTACGGGTGAGGGACTCGCCGCAGAGATCGAACGCTTCCTCAGATCCCAGTCGGACTAGCCGGGCGGCTGCCGGTTCTCCGTGCTCGCAGACGCCTCCACCCCCCAGAGGCTGAGGCGTTGCGCGTCATTCGTAGAGGATGGCCAGGTCGAGCCGGCGGAGGCGCTCGGGCTCGGCGAGGAGATCGATCTCGACGATCTTCCCGCGTGTGATCGTGAAGCTGAATACGACACGTGGCCGTCCGCCCGGAGCCCACACGGCTCCCGCGGCTCCGTTGACGAGGCGCGGCTGTGCGGTCGGTTCGGAGCACGACGTCTGGGTCGCGACGAGCGCGTCGAAGCCACCGCCGCGCGCGGCAGCGAGGAAGGCGTTGACGACCTCTCGATGGCGGGCCAGGCCGGCATCGGGAACCGTGGCCGCTCTCGTCGAAGGGCACGGCGAACATGTGTTATGGGCATGACTGGTTGAGCGTGGCGGGGGCGGGACGGCAGTGGTCATTGGGGACGGAGTGCGCGTGGGTGGCAGGATTGTGGTGTCCTGAGCAAGCGAAGGACCCGCCCTCGTGTTTGCGCACTCCCGGGCGGGTCCATGGTGGTGTCAAAGCACCGTGGTCATGGTATGGGCTTGCCCGTTGTCCGTCGAATCGTATGCCGCTGCCGGCCGCGAGCCGGTGGTGCCACGTCGGCGCTGCGGGTCATGTGAGCGGCCGATGATGTTTTGGCCGGGTTATGAGCGGTTCGTGCGTGATGGGGGCACGCGCTGGATCTGGGTGCGCCGCGCCAGGTGCGGCTCGTGCGGGGCGAGTCATGCGTTGTTGCCGTCGTTCGTGCTGGTCTGGCGGTTTTACGCGGTCGGGGTGATCGGCGGGGCGTTGGCGCGGATGGCGGCGGGAGCCACGGCGGGCCAAGCGGCGCGGACGGTGCGGGATTGGTGGAGCCGGTTCCGGGC
>JBOGED010000145.1:0-25121 GCA_050743625.1 Egibacteraceae bacterium | reverse complement strand
TTCCTGCACTGTGCAGAGTAATGCCGGTAGTTCGGCAAAACTCTGCACAGTAGCGCCCGGCGCTTCGTTCGATGCCTCGCTCGCTGTGCAGACAGTACGGTGTAATGGCGCACCGCGGGTCAGGTCCAAGGGTCGAGTACACGCCAATGCACCGCCCAGGCGACCGCTTGGAGACGAGTTCGTACGCCCATTCGCCGGTATAGGTTCTGCAGCCGGCGGTCTACGGTGCGTGAAGCCATGTGCAACCGTTGGGCCATCGCGGTAACCGTCTCGCCTCGCTTCAACATCCGTAGCAGCTCGATATCAAGCTCGCTGAGCACCGCCGCACGATCCGCGTGGCGGGTGCGAAACTGATCGACGAATGCCTCTACCAACGCTGCCGGCAGGACGATTTGCCCCTTCAGAGCGGCAAGAAGGGTTGTTACCAGATGCTCAGGCTCGCTGTCTCGAGCAGCCACTACGGTGGCACCTGCTTCCAACGCCGCATAACACGCAGAAACATCACAGTGAAGAAGTAACGCAAAAATCACAATTTCGGAAGACGACCTTCGAATCGTTCTCAGCACTGCCCATCTATCAGGCCGATCAAGGGTGACGACCACGGCGGCGTCCTGACATCCGACCCATTCGCCTACGTTCTCCACCTGGTCGAGCATGAGCCCCGCATTCGAGCATGCAATCCTGAGGCTCATCCGAAAGTCAGGCATATCGTCAAACAAGGCGACCCGCGTCCGCACTGCTATACTCGTGACCATTCGGCACCCTCCGCCAAAAATGCCTCTACAAGATGCTGGTCTGGATGCCCGCTATTTCTGGGCACCACCATAACATCACTAGCCACTGAAGAGCTGCTGAAAAGCTGACTTAAAGACACCCTAACAAGGGCGGGAAGGTTAACGCACGATTACAAAGGCGCTGCACAACTCCTCTGATCTTCGACACCAGTCAGTTCATATGACTGGAATGGTCGCGGTGATCGCGGGCGGGGCGTTGCAGCCTGGCGGTCATGCCGCCCGACGCAATCCGTCACCCAGCCGCGGCCGTGTCCAGCGCTTCGGTTACCGATATCGCCGATTTGGGTGGCAGCACGCTGGGATCAATGCTCGTAACCGGCGGGCCGAAGATGGCGGTGAGCCGGATGATCTCGGCGGGGGTCTCGGCCCGGTAGTACGTCTCGGAGGTGAGCAGCAGATGCGCCGACCCACCCCCTGGCAGTGGGCACAACACGTGCAGCCCGTTGATCGCCGGGGACGGAACCGCCGTGGGTGCCGCCTGGACAGGCGCGGGCTCAGGCTCGGCGGCAACCGGCGCGAGCTCAGGCTCGGCGGCAGCCGGCGCGGGCGCGGACCGCGCGTCGTCGATCTCGGCCTCCCCATCGACCCGCTCGGGAACGCGTTGCGCCGCAAGATCGCCAGCCACCTCTGCCCGGGCCAGCGCAACCGCCCCGTCTGTGGCCTCTGGGCGCTCCGGCGCGCCGGCGACCCCGATCCACACCGCGATACCGAGGGCGGCCAGGGCGACCGTGGTGAACAAGGACGCGCTCATGGTCCTCGAGCTCATGAGTCCACTCCTCCCGCGTGTGCCCGCATCGTCCCGCACGCTCATCGTGACACCACCTTGTACTGAAATATCAATGAACGCCCACCCCGTAGAGCAGCGTCGAAACGGCCGGCTGTAAGAAGGCGGTCCAGAACCAAGTAGGGACCGATAGCACGGTAAGGAGGCTCGCGGCGACGAAGATGGCAACGCTCCCCGCAAGCGCCGCTCGCCACCGGGCGGTGGTGGGCAGGTCGCGGGCACGAGACGAGCGCGCGGCCCGGAGAAGCCGGTTGACCGCGACGGTGACGATCCCCGCCGCGAGGAGTAGCCATGCTGCGGCTCCCGCGCTTCCAAGGCGGAGGAGGGCGTGCTGGTAGTCGAGCAGGACGGTCAGGATCAAGATCGGCGGGAACAGGACGCAGCCAAGCCCAAACAGCACGGTCAGCACCGGATGAACTGGTGGGGGCAATCCAGGCCTTGGGACTCCCGCGACAAGGCGCCAGGCGAAGCCCGCCACATAGCGGAGCGCGCGCGACCGCAAGTTGGGGACGTCGGTCAGGGCGGCGAGGACCCAGTACCCGTCCAGCCTTATGAACGGGATGAGGTTGAGAGCGGACAGCCCGAGGTTGAAAAGCGCGAAGGATACGAGCCACGCGGCGGCGGCGGCATCGACAGGCAGCCACAGCGCGATTCCCGCAAGCCCGGCGAGCACGGTCTGAACCCAGATGCCCGCCATGCCAACCACCGCGCGCTGATGCTTATGTGGAAAGCGCCACGCGTCACTCGCGTCACAGAACAGCGCTGGCGCGAGATAGAAGATCATGAACCCCATCTGGCGGACCCGGCCCCCGTAATACTTCACCGCCGCCGCATGCCCAAGCTCGTGCAGCATGGCGCTGACGAGCAACGCAGCGATGAGCGTGCCCGCCCATGCGGGCTCTGTGAACCCGTCGGATGCGACGGCGACAATGCCAGCGCTCGCGTTCACGACGATCGAAGGAAGTCCGATGAGGATCGCGAGCGCGGAGACGATGCGTCCAAAGGGACCACCGAGCGCTCGAACAAGCGGGACTAGCCGGTTCAGCAGCCCATCGGGGTCCGGAAGGGACAGCCGGATCGCGCTGAGGTCCGTGACATCCAGCCACCAGCCTCCGGGAGGTCCGCCGGGCTGCCTGTCGCCCTCGAGCAACCCGAGCTCCGCGAACCGGATGAGTAAGGGCCGGACCATCCCATCTGGTAACCGTCCCCTCCGGTCACCCTCCAGCTCGGCGATCGTATAGCGGCCGTCCAGGTTGCTCAGGAACGCTGCCTGTGGTGCCGCCAGGCGCAGGTACTGGTTACGTGAGGGAGAAAAGACGATGGCATCCCCTCGCCCTGGAGTGGGGTCAGTGATCTCCACCTCCGCCGCGATACTGGGACGCTCGCGCATCCGAGGATCTGTCACACATGTGTGACAGATCCTCGGGTTCACCTCATCGAACAACACGCGGTATCGCTTGGGCTATTAAAGGCCGAGGAGGACGAGCAATCCCCTCACGAGCGAGCCCACCGCTCCGAGAAGAGCGCCGATCAAGGGTGCATTGATGCCCTCCAGCACCTCGATACCCAGGCTTTCATCGTGGACAATATTCACTCTAATCTCCTTGGATCGTATCGGGGAGCGACATCATCGATTGCCACACCCTAAAAGTATCGCTAATTGCGCCACCTCGAACAAGGCCTTGTGCCACCTTCGTGGCATCGACTTACCCAACAAAGGCGATAGCGCATTTTGCGATGACGCGTTATCCAATAAGACATCAGCCGACCTCGAGGTAGGCCGTAATCGCCTCAGCCCGGCTCCTCACCCCAAGCTTTCGGTACACGGCGCCAAGGTGGGCTTTGACGGTGTCTTCTCTAATAACCAATTGTGCGGCGATTTCGAAGTTGCTTAAGCCTCTGGCCAAACAGTCGAGCACCTCTTGCTGGCGAGGCGTGAGCCGGCCGCCAGGCCCACGGCTGACACGCTCGCTACCTAGGCCGCCCATCGGCCGGGGTACGGGATTGGTCAGAGCCCGCACGATCGCCTCCCGAGGCGCCTGGAGTGTCAAGCACTGAATGTTCCCCGCCGCTTTCAAGCGCTCAGCGTGGATCTTCACGGCCGCCGGGGCAAGCAACAGCACCATGCGCAAGGACCGGGCCTGGTGGATCAAGAGCGTCCGCAACGCGGTCGTGAGGCCCCCGACAGGAGCGATCAACGCGACCTGCGCCCGTTTCACGGACACGGATGAAGAGAGCTGCTCCACGCGTGAGAGCGCATCGACGAGCACGACTGGTTGGTCGTGGAGCAGCGCATGCATGCCCGCCCGCATCAGCGCGCTTTGGCTGACTATCAAAACCCGCGGGCTGCCCGTGGAAACCAGTGGGCTGCTCTTGGAGGAGTGACTCGTGACGTTCCAGCCTTCGGCGGTAAGGTTAAAAGCGCTCATGTGTTGCGAGATCACCTCAGTATCACAGACGCTTAGCCGGGGACATCGCGTCGCCGGACGGATTGCAGGCCGAGCAAGAGAAAAGCGAGGACATAGCCTCCGAACAGCAGCTCACCCATCCCGACGGACAGCACGTCAGCTCCAGGAGTGGGAGTGAGCGCAGACGCTGCCGCGTTCGGAAAGTACCGTTGTCCTTCAGGCCATAGGTTGCCGAGGATCGACGCCTCGATGAGGCTCCACCCAAGAACCGCTGCGACGGCGCCGACCTGGCTGCGAACGAGCGCCCCGATCCCGACGCCGAGCATCGCATACAGCGCGGTCGCGATGAGCGCTCCCCCAAGGATCAGCCACAGCTCGCGGGTCAAGGCCAGGTGCGCCCCCAACGCCCGCAACCAAACCCATCCGATCCCGAGCGTCGCAGCGCCCGTCACGAGTCCAAAGACGAGGCCGAACAGCCCGTGTGCCATGACTTTGGCGACGAACACCCGCCATCGGAGGGGCTCCGCGAGGAACGTCGCGCTTGCCGTGCGATGGCGATATTCCCCCGCCATCCCCAAGACCCCCAATGCCATCGAGAAGATCCAGGCCGAGACAGCCGACGCGAAGATGAGACGCAGCCCATCCCGGGAAACCAGAGGCGTGCCGGCCTGTACAGCGGTGGTTATCCCCGTCGCCATGGTAAGGACGGCGAGTGCCACCCCCCCGATGAGGAGGGTCCACACGACCGGCGTCGTGCAGATCCGCAAGACCTCAGCGGCGGCGAGCTGCGAGAGCGATATGCGGCGGTGCGCATCCGTCCATCTGCTCACGAGTTGACCTCCTCGTGAGCGCCCGCGCCCTCCGGACCGGGCCCCCCAGCAGGAGCTGCGGACCCAGGCCTGGACGCTGTCGACGCGTCCGGATCGCCCTTACCGTCCGTCAACTGGAAGAACGCTTCTTCAAGGTTGGACGGCTCTGTGCTGTTCTCGAGCAGGGGTATCTGGTGCCGCGCCGCCAACCAGCCAACGTCTGCGGTGGTCATGCCAATCGCCCGGAGCTGGTCTTCCCCAAGCCGCTCGACCTTGGCCCCGTTCCCCTCCAAGAGCGTATGAAGTAGCTCCACGTCAGCCATCCGGATCCGGATCCGCACCGCCGAAGGAGCGGTTCCGGCGAGCTGGTCGAGACTCGACTCGGCGACCAGCGTCCCCTTATTGATGATCAACGCGCGATCCGCGACCTGTGTGATCTCCATGAGGATGTGACTGGAGACGAAGATCGCCCGTCCCTCGTCGGCGAGCGCCCGCAGGAACCCGCGCAGCCACCGGATACCGGCGGGGTCGAGCCCATTGGCGGGCTCGTCCAAGATCAGCAGCCGGGGATCTCCAAGCAGAGCGCCCGCGATCCCGAGACGCTGCCGCATACCGAGTGAGAATTTGCCGACCCGGCGAGCCGCGGCGTACCTGAGATCGACGAGATCGAGCACCTCGTCGACCCGGCCTGCCGGGAGACCAGCCATCCCTGCCAGGATCCGAAGGTGATCACGAGCGCATCGCCAGGGGTGGCCGCCAGAGCCATCGAGGAGCGCGCCTACCAACTCCGTCGGGCGCCCAAGCCTGCGATACGGCTCGCCGAAGACGGTCACGGTCCCCGCGTCGGGGCGCACGAGCCCGAGGATCATGCGCACGGTCGTCGTCTTGCCCGCGCCGTTCGGTCCAAGGAAGCCCGTCACCGATCCAAAAGGCACATCGAACGAAAGGTCATTGACCACCCGAGCTGTCCCATAGGTCTTGGTGAGCCCTCGAGCAACTACCGCACTATCAGGGCCAAACTGTGGCATCCATTAAATCCTCACGATAAGGAATATCTCCGGTGACCCGGTCGGCGCTCCTCTACGTGACCTTCGTAGTCGGGTTCCAGAATGCTCATTCGCCCGCCGACCGACCAGCTCGCGTTGGATCAGCACCGCGAAGACGACGACTCCATCACTCTAGGCGGACATCCTGGCGTAAGTGCGCCACACTTCGCGAGGTCGGGCCGAACAAGATTTGCAATATTGTCACGATGCTTGAGCAAAATCGGCGCCGGGCAGCACTCCATGCCCTCACGCACCTCGGCCTGTCGGACCTGGCCCGATGGCGCGGCTTGGGTTACGGTGGCTGCTCCGAAAGGTGTGGCGTGGTCAGCGGGAGTGCGTTCTTCAGATGAGCAGCAAGGGCCTGCGGCCCGTCCTCCAGGACGAGGCCGCACCACCGAGACCTCCTCCGGAAGAGCCATTTGTCGGTCCAGTGGTGCGGGGATGCCAGCGACCCGTACCTGGAGCCCGGAGCCTGCTCCGGCTAACCATCACGATTGGCGTGATTCTCGCGGTCGTCGCGGTCGTCGTCATTGCATCGTTGGGGGTTTATCTCAGCGGGAGGATCGCGCGCGTCCCAGTAGGCGGGTTAAGTGGCAACCCGGTCGACGAACTGAACGTGCTCGTCGTCGGTTCAGACAGCCGCGAGGGGTTTACGGCCGAGGAGCTGCAGGCGCTTGGCACGGAGCCGGTCGAGGGCCGCCGCACCGACACGATCTTTCTCATGTCCGTCTCCGGAGGGCGGGCCGCGATGCTGTCCTTCCCGCGCGACCTCCTCGTGCGCCATTGCGACGGAACTCGGGGACGCATCAACGGCGCCTATGCGTCGGGCGGGCCGACGTGCCTGGTGAAGACGGTCACCGAGCTGACCGGCATCGGGATCGATACCTATGTAGAGGTGAACCTGTTCGGCTTCAGCCGGATCGTCGATGCCCTCGGCGGGATACCGATCCTCCTCGACCGGCCGCTGGTCGACCGGCTCGCTGGGCTGGATCTCCCCGCCGGCTGTGTGGTGCTCGACGGCCGGCGCGCGGTCGGATTCGTCCGCGCCCGGCACATCGACGGTGACGGAGACTTGGGGAGGGTTGCGCGGCAGCAGCGTTTCCTGTCCGAGCTTGCCAAGGAGGTCGTGTCACCGCACACGCTCGTGAACGTGCCGAGGCTCTTCCGTGTGGCCGGCGCCGCCGGTTCGTCGGTGACCGCGGATCGCGGTCTCGGTCCTGTCGATCTTGTCCGCCTAGCCAGCGCCGCCGAAGGCCTTGCGGGAGGCGGCATCGCGACCTACACCGTGCCGGGCAGCTTCGCGAGGGTCGGCGGCGCGGACGTGATCCGTCTCGACGAGCCCGCCGCCGAGGCGCTATTCGCTGGGTTCCGCGACTCGTCGATCTTGCGCATCCCGACCGCCGAGGAGGTGGCCGCGTTGACCCCCGCTGACGTGCGTGTCGCGATCCTCAACGGCGCGGGTATCGACGGCCTCGCGGCCCGAGCGCAACAGGTGCTGTCTAGCCGCGGCTTTCCGATAACCGACGTGGGCAACGCCGAGTCGGTCAATCAGACCGTCGTGCGCTATCCCCGAGGCTTGGAGGCAGGGGCCCAGCTGGTAGCGAGCCAGGTGCCCGGGGTGCAGACCCAAGAGTCCAGCGGTATCAGAGAGGTGACGTTGGTGCTCGGCCCCGACGCCCGGCTCGACGCGGCGCCACCTTCTCCGCCGGCATCGACAGCGGTCGCTCCGCAGCCTTCGAGCTGCTGACGAGCCGTATTGTGCAGAGTTGGTCCGGTATACCGGACTAACTCTGCACAGTGCAGGAAAGTGGGGGCGGGGAGCGCGCTACAGGAAGCTGGTGGGGTTGCGGGCGGCGCCGTTTATGCGGATCTCGAAGTGGAGGTGGGGACCGGTGCAGCGGCCGGTGCAGCCCACGCTGCCGATGCGTTCGCCCTGCCCAACCTGCTCGCCATTGCGGACCGCGATAGCGCTCTGGTGCGCGTAGAGAGTACTCAAGCCGCCGAGGTGATCGACGATGACGACGTTACCGTAACCGGACATCGCGCCGGCGTAGCTGACCGTGCCGGATCTGGCGGCGAGGATCGGGGCACCGGTCGGCGCTCCGATGTCGATGCCCTTGTGCATCCGTCCCCAGCGACTCCCGAAACTGCTGGTGATAGGACCCTTCGCCGGCCAGATCCAGCCACCACGGCCAACCACGGGAGCGCCGCCACCTGAAGGAGACTGCCGGGTGATCGAGGTGATCTCGCGATCCTCGACCTCAAGGTGATCCTCCAGATCAGCCAACCGCTGCTCGCTCGCGATCGCCGCGATCTCCGCGTTGTCACGAATCTTTGAAACGTCGGCCAGAAGCGCGCGCTGCTCGGCCAGGACGCGCGTCAGGCTGCCCTCCTCAGAGTCGAGCTTCTTGCGCTGGGCGTCGATCGCGACGCGCGCGACGCCCACGCGCTCCATGGCGCGGCGCTCCGTGCGGCTGATCGCGTCAGCGTAGGCGGACCTTCGCAGGGCGTCGGCGGGGTTGACGGCTTCCAGAAGGGCCGTGATGTTCCCTGTGGTGCCTTGCTTGTACAGCTGTTCGGCCTGCGCGGCCAGGGCCTTCCGCTGCTGCTCGGCGCGCGCCTCCAGCGCGATCAAGTCTCCCCGGGCGTAGTCCACGGCGAGTTGCTGTCGCTGTACGGCAAGCTCCGCGGCGCCGACGGCCTCCATTACGGTGGCGAATGTCCGCTCGGCGTCCTCAAGCGCGGACAACCGGCCATCGCGATCAGCGCGCGCTTCGTCGAGTTGCGCGCGGATCTGCGAAACGGTCAGCCGGCTCGCGGCGGCTCTCCGCTCCTCTGGGGATCCCGCGGCGCTCGCGGAACCCGCCAGCACGGCGCACGACAGGAGGGCGACCATGCCGGTTATCAGCACAGTTCGAAGGCACGAGCGCAGTGACAGCACTATTGCTCCTCGCACTAGACGCAGTGCAGAACTACGCGAGTCGGGAGGAAGTGGCCGAATGCTATGCAGCGCTGACACAGAAGGTCAAAGAGGCGCGACCGACCTCGTGAGGCGTACTGCTGCGGCCGGGCTGCTAGGCTAGCGCCGGGCTCATGGAGACCCCAATCGCGGCACCACCTACCGAACCGATCCCGGGCCGGCTTCCATCCCCGAAGCGGCCGATCCTGAACACGCTGGCCGTCATGGCCGGCGTCGTGGTGCTGTGCGGTCTCATGTTGCTCGCCCTCAGGGTGACCCGCCACGGTGCGCTGCCAGGTGTCACCCTGTCAGACGTTGAGCTCGGCGGGCTGGAAGGCGCCGCGCTTCGGGACACCGTGGCACGGATCGCCGAGGACAGTGCCGCCGTCACGCTCACCGCGACCCGCGGCTCCGAACGCGTCACCACGACCGCGGACGAGCTCGGCTATGCGATCGATGTCAACCGCACCGTCGAAGCCGTGCTCGATCGCGGGCGCCAGGCCAACCCCGTCGCGGCGCTTGCCGACCACCTCCGCTCCTTCACCGGGACGATCCCGGTCCTGCCTGTCCAGAGGATCGATGACCAGCGCCTAGACGGATGGGCGGTCTCCGCCGCCACCGAGCTCAGCAGCCCGGCGGTCGAGGGTACGGTGCGCTTCGAAGGCGCGATCGCCGTCCGCGTCGACCCGCGGCCTGGCGTGCGAGTCCTGCCTGAGCCTCTCGGCGAGATGGCCCGGGCGGTGCTGCGGGAAGGTCGCGACGCAGAGCTGGCCGCCCCGAGCGAGCCCGCGGAACCACGGACGAGCGCGGCGGATGTCGACGTGTTGTTCGCTCAGGCCGCGAGGGCGGTATCGGCTCCGGTCACGTTGTCTCGCGGAGATACGGCCCTGGAGCTGACCCCGGCGGAGATCGGCACGATCCTTCGAGCCGAGCCAGGCTCGCAAGGTGAACCCGCCTTGCGGCTGGTGGCCGATCCCGCCGCGGTCGGGCGTGTTGTCGACGCCGCAAGGCGCGCCATGTTCGAGGCCGAACCGGTCAGCGCTCGGTTCTCCGTGGCCGGAGGAGCGGTGTCGATCAGCGAGTCAGGCCCGGGCTTCCGCTTCGATCCCGTCGCGACGGCCAGGCAGGTGCTGGAGCTTGCCACCCGCAACGGGCTCCGCGAGGACGAGCTCGCGGGCGAGGTGCTGCAGCCGTCGCTCACGACGGAGGAGGCGCGCGCCTTGAACATCACACAGCAGGTGTCGACCTTCACCACGAACCACGCCTGCTGTGAAGGGCGAGTGACGAACATCCACCGGATCGCGGAGCTCGTCGACGAAGCGGTGATCATGCCTGGCGAGACGTTCTCGCTGAACGGCCACGTCGGTCCGCGGACGGCGGAGAAGGGTTTCGTGGAGGGCGGCGCGATCCAGCACGGCGAGTTCGTCGACGAGGTCGGTGGGGGCGTGAGCCAATTCACCACGACGATGTTCAACGCCGCGTACTTCGGTGGGTACGACATCATCCAGCACAAGCCACATTCGTACTACATCAGCCGCTATCCCGAGGGCCGCGAGGCGACGCTGAACTATCCGACCGTCGACCTGAAGTTCACGAACGACTCACCGCACGGGATCCTCGTGCAGACCTCGTATTCGGACACGGCGATCACCGTGTCGTTCTGGAGCACCAAGTGGGTGACGGTCGAGTCCGCCACCGGTGCGCGCACCAACCCGACGACGGCCGATGCCATCTACCGGGAGAACGACGAGCTCCCGCCGGGGACCGAGCGCGTCTTGCAGGAGGGCGGAAGGCCGGGGTTCGACGTCGCCGTCACCCGTGTCCTGCGGTTCCCCGACGGCCGGGCAGAGCAGGAACAGTTCCGGACGACCTACCTGGCTGAGCCGCGGATCGTCGAACGGAACACGTGATGAGCGTCGCCCTCGGTCTGCTCGCCGTACTGGGGCTGACCTTCGGGACCGGCTACTTCGTCGCCGCGGAGTTCGCCTTCGTCGCCGCGCGGCGCAGCCGCCTCGAGGAGATGGCGAGTGGGGGTGACCGTAAGGCTGCCCTCGCGGTGGCGGTGCAGCGACGCTTGTCGTTCGTGCTCTCAGGCGCGCAGCTTGGGATCACGGTCACCTCCCTGGCCGTGGGGTTCATCGCCGAGCCGGTGTTCGCGGCGGCGCTCGCGCCTCTCCTGGGCCCTCTGCGGCTCGGCGAGGCGGCGATGACCAGCATCGCGATCACGGTTGGCTTGGTCATCTCGACCGTCATCCAGATGGTGCTCGGCGAGCTGGGGCCCAAGAACCTCGCGATCGCGAACCCTGAACCGATGGCGCGAGCCCTCGCGGCGAGCACCGCGCTCTACACGCGGGTCGCCGGGCCGGTGATCCGGCTGTTCGACGAGTCGTCGAACCGGCTCCTGCGCGCGGTCGGGATCGAACCTGTCGAGGAGTTGCCGGCAGGCGTATCGGAGGACGAGCTGGAGGTGATCATCGACGAGTCCGAGTCTCGGGGCGAGCTGGGCGGGGAACAGGCGGCACTGCTGAGCCGAGCGCTCGGCTTCAGGACACGCCGGGCCGGTGAGGCGATGGTGCCGCGCCCTGCGGTCGTCGGCATTCGCGGGACCGCGACGTGTGAGGAGCTTCGCGCCCTCGCGGTCTCCAGCGGCCACTCGCGCTTCTTGGTCTTCGGTGACAACCTCGACGACGTGCGGGGAGTCGTGCAGGCCAAGGACGTCCTCGGCGTGCCGGTGGACGAGCGGGGCCGCACCGGCATCGCTGGGCTCATCCGGCCCGTCCTCGCGGTGCCCGAGTCAGCGCGGTTGGGACGGTTGCTGTCCAAGCTGCGCGAGGCTCACAGCCAGCTCGCTCTGGTCGTCGACGAGTACGGCGGCACCGCGGGCATCGTGACGTTGGAGGACATCGTCGAGGAGATCGTCGGGGAGATTCGCGACGAGCACGATCCCTCAGATGAGCCAGCCGTGCGTCCGGTATCGGGAGGATTCCTGGTGCCAGGATCGTGGCGGCTCGACGAGACCGAGCGCGACACTGGGGTCACGCTTCCGCGGGGCGACTACGAGACGGTGGCCGGGCTGGTCCTCGCCCGGTTGGGCAGTGTCCCTGAAGTCGGCTCTTCGATAACCGTCGGCGGCGCGTCATTACGTGTCGAGGCCATGGACGGTCATGCGATCCGCTCGCTGCTGCTGGAGCTCCAGGAGTCCAAGTGAGTCTGGGCAAGTGAGCCTGACCAGTGCGCTGCTCGCGGTCGCGCTGCTCGGAGCGAACGCGTTCTTCGTGGCGGCGGAGTTCGCGCTGCTCGCCGCCCGCAGGTCCAAGATCGAACAACTGGCCGCTGGCGGCAACAAGGCGGCTGTCCAGGCCTTAGCCGGGGTCCGCGAGCTTTCCCTGATGCTCGCCGCGGCACAGCTCGGCATCACGATGGCATCGCTGGGCCTCGGCGCGGTCGCCGAGCCCGCGTTGGCGGGTCTCTTCGAGCGCCTGCTGGCCAGCGCGCCACTCCCGCCAGCGCTGCGTCACACCATCGCGTTCGCGGTCGCGCTGGCCATCATCGTCTTCCTCCACATCGTCGTCGGTGAGATGGCGCCGAAGTCCTGGGCGATCTCTCACCCGGAGCGATCTGCCCTGCGCCTGGCGCGACCCTTCCGTGCCTTCGCGCTGGTCTTCCGGCCGATCATCCGTGTACTGAACGCCCTGGCGAACGGGTTCGTGCGAGCGTGTGGGGTAACCCCACAGGACGAGCTCGCGCTCGCCCACTCCCCCACCGACCTCGTCCTGCTGCTGGAGGAGTCCGCTCGGGAGGGCACCCTGGAGGCTGATCAGTCGACGCTGCTCGCAAGGGCGATCGAGCTTTCCGGGCTGGACGCGCAAGCTGCGATGATCCCTCGCCGCGACATCGTGTCGGTCCCCGTGAGGGCGAGGGTCGAAGATCTGGAGCGCGTGGCTGCCGAGACGGGCCGCTCCCGGCTCCCGGCGCTCGACGCTGACCTCGACCGCTTCGTGGGCATCGTCTACGTGAAGGACCTGCTGGGGCTGAGCATGGACATCCGTGACGGCGTCCGCGCCGCCGACCTCGCCCGGCCCGCGCTGATCACTCCCGAGTCGCGCCCTCTCACCGATCTCATGCTCGACATGCGCAAGCGCCGTCAGCACGTCGCGCTTGTGGTCGACGAGTATGGGACCGTGAGCGGTCTCGTCACCCTGGAGGATGTGCTCGAAGAGCTGATCGGCGAGTTCGAGGACGAGTCCGACCCGGCATCCTCTTACGCGGGCACCAGCCGGAATCTGGGCCGCCGCCGCCCGGACGGCAGCCTGCTCATCCCCGGTACGGTGCGGCCAGACGAGCTTGAGGACCAGACCGGGATCCGCCTTCCCCAAGGCGGCTACGAGACCGTCGCGGGCTTCGTCATCTCCGAGCTCGGCCGCCTCCCCGCAGAGGGTGACACGGTGCAGGTGGACGATACCCGGCTGGAGGTCACGCGAGTCGATCGCCACCGCCTCGTCGAGCTGGCGGTTCAGTCCCGCGGCGCCGCGGCCGGGGGGGAGGAGTGCGACGAGTCGCCATTCTCGGCCGACCGGGCTCCTGCCCACGGAAAACCCAACCGCTCGGATAAGTCGAGCTCCGGCTCCTCTGGCGCAGACGCCGCTTCCCGTTGACCGATCCGGTGCAAGCCGTAGAGCACCAAAAGGTTCAGACCGTGCACCACCGTCAGGATCACCAGCAGTCACCCGACCTTGGCGGCCAGTACCTCGACCACCTGGGAGCCGCTGGCCACCGGCGACGCGGGGAGG
Organism: Egibacteraceae bacterium; assembly: GCA_050743625.1. Lineage (GTDB taxonomy): Bacteria > Actinomycetota > Nitriliruptoria > Euzebyales > Egibacteraceae > JBOGED01. The sequence goes on along the minus strand of JBOGED010000145.1, from coordinate 11,531 downwards.
CGGAGCAGCGCCCAACCGGTCGTGATCGTACAGAACCAGGCGACCATCAGCCGGTTCACCGCCAAGGCGGCGGCGGGCCGATCATCGAAGATGTCACGCAGCACCACGCCACCACTGACGTACATCAGTCTGGCGAGGCCCGTCACCGCCGCCAGGGTAATGACGATATAGAGCAGGTAGACGGCCACGAGCATTACAGACCTCCGAAAATCCCGCGCGGGCCAGGTCGCTGGCAGGCGCACCACGAGGATTGTCCCTCGGCAACGTACAGGTTGTCCACAGACCCTACGACGGTCGGATTTGACGGCGTACGCTATGGGGGTACCTTCACGTCTATGTTCAACGAGGAGGGACAGTGTCTGAAAGCATTTCGCGGCTCTACACGTTTGACGACTTGTGGGACTTCCCTGAGGACGGGCAGCGCCGGGAGCTCGTCGACGGGGTGCTCTACGTGACCCCGCTGGCCCGCGTGCGCCACCAGCGTGTCGTCTTCAGGCTGGTCTTTCACATCGGGAGATGGACTGAGCGGCACGGCGGCGAGGTCTTCCCTGGCTGTAACGTCGATCCCGCGCTGGACACCCACTTCGAGCCTGACGTCGTGTTCGTGCGGCCAGGGCGTGAGGTCGGTGACGTCCTGTCGTTGACGGAGCCGCCCGACCTCGTCGTCGAGGTGTCCTCGCCGTCGACCAAGCGGTACGACCTCGGGGTCAAGCGTGACCGCTATGGCCAGTTCGGTATCCCCGAGTACTGGTTCGTCGACCTGGACCGTGACGTGATCCTCGTCTCGATGCTTGCCGATGGAGGGTACGGCGAGACCGTGATCTACCGGCGGGGTGGCGTGATCCAGACCATGCTCATGCCGGGCCTTGAGATCAAGGTCGATGACATCCTTGGCTAGGCAGCGTCCGGTCCATGGTCACGAGCGTGATGTCGTCCTCTTGGTCCCACGCGGGTGTCGTGAAGTGGCCAAGCTCGCAGAGCAGGCTGTCGATCAGCGGCTGACCTCGTCGACGAGCTCATCGAACTCTTCGTCGTAGCTGAGGCTCACCTGCTGGGTGGTAGGCCCCCAACGGTGGAACGCGTCGTGGACGGACGGGACCGCGGCCGCCAGCAAGACGACGACCGCGGCCAGCAGCCAGACGCCCACCGCGCCCACGGACGACCAGAACACGACCTGGAACGCGCGGGTACGCCAGGCTATGGCGCCCGCTCCCGCACCGTGGTCTCGCCCGCCCCCAAGATCTCTCACACGCCCGCTCCGTTCAGACCTCCCCACACATTGTGGGATATTGGCATCCCCCAGTCGAGGGTCTATGCCAAAAGAGTCGGCGACAGGGCGTTCAGATACCGGTGATTGCGGTGAGCTAGTAGGTCGGGATCGAGTCGTCGACCTGCTTCGCGTAGGCGTTGATGCCGCCTTGCAGGTTCTTCAGCTTCTTGAAGCCCGCGTCGCGGAGCTGCTCGAGGGCCTGCATCGACCTGGCGCCTGACTTGCAGTGCAGCACGATCTCCTCGGACGAGTCCAGCTCGTGCATCCGTGACGCGAGCTGACCGAGTGGGATCAGCGCGGCGCCAGGGATGCGGCTGATCTCGTACTCGTGAGGCTCACGGACGTCGATCACGCGGACGTTCGGGCGGATGGCCTCGAACTCACGGGGGGTGATCTGCCAGGACATGTCGTCGTCGCTGGCGAGCACGTGGTCGTTGGCGGGGACGCCGCAGAACTCCTCGTAGTCGATCAGCTCGGTGACCGTCGGGTTCTTCCCGCACACGGGGCACTCAGGGTCCTTGTTGATCCTGATCGTCTGCCAACGTGCCTCCAGCGCGTCGTAGATCTGCATCCGCCCGATCAGGGGATCGCCGATGCCGGTGAGGAGCTTGATGCCCTCAGTGGCTTGGCCCGCCCCGATGGTCGCGCAGATCACGCCGAACACTCCACCCTCGGCGCACGACGGCACCATCCCGGGGGGCGGTGGCTCGGGGAACATGCAGCGGTAGCAGGGACCTTCCTTGGCGTAGAAGACCGCGAGTTGGCCGTCGAACCGGAAGATCGACCCGTACACGTTGGGCTTGGAGAGCAGCACGCATGCGTCGTTCACGAGGTAGCGAGTCGGGAAGTTGTCGGTCCCGTCGATGACGATGTCGTACGGCTCGATGATGTCCAACGCGTTGTCGCTGCGCAGCAGCGTCTCGTGGACGATCACCTCGACGTGCGGGTTGATGTCGTTGATGCTGTCCCGCGCGGACTCTGTCTTATGCCGCCCGATGTCCTTCGTGCCGTGGATGACCTGGCGATGCAGGTTGGACTCGTCGACCACGTCGTAGTCGACCAACCCGATCGTGCCAACGCCCGCAGCGGCCAGATACATCGCCAACGGCGAGCCCAGCCCACCCGTGCCAACAAGCAACACCTTGGCGGCCTTCAGCCGTCCCTGCCCCTCCATGCCAACATTCGGCATGATGAGATGCCGGGAGTACCGGCGGATCTCGTCGTTCGTCAGCGGCGCGGGCTCTGTGATCAGCGGTTCCATAGCCCTATTCAACTCGTTCACCCCCTCACAAATTCCAGTGCGAACCGTGCGAACAGCGGCGTCCCGCCGCCACGCGCGCCCGCCCCGGCCCGATCCACTGCAGCTTTCCTCCGTATACGGAGGAACTGACAAGTCAGACGCGGGCTGTCGGGAGTGAAGTGCAACTTTCCTCCGAATTCGGAGGAAGTTTCGGTCACCGAACTCGATGAGACGCCGCTCACCCGTTTACCCGTCGTCAGGCGTAGACTGCCCTCATCGCCCGATGAGCCGCCGATCATCGAGGAGCACGCAGATGAGGATCGTTCGTTCCGCTCAAATCGTGGTGCTAGTGGTGCTATCGCTGGTCATCATGTCCTGCGGTCGTCGCTACAACAACCCGTCCGCATCGTCGGAGGCCATGACACCACAGGGGACCCCAACCCTGGCAGCACCTGCGGCCACCTAGCGGACACCACTCAGGGCATTGTGCAGAGTTAGTCCGGTATAGCGGACTAACTCTGCACAGTGCAGGAAAAGGTCGGGAGCTAGACGGCGAAGCCCATGGCGCGGAGCTCGTCGCGGGCTTCGTCGGAGATCATGTCGGTGGTCCAGGGTGGCGAGAAGGTGAAGTCGACGTCGACGTCGTCGATGCCGGGGAGGCGGGTGAGGACGAGGGTGCACTGCTGGTGGATCAGCTCGGTCAGGGGGCAGCCCATAGAGGTGAGGGTCATCTCGACGTGGGCCTTGCCGGGCTCGGTGGTGATGTCGTAGACGAGGCCGAGGTCGACGATGTTGATCCCGATCTCGGGGTCCATCACCGCCTTCAGTGCCTCACGGATGGCGTCGACGCTCGCGACGCCGTGCTCGTCGACCGGGACGTCCGTGAGCACCTGACTCTGATCAGGCTCTTCGTCTGGCCAGGATCGCATTGGGTCAGTCATAGGTCACGCGGTGTCCCGCTCCCCCCTCCGAATACGTCTTGATCGCGTCTTTCAATGCCATCCACCCGAGTAGCGCGCACTTCACGCGGACGGGAAACTTGGCGACGCCCTGGAAGGCCACGCCGTCGAGGAGATCGTCCTCGCGCTTGATGCCCTCGCCGTGCATCATCAGCCGGAACGCTTCGGCGAGGTCCTCGGCGTCGGACAGCTCACGGCCCACCACCGCCTCGGTCATCGCGGACGCGGCGGCCATGGAGATCGAGCAGCCCTCACCCTCGTACGCGACGGCGTCGATCATCCGCTGGCCGTTGTGGGTGCCGACCCGCAGGCGCAGGTCGAGCTCGTCACCACACAGCGGGTTCGAGTGGCGGACGTGCACGTCGCATGGCCTCAGCTCCGATGTCCTGTTCCGCGGGCTGCGATAGTGATCCAGGATGATCTCTTGGTAGAGCTCGTGTAAACTCATATCTCTCTAATTCACCGCCCCCGCGGTCTTGGCTCGAAGAAGCGTTTCGTCACTTCGACGGCGTCGACCAGGGCGGTGATCTCCTCGACCGTGTTGTACAGGTAGAACGAGGCTCGGGTGGTGGCGACGGTTCCGAGCACACGCATCAGCGGCTTCGCGCAGTGGTGGCCGGCACGGACGGCGACGCCTTCACGGTCCATGATCGTCCCGATGTCATGCGGGTGCAGGCCATCGAGCGAGAAACTGACCGCCGCGCCGCGGTTGGCCGGGTCATGGGGACCGTGCACCCTGACGCCCTTCACGGCCTCGAGGGCGGGGATCACGTCGGAGAGTAGCTCCACCTCGTGCGCTCGGATGGCGTCCATCCCCAGACGCTCTAGGTAGTCGATCGCCGCACCGAGGCCGAGTGCCTCGGCGATGACGGGCGTCCCCGCCTCGAACTTGTAGGGCACCTCGTTGAACGTCGCGCCCTCCAACGTGACGTTCGCGATCATCTCTCCCCCACCGAGGAACGGTGGCATCTCGTCGAGCAGCTCCGGCCGGCCGGCGAGCACACCCACTCCCGTCGGGCCACACATCTTGTGCCCCGAGAAACACAGGAAATCCGCGCCAAGATCGGAGAGGTCGGTCCTCATATGCGGCACGCTCTGAGCGCCGTCCACGACGACCACGGCCCCAGGGTTGCTCGCGCGCAGCCGCTCCGCCATCTCGCGGACCGGGTTGATGGTGCCGACGACGTTCGACATGGCGGTGATCGCCAGCAGCTTCACCCTGCCACCGGACACCACCCGATCGAACCAGTCGAGATCGAGGACCCCGTCCGGGGAGCACGGGACGAACTGGAGGTCGAACCCGGCCTCGGCCTGGACCAGCTGCCACGGCACGATGTTGGCGTGGTGCTCCATCTGCGTGCATAGCAAGATGTCGCCCTCGCCGAGCTTGGTCCGTGCATAGGAGTAGGCGAGGAGGTTGAACGCCTCGGTGGCGTTCTTCGTGAACACGACTCCGCGGGGGTCGGCGCCGATGAAACGCGCCACCTTGCGGCGGGCGCACTCGTACGCCTCGGTCGCCTCCTCGGCCAGCGCGTGGACCCCCCGGTGGACGTTCGCGTTGTGCTGCTCGTAGAAGCGGGTCATTGCCTCGATGACGCATTGAGGCTTCTGCGAGGTCGCGGCGGAGTCGAGGTACACCAAGCGCCGCCCATGTACCTGCCGCTCAAGGATGGGGAAGTCCTTGCGGACCACATGGGGATCAAGCACGGAGGTGCTCATAGCCTTTCTCCTCCAACTCCTCCGCGAGCTCTGGACCGCCGGACTGCACGATCCTGCCGTCGAACATCACGTGTACGCGGTCGGGACGGATATAGCGCAGGATCCTGGTGTAGTGCGTGATGATCAACGTCCCCAAGTCGGGGCCGCTCAACCGGTTCACCCCGTCGGCCACGATCCTCAACGCATCCACGTCGAGACCGCTGTCCGTCTCGTCCAGGACGGCGATCTCTGGCGACAGCATCGCCATCTGCAAGATCTCGAAGCGCTTCTTCTCCCCACCCGAGAAGCCCTCGTTGACGTTGCGCTGTAAGAACTTGTCGTCCATCTGGAATTGACGCATCAGCTCGCGGACCTGCGTCATGAACTGGCGGACCGGCAGGTCCTCGCCGCGAGTGGCGTTCACCGCGGTGCGCAGGAAGTTCGTGAGGCTGACCCCCGGGATCTCCGTTGGGTACTGCATCGCGAGGAAGAGCCCCTGCTTGGCGCGGACGTCAGGCGACAGATCGGTGATGTCCGTCCCCTTCAGCAGGATCTCCCCGCCGGTGATCTCGTACGCGGGGTGCCCCATGATCGCGTAGGCCAGCGTTGACTTACCTGAGCCGTTCGGTCCCATCAGGGCGTGGGTCTCACCCTTCGAGACCGCCAGATCGAGGCGATCGAGGATCCGCTTACCCCCGACCTCGACCTGGAGGCCTTTGATCTCTAGTTCAGCCATATTCGGCGGCTTCTTTCTTGTTAGTGCCTGGGAACAGGTGCGTCGTTCAACTGCTGGTCGACATCGACAAGGATCTCGTCGTCGCTGACCTTGCAGGCGTAGACCGGGATCGGCTTGACGGCGGGCAGCGCGATCGGCCGGCCGGTGTCGAGGTCGAACGACGAGCCATGCAACGTGCACTCGATGTCGTTGTCGCCAACCCAGCCGTCGTGCAGCGACCACTGCTCGTGACTGCAGACGTTGTGGACCGCACGGATTTCGCCGTCCGGCCGGCGGACCAGGCAGATCGCCCTTCCGTCGACCTCAACCTCGATCGCAGCGCCCTCGTCAAGGTCCCCAAGCGTCGCAACCCGTCGCCAGCTCATTTCGACACTCTCCGTTGGTCCATCATCGCGGTCGGGCCGGAGAGGATCCCACGTTCGACCTCGGCGAGGATCGCCTCGGTGACGCCTGGCAGGTCGATCCGGTCGGTGATCTCGGCGAAGAAGCCGAACACCAGCAACCGGGCGGCCTCCTCGCGGCTGATGCCACGAGATTCGAGGTAGAACATCTGGATCTCGTCGACCTGACCGACCGAGCTGTGGTGCCCACACCGCACGACGTCGGAGTTCTCGATCTCGAGGAACGGGATCGAGTCGGCACGCGCCTTGTCCGTGAGGATCAGGTTACGGTTCGTCTGGTCGGAGGCGGTACCCCTCGCATGCTGCTCGATCTTGATGTTGCCGAAGAAGGTCGCACGGCTATCGCCTTGCAAGGCACCCTTGTACACGAGGTCGCTCGTCGTATGCGAGGCGTTGTGATGGATCAGCGACCGGTGCTCGACCTGCTGGCCCTCGTCGCAGAAGTAGACGCCGAGCAGCTCGCCGTTGCTCCCGGGGTGATCGAGGCGCACGTCGGGACGGATGTACACGGTCCTGCCGCCCAGGCTGACCTCGATGTGGTGATAGTGGCCGTCTCGGTAGACCAGACCGGTGTGGGCGGCGATGTGGTCGACGCCGGAGCCCCAGTCCTGCGCGGTCACAACGCGCGCCACCGCGCCCTCACCGACGACGACCTCGACGACCTCGACGACCGTCTGCCGAGCGTCCCCCGCGTGATCGACATAGATCGAGGCCTTCGCGCTCCTCCCGAGGACGACCAAGACCCGTGGGATGCTCGCGCCGTCCGCAAGGGCCTCGATGGTCACGACGATCGGCTGCTCGCACTCGGCCTCGTCGGGAACGTAGACGAACGCGCCGCCAGTGAACGCCGCGAGGTTGAGCGCGGCGTACTTCTCGTCCGCACCGACGACGCTTCCGAGATGCCTGCGCAGGAGCTCCGGATACGCGTGGGCGGCGGTGGCCAAGCTGGTCACGACGACACCCCGCTGCGCGCGGACGGTCGCCCGCGCGAGTCGACCGTCCACGACCTGCCCGTACCCGCTCCAACGCCCGTCCAGCGCTCCCGCGATGCCACCGGATCGAGGCTCGGCGTCTCCCACCCGCGGATCGTCCCCGGAGCCACGAAGGAGCGGCCGGGTGAGGTCGAACCGGCGAGGGTCCGTGTACCGCCATTCCTCGACACGACTGTCCGGCCAGGGCATGTCGAGGAACGCCTTGAACGCCTCTTGGCGCCGGTCGCGCAGCCAGTCAGGCTCGCCCTCGGCGAGCGCGAGGACGTCCTGCTCGGTGAGGTCCTTGATCGTCGTCAACTGTCGAGCTCCTACATACGAACGTCAAGGCGGGGGACCTATCGATAGGCCCCCGCCCATGGCCCGGTCAGTGGTCCCTGACGGAAATTCGTTGCGCAGCGAGTGGGGTGTGTTCCCCGACCGCATGCGGTCGGGGAAACACCCCATAGGCACTGCGCCCTGCTCGCAAGGCGCGTCCGAGTGCGCATAGCCGGAGGCTATGTAAGCGATTCGGTGGGATTCCGACCGGACGCGGTCGGAATCTCCACCGAACAGCAACGCCGCGAGCGGGGATGCAGTGCCGTCCGAATGCCAACGAATTTACGGATGGGACCACTTAACCGACCGAGCCTTCCATGTTCAAGCTGATCAGGCGGTTGAGCTCGACGGAGTACTCCATCGGCAGCTCCTTGGAGATCGGCTCGATGAAGCCGCGGACGATCATCGCCTGGGCCTCGAACTCCTCGACCCCACGGGACATCAGGTAGAAGAGCTGCTCCTCACCGATCCGCGAGACACTCGCCTCGTGGCTGATCTGGGCGTCTTCCTCCGCGATGTTCATGTACGGGTAGGTGTCGCTGCGTGCCGTCTCGTCGAGCAGCAGCGCGTCGCAGACCACATTCGACTTCACGCGGTTCGCGCCTTCGTTGATCTCGACGAGGCCGCGGTAGCTGGTGCGCCCGTGCCCCTGAGACACCGACTTGGAGATGATCTGGCTCGATGTGTCGGGTGCGTGATGGACCATCTTAGCGCCGGCGTCCTGGTGCTGGCCGTCCCCGGCGAACGCCACGGACAGGACCTCTCCACGAGCCCCACGACCCATCAGCCATACCGCCGGGTACTTCATCGTGAGCTTGCTCCCGATGTTGCCGTCGATCCATTCCATTGTGGCATCTTCGTATGCCGCAGCGCGTTTTGTGACCAAATTGTAGACATTGTTCGACCAGTTCTGAATGGTCGTATAGCGCACCCGAGATCCCGGCTTGCAGATGATCTCCACGACCGCCGAGTGCAACGAGTCGGATGAGTAAATCGGAGCGGTGCAACCCTCGACATAGTGCACGTAGCTGCCCGGCTCGGCGATGATCAAGGTCCGCTCGAACTGCCCCATGTTCTGCTGGTTGATGCGGAAATACGCCTGGAGCGGGATGTCGACCTTGACGCCCTCCGGAATCCAGATGAAGGATCCACCTGACCACACCGCCGTGTTCAACGCCGCGAACTTGTTGTCGTTCGCGGGAATGACCTTTGTGAAGTGCTCACGGAACAGGTCCTCGTGCTCACGGAGCGCCGTGTCCGTGTCGAGGAACACCACGCCTTGCTTCTCGAGGTCCTCATGGATCTTGTGGTACACGACCTCCGACTCATACTGAGCGGCCACTCCCGCGATGAGCCGTTGCTTCTCCGCCTCGGGGATACCCAACCGGTCGTAGGTGTTCTTGATCTCGGCGGGCAGCTCGTCCCAGGAGTTGGCTTGTTTCTCCGTCGAGCGGACGAAGTAGAAGATGTTGTCGAAGTCGATCCCGGACAGATCACCACCCCAAGGCGGCATCGGGCGACGGAGAAAGTGCTCGTATGACTTCAAGCGCAGATCCCGCATCCACTTTGGCTCGTCCTTCAGCGCGGAGATCTCCTCCACGACCTGGCGCGACAGCCCACGCTTCGGCTCGAAAACGGGCTTGCTCTCATCGGACCAACCGAACTTGTAATTGCCAAGTTGCAGGTCTTCGGCTTTCGTCGCCATGGGTTACTCCTGTGCTCCTACGAAATGTGGCAAATACACTCGCCGGCGCCGCCGGCGATTGTCTGCCGTCGAGAAACCTTCGTGCCGAGGAGACGCTTGAACAGCGCCGCCTCATATGCGCAGATCTCGGGGTGGGACTGCGCGACCTCGCGTACCGTGCAATGTCCCTGCTTCAGCTGGAGGACGGTGGCGCCCTCCGGTGTGGTGACGGCCTCGACGTCCGACAGGAAGCCATCTTCGGTCAACAGGCGCGCGAGGCGCTCGGCCCGCTCGGCCGGGTCGTCACCGCACTCTTCAAGTGCCGCACCGTACCGCTCGGCCTGGCGCTCCGCGTGCCATCTCAGGAACGTTCTGAGGGCGGCACGGCCATGAACCGTCTCGAGGAACTCGAGCAGATCCTTGGCCAGCTGCGCGGACCGATCCGGGAACAGCCTGCGACCCTTGTCGGTGAGACCGTACTCGGTACCGGGCCGACCGCGGCCCCCGGTGCGCAGGGTCTCACCGTGGATGAGGCCATCGCGCTCCAGCCCTTGCAGGTGCCGTCGCACCGCGACCTCGGAGACGCCCAGCGCGGAGGCCAGCTCCGCGACCGACCATCGCCGGGTACGGAGCAGGTCCACGATCTGCGCTCTTGAGTCGCCGAGCAGGCCAACGAGCGCCTCCGCGGCGTCCTTCGAGACCTCTTGAGAGACCTCTTGGGAGGTGGCTTGGGACGGCGGGCCCATGCTGAGGTTGAGACGGGATCTCACAAAGATTAACGATACCGTTTGGTTGAGAAAACATCAACGCCGCGACGCTACCCGACGATCAACGCGCCCTTTGGGAGTTGCACGTCACTCCACAGGCGGGCCCCGCGGAGTTGGTTGCCCTCGCCGACGACGGCGCGGGCGCCCACGATCGAGCCGGCCACGACCGCGCCAGCCTCGATGCGTGCGCCCGCGCACACGATCGCGTCGACGATCACGGCGTCCTCGCAGATCTCGACGTCGTCGAACACGACACAGTCCTCCAGCTGCGCGCCGTCGCGCACCGTGACGCGGTTACCCAGGACAGTACGGCCGAACAGCTGGGCACCTTGTTCGACCACGCACTCGTCACCCAGCACCGCGGGTTGGATCACGCGCGCGCCCTCACATTTGCAGTCCTCGCCCTCCCATAGGTCCCCGCCGGTATGGTTGCCCGCCGGCCACCACTGCACCCGCCCCTCCAGCACGTGGCGGTTCGCCATGAGAAAGTCCTTGGGCCTTCCGGTGTCGAGCCAGTACCCGCCGTCGAAACGGCCGTAGATTGGCTCGCGCCCCTCCACCAAGGCAGGTAGGAGGTTCTTCTCAAATGAGAAAAACCTGTCCGCGGGGATCCGCTCGAGCAGGCGCGGGTCGAGGACGAGGATCCCCGCATTGATCAGCCGGGAGTCTGTCTCTTCGGGGGCGGGCTTCTCGACGAACCGCTCCACGCGGCCGTCCTCGGCGACCTCCAAGACGCCGAACTCGCTCACATCACGGACAGACGAGAGCCAGAATGTGACGAGCGCTTCGCGATTGGCGTGAAAGCTCGTGAGACTCCGCACGCTTGGGGTGGCGACGACGTCACCGTTGATCCAGAGGAGAGGGCGGTCGTCGAACGCACCCTGGTCGAAGGCGTACCGCAGCGCGCCACCCGTTCCCAGCGGGACCGGTTCGGTGACGATGCGCAGGTTGATACCCCGGCGCTCGGCTTCGGCCTCGACCCCGCGAAAACGCTCGGCGTTGTACCCAAGCGCGAGGGTCACATCGGTGACCCCGCTCGACGCCAGATGGATCAGCTGATGCACGACGAGCGGGCGGTTGGCGATGGGAACCAGCGGCTTGGGGAGATCGACCGTCACCGGGCGAAGCCGAGTTCCCTTACCGCCTGCCAGGATCACCGCCTGGACATCGGCCATGTTGTTCCGGCCTCCTGACTGGATTGGCGTATGCATCCAGCCTGGCCCTCCTCCAGGCACCCCGAAACCTCAGGAGCTGCGGAGATGGGCCTGGACGCTGTCGACGCGTCCAGGCAGAAATCTATCCCGCCTCGGGGGCTACGCGGCGGCGTGCTGTTGGCTCCTACTGGCGTGCCCGACGCCGACGCCGCACCTCGCCCTGGATCATGTCTGACTGGTGCATGAACTTCCGCAGCCGCTGGTTGAACTCCTTGTCGGGCCTGGTCCCCTGACGGCGCTGGGTCTCTTCCTCCC
>JBOGED010000144.1:0-6546 GCA_050743625.1 Egibacteraceae bacterium | reverse complement strand
GCGGGAAAACGGGAGACAGGAGTCAACGGGCTCTCGCTCGGGCGATAATCGATAGCTCCACGCCGCCTTTCGTGTCTGGGAAGGCGGAAACACCTACAGCCACCATGTGCGGAACGCCCGGCTAGCGGTCGAGCCGGGGCAGATCGACATCGGCCGGGCGGCCCAACCCGCCGGCTCGCGCTGCTCGCCGACGCCGGCTTCCGCAACCCTGTCCTCGCCGCCGACACCGGCGCCAACCTCGTCCTCGCCGCTCGCAAGTAAGCGCCCGAGCACCCTTCTCGCGCTGTGCAGAGGGAGCGAAGGAGGACTCTCGGCTCAGTGGGACCCCTGGCCCTGGGCGGGGTCCCAGCGAGCGCTGCGCACCTTGCCGTTTCTCGGTCAGTAACACTGCCGATGTCCAGGGGAAATGTGTGGTGCCCAAGATGGGGGTGGCCGCCGCTACCCGGGAGGACACCTCGCGTGAGGTCGACACCGCGTTTCCTGCAAGGCGTCTACGCGTTCGAGGGCCTTGGGCTCGACAAGCCGTTCCTGCTCGACCCTGGCCTGCGGTATGTGGTGCCTACCGGGCATGAGACCCAGCTCGTCTACTTCCGGAGCGGGAACTCCAGCGACGAGCTGATCTACCTGGTCGTGATACGGGACGACGAGCCGATGCGCTATTTCCCTGTGGGCGCCAAGGACACCGTCCACGTCGCGCTGCGCGTGGTGGAGGACCTCTTGTCCGACACCCGCCTCGAGGTCCACCTCGCCGCTCCCGGCGCGACGAAGGGCGTCGTCGTGGTCGACCTCGGGATGATGGAGATCTGAGACCATGCCCTCCGCGCAGCGGCTGGTCGTGATCGGCAACGGGATGGCCGGCGCCCGCACCGGGGAGGAGATCCTCGCCCGTGGCGGGACAGACGGGACAGATCGGTTCCAGATCACGATGTTCGGCGACGAGCCGTACGGCAACTACAACCGCATCCTGCTGTCGAAGGTCCTGTCAGGGACTGAGGACGCCAGCGAGATCTTCCTCAACTCCCTCGCCTGGTATGACGAGCACGACATCACCTTGCATGCTGGCGCCCGTGTCGTCGAGATCGACCGGTGGGCCAGGCAGGTCAGGACGGCCGACGGCACCCTCACCGGGTACGACAAGCTGATCGTGGCAACGGGCAGCCTCCCGTTCGTCCCGCCGATCGCGGGATTGAACGGCGACGATGGCGGCCTACGACCTGGTGTCTTCACGTTCCGGACGATCGACGACTGCAGCTACATGAGGACCTACGCGGCGAGCGGTGTCACGGTGGCGGTGATCGGCGGCGGGCTGCTCGGCCTGGAGGCGGCGAGGGGGATGCTGGGGCTGGGCTTACAGGTGCACGTCGTGCACCCCTCACCCATCCTGATGAATCAGCAGCTCGACGCCGAGGCGGGCGCCATCCTCGCGGCCATTGTCGAAAAGTTGGGCATCTCCGTCCATCTGGAGAAGAAGACCATCGCCCTGCGCGGCGAAGACCGCGGCACCATGCTCGAGGCCGACATGGTGATCCTGGCCACCGGGATCAGGCCAAGCGTGGAGCTCGCCTTCCGTGCCGGGCTCACGGTGGAGCGCGGCGTCGTGGTCGACGACCAGATGCGGTCGGTCGACGATCTCGACGTGTACGCGGTCGGTGAGTGCGCTCAGCACCGGGACCAGGTCTACGGCCTGGTCGCGCCCTTGTGGGAGCAGGCCGCCGTCCTGGCCGAGCACATCACCGACCGCGACCGCCACGCCGCCTACCACGGCTCCAAGCTCGTAACCAAGCTGAAGGTAGCTGGCGTCAACCTCGCGGTCATGGGGATCAAGGAGCCCGAGCGACCCGGAGACGAGCTCATCAAGGTGGCCGAGCCCCAGCGAGGCAGGTACAAGACCATCGTCGCCCGTGGTGAGACGCTGGTCGGGGCGACGCTGCTCGGTGACCTCAGCAATGCCACGGTCCTCACCCAGGCGTTCGACCGGGGTACGCCACCGCCCGCCGAGCCGTTGTCACTGCTGTTCGACCTGGCCTCCCCGCCCTCAGTGAGTGGGATGGCCGACGACCTGCAGGTATGTAACTGCAACGGGGTGAGCAAGGGCGCCATCACCGCGTGCGTGGCCGCGGGCCAGCGCAGCCTCAAAGGAGTCATGGAGACGACTCGGGCCGGTATGGGTTGCGGCTCCTGCAAGACCATGGTGGCCGACATCCTGGAATGGGCCGCCGGGGAGGGCCTCGAAGAGGACGCTTCCGCCCACTGGTACGTACCCGGCGTGCCGCTGACCAAGCCCGAGCTGGTACAGGCCATCATGGCGCAGGGCTTGCGATCGGTCTCCTCCGTGTTCGCCACGCTCGCCGGGGGCGTTGAGGACCCGGTGAGCAAGCCGGGGTTGGCCAGCCTCCTGAGGATCCTGTGGGGCGCCGAGTACGACGACGAGCGCGACGCCCGCTTCATCAACGACCGGGTCCACGCCAATGTCCAGAGGGACGGCACGTTCTCCGTCGTGCCCCGCATCTCCGGAGGCGTCACGTCGGCGGAGCAGCTGAGGCGGATCGCCGACGTGGCCGACAAGTACGACGTGCCGATGATCAAGATCACCGGGGGGCAGCGGATCGACCTCCTCGGCGTCGCCAAGGACGACCTGCCACGAGCGTGGTCCGACCTTGGGATGCCCTCGGGCTTTGCGTACGCGAAGACGTTCCGCACGGTCAAGACCTGCGTCGGAACCGACTTCTGCCGGTATGGCCTTGGCGACTCGACGACGCTGGGCATCGAGATCGAGGACCGCTTCAAGGGTCTGGAGAGCCCAGCCAAGATGAAGCTCGCGGTAGCCGGCTGTCCCCGCAACTGCTCCGAGGCCATGGTCAAGGACGTCGGTGTGGTCGCCGTAGAGGGCGGCCGCTGGGAGATCTACGTGGGCGGCGCGTGCGGGGCGACCGTCCGCAAGGGTGACGTGCTCGCCACGGTCGGTACGCACGAGGAGGTGCTGCGGCTGGCCGGTTCATGCAGTACTACCGCGAGCACGCCAAATGGTTGGAGCGCACCTACGACTTCGTGCCGCGCGTCCCGCTTCGCATCGGTAACGAGTGGCTCCGCGCCATCGTCGTCGACGACGCCGAGGGTATCGCCGCCGGCCTCGACGCGCGGATGCAAGCCTCCGGAGAGGCCTACCAGGACCCGTGGCATGCCGAGGTCACGGCTCCCAAGACGGCCCACCAGTTCTCGTCCGAGATCGGGGTGACGGTATGAACGCAGCGTACGGCGTGTTCAAGGCGCGAGAGCATAGTCTTGTCCCGGAGGTCGGAATGAGCCGTCATGAGCACCGCCTTGGGCCGGTGTCCAGGATCCCTCTCGGCGAAGGCCGCCTTTTCCACGTCGCCGGATCTCGAGTGGCGGTGTTCCGCTTGCGAGACGGTGGGATCCGAGCGATCGACCCTGTGTGCCCTCATCGGGGCGGGCCGCTGGCTGACGGTTTGGTCGGGGGCACGACAGTCGTGTGCCCCCTGCACGGCTGGCGGTTCGATCTTGCGACGGGCCGCCACGTGGGTGACCCGGCGGTGACGGTAGTCACTCACCCGGTGAGGGTTGAGGATGGGCAGATCGTCTTGACTCTGGAGACTGACGCCCAAGGCGTCGAGGTCAGCGAGGGTCGACGTCCCGAGGCCAGTCTCCTCATCCGGTTGCTGACCGAGACGCTCTTGCGGCAGGAGGGCCCGGAGCTGGTCGAGCTTGTGGAACGTGTACAGGCAATGACGTCAGGCGCGGGCAACCCGGACGAGGCCGAGGACGGCGAGCTTCAGCAGGTTTTGTCCGCGCTGGATGTGGGCTCGGAGATCCGCCTTGTGCGGGCGCTGTCCGCCTACTTCTACCTTGCGAACCTCGCCCAGCAGGTCCAACAGGTCACCGAGCTCACCGGCCGTGACAGCCTCCGCCCAAGTCCCTTGCGCCACGCGATGGAGCGGATCGCCGTCGGAGATGCGCCACGTGAGGTGACCGCGGAGGTGCTTGGACGGCTAGAGCTGCGCCCGGTCTTCACCGCCCACCCCACCGAGGTCGCCCGCCGCTCTGTCCTGACGATCCTGCGCCAGGCCGCGGACCTGCTCATCCAGCGGTCGGACCCACGGCTGGGCGGACCGGACCGCGCCCGGATCGACCGGCGCCTCGCCGAGCTGGTAGACGTCTTGTGGCAGACCGACGAGCTGCGCCAGGACGCGCCCGAGCCTGCTGAAGAGGCGGACGCGGTCATCTACTACCTCGACAAGGTGTGCCGCTCCGTCATCCCCGATCTCCTCGAGGACCTCGAGCACGAGGTCGCTGGCCTCGGACTGGAGCTGACGCCCACGGCCAGGCCGCTCCGCTTTGGGACCTGGGTCGGCGGCGACCGCGACGGGAACCCCTACGTCACGCCCGCCGTCACCCTCCGGGTGCTTGAGCGGCAGCACAGGCACGCCCTCGATAACCTCATCGAGGGCGTGTATGGGTTGGCGCGCCAGCTGAGCAGCTCGACCTCGGTCGTCGCCGTGTCGGACAGCCTCAAGGAGAGCCTGGCCAGCGACCGGTCTGACCTGCCCGCCGTCTACCAACGTCTCGGGCGGCGGCGCGCCGGGGAGCCGTACCGGCTCAAGTGCTCCTACATCCGCCAACGCCTGGTCAACACGCGCGCGCGGCTGGCGGCGGGCGCGCCGCACGTCCCCGGCCAGGACTACGCCGACCCGGATGGCCTGCTGGACGATCTCGCGGTGATAGAGACCTCGCTCGTGGCCAACCGGGGCGAGCTGCTGGCCCGGGGGCCGCTGCGGCGGGTCATGCGGATGGCGGAGGTGTTCGGCTTTCACCTGGCGGTCATGGACATCCGCGAGGACGCCGACAAGCATCACGCGGTGATCGAATCGCTCTTCGACGGGCTGGACGAGGGGCCCGCGGCCTACGCAGAGCTGAAACCCCAGCTGCGTGCCCGCCTGCTCGCCGAGGAGCTGCGCCTCCGGCGGCCCCTGACGCCTCCGATCTCGGTGCTGCCCGAAGGTCCCGCGGCGACGATGGAGATATTCAAGACCATCCGGGCTGCCCTTGACCGGTTCGGCCCCGCCGCTCTGGAGAGCTACATCGTGTCGCGGACCAGAGGCGCCGACGACATCCTGGCCGCCGTGGTGCTGGCCCGCGAGGCCGGGTTGGTCGACACGCACGTCGGTGTCGCGCGGCTGGGGTTCGTACCCCTGTTCGAGACACGTGAGGAGCTGCCGCTCGCCGGTCACATCCTGGACGAGTTGCTGTCCGAGCCCATCTACCGGCGGCTGGTCGCGCTGCGCGGCGACCTCCAATAGGTGATGCTCGGCTACACCGACACCAACAAGGAGGCGGGGATCACCACCTCACAGTGGGAGATCCACAAGGCCCAACGCCACCTGCGGGACGTCGCCGAGCGCCATCGCGTGACGCTGCGCCTGTTCCACGGCCGGGGAGGCACCATCAGCCGCGGCGGCGGCCCCACTCACGACGCGATCCTCGCCCAGCCCTTCGGTGTCAACGAAGGGCCCATCAAGCTGACCGAGCAAGGCGAGGCGATCTTCGCCAAATACGGCTTACAGGGCCTGGCTCGCCATCACCTGGAGACGGCGCTGGCCGCCACGCTCGAGGCCAGCGTCGCGCACCGCTACTCCCGGCAGCCCCCCGACGTGCTCACGCGTTGGGACCAGGCCATGGAGCTGATCTCCGACCAAGCCTGCCGTGCCTATCAAGGCCTCGTCGGTAGCCGGGGCCTTGTCGACTACTTTCTCACCTCCACCCCCGTCGAGGAGCTGCCCGGCCTGCACATCGGCTCCCGCCCCTCCCGCCGGTCACCCGGCTGCGCCGGCATCGCAGAGCTCCGCGCCATCCCCTGGGTCTTCGGCTGGACCCAATCCCGCCAGATCGTCCCAGGCTGGTTCGGCCTCGGTACCGGCCTCGCCGCCGCCCGCCAAACCGGGCTTGGCGGCACGCTCACACAGATGCTGGAAGAGTGGCACTTCTTCCGCACGTTCATCGCCAATGTCGAGATGACCCTCGCCAAGACCGACCTGCGCATCGCCGCCCACTACGTCACCGGCCTGGTCGACCCTCGCCTCCACCCCATCTTCCACACCATCCAAGCCGAGCACCACCTCACCGTCCGCGAACTCCTCCAGATCACCGGCGAGCACCGCATCCTCGACCGAGACCCGGACTTACAACGCGCCCTCGAAGCCCGCAGCGCCTCCCTCAACCCCCTGTGCGAGCTGCAAGTCAGCCTCCTGCGCCGCCTCCGCGCCCGCGAGGACCCCGACCCCCTCCTCCGCCGCGCCCTCCTCCTCACCGTCAACGGCATCGCCGCCGGCCTCCAAAACACCGGTTAGGTCATTTCGGCTCATTAACTTACACCCGAGGCGGCAAACAGCTGGTTTATCGATAGGTCGTAACTATTCAGCTGGTCGGGTTGGGTGGATCCGTTGGTGGCTGCGGGGGTTGCCGGGTTTTCAGGCGTGGTGTGGCTAGTGTGACTGCTGTTGGGGAGCTGGCAGGAGGACACGCGTGGCCGAT
>JBOGED010000143.1:0-9168 GCA_050743625.1 Egibacteraceae bacterium | reverse complement strand
GAACCCGACGCAACGCGACCCAGAAACGTCAAGGTAAGTGCGCGATCTCCAAGGCCCTGCGGAGGCGGGGGCGTCCACTGCCTCGGGCGGTGTCCACGTCCACGGGCTCGGGCTCGCGTTGCGGGCTGCGGGATCGGGCGGTGCTAGAGGTACGGGCGGTGCTAGAGGTACGAGAGGTACTCGCGGTACGAGAGGTACTCGCGGTACGGGCGGTGCTAGAGGCGCGAGAGGTACTCGCGGTGCGGGCAGTGCCTCCGGTGCGGCTAGTGCTCTCGGTACGACGGGTGTCCGCCCTCTGCCTGACCCGGACGCGACGTGTCTCCTCCGAGGCTGCCTTGGTTGTGGCTGCCGCACGGGTTGGCTGTGGCTTGGCCGTCGGTGCGGGGGCGTCGGTGACCGCGACCTGTGAGCGTGTCCGTGTCCGGACGCGGCGGCGCGAGCGCTGGCCGTCTGGTGCGCTGGCATCTTCGGGGGCGGCAGGGGAGGGGGAGGGTGTCCCTCGGAAGCCGTTGGTCGAGGGGGAGACCATCACCGGCGCTCGGCGCTCACGGCGGGGAAGGTCGAAGAGCTCGTCGAGGATCTCGGAAGTGGAGAACACCTCGTGGACCGGCTCGTCGATGCCAAGGGTACGGCGAATCATGTCGAGGCGGGCGAGCTCATTCCACACGGCGAGCGTAATCGCGACGCCGTCGGCACCGGCACGCCCCGTGCGGCCGATGCGGTGTAGGTACATCTTCTCGTCGTCGGGGCAGTCGTAGTTGACGACGTGGGTGACCTCCGCGATGTCCAGCCCGCGCGCGGCGACCTCTGTCGCCACGAGCACGTTGATACGGCCGCTACGGAACCGGCCAAGCGCCCGTTCGCGGGCGTCCTGTCGCAGGTCAGAATGGATAGCGGCGGCTGACACGCCGCGATCTCGAAGCTCGGTGGCCAAGATGTCGGCCATGCGCTTCGTCCGAGTGAACACGAGGCAAAGGCCGCGATTCGGCGCCTGAAGGATGCGAGCGAGGACCGCTGGCTTGTCCATGCGGTGACACGAGAAAAAGAACTGGCGTGTTTCTGGGGCGACGTGGATCTCCTCGACATCGGCGCGCAGGAACGTGGGCTTGTGCATGTACCGGCGTGCGAGAGCAACGACCGCGGACGGCATCGTCGCGCTGAACAGCAGCGTCTGCCGGTCATCCGCGCAGGCTTGGATCAGTTGCTCGACATCGGGCAGGAAACCGAGGTCAAGCATCTCGTCCGCCTCGTCCAGCACGAGCCCGGCGACGGTCGACAGGTCGAGCTTCCGTCGCCTCATCAGGTCCAGCAGCCGGCCTGGCGTGCCGACGACGATCTCCGCTCCTCTCGCGATCGCCTCGGCTTGCGGGTCAATCGCCTTGCCGCCATACACGGCGGCGACTCGGACGCCTTTGCGCCCGCTCGCCGCTCCAAGGTCGGTCGCGACCTGCAGGCAGAGCTCGCGGGTCGGGACGATGACGAGCGCTTGCGTGCCGCTACCGACGTCCAAACGTTGGAGCAGCGGTATTCCGAAGGCAAGGGTCTTCCCCGTGCCGGTCCGCGCTTGGCCGATCATGTCCGCGCCCCCCAGCGCGAGAGGCAGCGTGAGCTCTTGTATCGGGAATGGGGTCTTGATGCCGGCCTCGGCGAGCGCCTCACAGATCGAGGGGTCCACGCCGAAGTCCGCGAAGGTTTTTGTCTCTGTCACGTCTTCTCTTCTTCAAGGGCCACGCCGTCAATCGGCGGGCACGATAGGTGGTATTGGCAAATTCTCTACGAGTACCGGGGTATGCCAGGGTCGACATCGCGCGACCATGCGTCGATCCCGCCTGCCAGGTTGGCCAGCTGCGTGTAGCCATGCGCCTCCAACCAGCAAGCGGCTTGCATGCTGCGCGCCCCGTGGTGGCAGTGGAGCACGACCGGGCGGTCGCGAGGCACCTCGCCGAAGCGGTTGGGCAACTCCCCGAGCGGAAGATGATGCGCGCCGATGATTGCCGCGGTCTCGAACTCCCACCGCTCGCGGACATCGACCAGGACTGGCGGGGCCGGCCCACGCAGCCGCTCGGCAACCTGGCGCGGCGTAAGGTCTTCAATCATGCTCTCGCACAAGTGTACCAGCGACGCCTCGCGTGGATAGGGGTTCGGTCGCGGCAGGAGCGGATCCCCGCAAATGACCGCACTGGGCTCACCTTCGCCTCGCGGTGCGACCTCTGGGAATGGGGTGGATTCTGTGACCGTCGACGACATCTTCGCCGCGTACCAACGACACGTTCTGGAGTACTCGCCAGTGGCCGCCACGCAGGACGGCGATCACCGGCGCGACAGCGATCTTGACGACTGGCCGCCGGGCGCTTTGGACGCCCGGCTTCGGGACCTCGATGGACTGCTGTCTTCACTTGAGGGGCTTGGCCCGCTGCCTCCGGACGCGGAGGGTGACCGCTTGCTGCTCACCAATACGTTGGAGGCGCAGCGGTTCAAGCTTGCGGGGTTGGGCGTGTACTCCCACAACCCGATGGTTTGGCTCTCGCTCGCCACGAGCGGCGTCCACGAGCTGATCCGGCGAGACGACCTGGCTGCCGCCCCACGCCGCGTCGCCGCAGCCTCGCGAGCGGCGCAGGTCCCCCGGTTGCTGGGGCAGGCGCGAGCGACGCTGGATGGCATCAGCGTCCCACATCTCCAGGTCGCGCTGCAGCGCGTCGCCGGTGCGGTGGCGTTGTTCGGCCAGCTCTTACCGCGGTTCGCGCCGCACGCCGCTGAGGCTGGCGAGGCCGCCGCCACGGCCTGTGAGGAGTTCGCGTATTGGCTGGAGCAACGGCAGGGCCCGTCCCCGGACTGGCGGCTTGGTGGCCAGCGTTTTGGCCAAGCATTGCGCTTGGGACTGGGAGTGCCAATGACCGCCGAACAGGTCTGGGACCGTGGCTTGGCGGCGTTGCCGGAGTTGCAAGCGAAGGCGGAGGAGGCCGCTGCCAAGCTGCTTGGTGGATCGCAACGGCTGGATGGAGCGGAGCTTGTTCGCGCTGGCCTAGAGGTCGTCGCCGCCGACCGCCCAAGCCGGGCATCGCTGGTGAGCGACGCCGCGGCGGTCCTCCCCGAGATCGTCGCGTTCCTCCTCCAGACGGCGCTCTTCCCGACCGCGGACCCAGAGGCACTGCGCGTGGAAGAGCTGCCAGCGTTCATGCAGGGGGTCTTCGCCGCCTCCTTTTTTCCCGCGCCCCCTCGAGAACCGGACGCGTCGCATACGTACTACCTCTCCCCAGTGCCAGACAGCTGGGACGACGAGCGCGCCACGTCCTTCTTGCGTGAGTACAACCGGTCGGCGTTGTACAGCATCGGCATCCACGAAGCGTTTCCGGGCCACTACGTCCAGCTCGCGCACGGTCTGCGGCATCCGCGCCTGTTGCGCCGCGTCCTGTGCAACGGCGCGTTCGTCGAGGGTTGGGCCGTCTACGTCGAGCGCCAGCTCGTCGCCGAGGGCTTCGGTGACGCGGCCTTGAGGCTGACCAGCGCGAAGCTGGCGATGCGCGTGGTCGCCAACGCCTTGCTCGACCAAGGGCTGCATGTGCATGGATGGGAGGATGCGCAAGCGCTCGACCTGATGATCGCGCGGGTGTACCAAGAGCCCGCCGAAGCCGCCGGCAAGCTCGTGCGTGGGAAGGTCACCGCTGGGCAGCTCTCGACGTACTTCGTCGGCGAGCAGGAGATGCTTGACTTACGGCGTGACGCCGAGTCCCAGCCCGGCTTCTCTGCCGAGCGGTTCCACCATGACGTACTCGCTCACGGTTCCCCGTCATTCCCCGTGCTGCGCCACGACCTCGGCCTGTAGGCGGGCGAGCCCGGCGTCTACAACGCCACGAGCCGAAGCTTCGAGTCGAGCGCGGCGAGGTCACGCGGGTCGCTGGTCACTACGGCGTGGCCACGTGATCGAGCGCAGATCACGACGGAAGCGTCGACCACGTCGTCGCTGCTGGCACGCCCGCACAGGACCCCAGCGGCGCGAGCCTCAGGCTCGTCCAGCGCGACTGCCGTCACTGTGGGCAGCGCGAGGAACCGGGCCAGCCGGGCCTGACGAGCCGACCCCCGCCAGGCTTGGGCGATCACGCCAGCGGGGACGGCGATGCTGGCATCTATTGCGCCCGCCTCGTCGAGAAGGGCTTGCATGCGCCGGTCGGCGCGCTCGATAGCGATCAGCGCGCCGGTATCCAAAGTGAGACCACCCACCGGTCACTCTAGTCCGAGGGCGTGGCGGGCCCAGGCTCGGTCTTCGGCGGTGGGTGGCCCTGCCTCAGCGGCCATCTCGGCGAGCAAGCTCGCGAGGTCGGCGTAGCGCCCCTGCTCCTCCAGCGCGCCAGCGACGAAGGCCGACACCGACGCTGCCCGTCCCTCTGCCACCGCCCGGCGGGCGACGACGACCAGGTCATCGGGAAGGCTCACGGCAATCTTCGTAGTCATACCAAGAGAATACCTCAGCCGTCACGTGAGTCAGGTCTTGTCAGACTTGTCAGTGTCGAACGAGCCGAGGCCGCGCCATGCGAGCTGGGTCAGCAGTTGGACGGCCTCGTCCTTGGTGAGCTGGGTTTGGCCAGCCCACCAGCGGGCTCCGTCGAGCGCGAGGCCGAGTAGCCCGGAGGCGAGGAACTGGGCCGCGTGGGGTTGAAGGCCGGCGTCCTCGGCGATGAGTGCGGCAACGGCCTGGGTCACCTCATTCAGTGCGCCGTGGACGGTCTCGCGCACATCCGCCTCTCGCAACTCGGCGGTGTCGAACAACAAGCGGAAGTTGCGGTCCTCGACGAAGTCGAAGTACGCGGAGACGGCACCGCGAACCCGTTCCCGGTTGCTGCTGGCCCCCTCAAGGGCTTTGCGAACCTGCGCGTCAAGCTCGGACACGGCGTCGCGTAAGAGGGCCAAGTAGAGGTCCCGCTTTGAAGGAAAATGCTGGTAGAACACCGGCTTGCTCACTCCGGCGGCGTCGGCCAACTGCTCCATGGAAAGGGTGTGGTACCCGCGCTCGGCGAACAGCCTGCCCGCGACCTCGACGAGTTGCGCTCGGCGCTGGCTGGCGCTCAATCGCGTCCGCTGCTCCATGCCCGCAGCCTACTCGCTCAGCCCGCCGATCATCGCAGCCACGAGACCCTCTTCCAGCCAGCCGAGGTAATACAGCATCACGCTGCCGGCACGGTGCGAGTCCGGGCCGTCTTGCCACTGCTCTTCGGAGGTGATGCCCGCGATCATCGCCAACGTTAGCCGGGCATCGTTGACGGCCGAGAGCCATGCCGACGCCTCGTCGGCATCGAGGTCGACGCTCCAGGTGAAGCGCCGGGTGATACCTCGCTCCAGCGTCCTCGAGAAGATCTGGAGCGCTTCCACGCGTGCATCGATGACGCCCTTCCCGCTGGTTTCGTGATACTCAATGTCCGCGAGGGGATCGTCGGGGTACGCACGAGGGAACAGGCGGTCTCGGATGGGACTGCCCGGTGCGCCGAGCTCGTGCTCGCCGCTGATAACGGGAAGGATCTGAAGAGGCAAGATCCGCAGGGCATCCCGCTCACGCGTGCTCAACCGGACGCGCATGCCACCGTCCGGGAGCCGCCGGACCCCGTGGAGCCGGCTCAATCGTGCTCTAGTCCTGCGCCAACGTGGCCTGGAGGCCATGTGAGTGGAGTCGGAACACGTCCAGCTCTGCTTTCTCTCGTGGACCCTGAGCCACGATGGCTTTGCCTTCGTGATGGACCTGCAGCATCAGCTTGGTGGCGGTCGCCTCGTCA
The DNA here is from genome assembly GCA_050743625.1 of Egibacteraceae bacterium. Classification (GTDB taxonomy): domain Bacteria; phylum Actinomycetota; class Nitriliruptoria; order Euzebyales; family Egibacteraceae; genus JBOGED01. The sequence goes on along the minus strand of JBOGED010000143.1, from coordinate 3,406 downwards.
TGGCCAAAGAGCTTTCGTAGCACGTAGACGACGTACGACATGAGCGTCACAGGGTCGTTCCAGACGATCACGTTCCAGGGTCGATCTCGTCTTACACGCTCGTCCGCATCCGGTTGATCCGTGCGCTGCGGCGCAATTCCTGGCGCTGCCATGGCCAGCAGCCTAGCGCGTTGACACGATGGATGGGATCAGGTCGCGACTCGATAATGAGAGGATTCTCATCTCCCTCTCATGCTCCCTGCGCGTTACCGTGTGAGGGTGGCGGCCATGAGATGGGCACCACAACACACGCGCAAGCTTCTCGCGCTGGTACTGGTCATGCTTGCCATTGGCCTGCTGCTGTTCACCGTGACAGCAGCATTGCCAGGGTCCGTGCGGTCGATCGTGCTGCCCGGCTCCGGGCGAGCCGGCGAACCGGCGGGGGCCAATGACGTCGCGCCCCTAGCAGATGGGGACACGGGGGGACTTGTCCTACCCCCGCCCGCGGGAGCGTCGGCTCCGGCGGCGGCCGTAACCCCTGACCCACCGCCACCGCCTCCGCCTCCTCCGCCGCCAGTCGAGGACGGCGACAGCGCACCGCCCCCCTCCTCCACGCCTACGCCCACCGATGATGGCGGTGGGGATGACGGTGGTGGGGATGACGGTGGTGGGGATGACGGCGGTGGGGATGACGGCGGTGGGGATGACGGCGTGGGTGAACGTGACGACAGCCGCGGTCCAAGCCTTCTAGATCTTGGAGATGACGACAGCGACGACTCGCGGCGCGGTGACGATGGCGGCGGCGGGGATGACTGATCATCCCGTAATCGGGCGTGAGGTGGCCGGCGTGGACGGGACGAGGGGGAGGAGGGTCATCGAGCGGTTGCGGCTGCTCCTTCTGGGCGTACGCACCCGGATTCTCGCCTGGTACGTCGTCTTGGTCGCCTTGGCCGTGCTCGGCTCTCTGGTCGCGGAGCGGAAGATCTTGACCGCGAGGTTGGACAGCCTGCTGGAGCAGGATCTCAACCAGGAGTACGAGGAGCTGCGCCAGCTGGTTGGGGGACGGAACGAGCAGACCGGGGAGTGCTGGCGGTCGCTGGATCCCGTGACGGCTGAGTGCCCAGTCGGCCGCGACCCCGAGACCGGCCAGGTATTCGGGAACGACGTCGCTCGCATTTTCGACGTGTTCCTGCAGCGGAACATCCCGTCCGAGAACGAGGCGATCTATACGTTCGTCGGAGGCGCGCCCCATCGCGCCAACCCCGAGCGGGCGCCGTACGATCTGCTGCAGGATCCGCAGTGGACCTCTATCGTCGCGAGTGTGCGGGTCCCACTCCGCGGCGAGCATCTGACCCCGGAGGGACCCGTCGAGTACCTGGCGGTGCCGCTCGTCGCTGATGGCCTCAATCAGGATCCAGGCCCGCTCGGGGTGTTCGTCGTCGCGCAGTTCCGCGACGCCGTCGCGCGGTCGCTCACCGACGTGATGGGTGTCGCGGCGTTCGTTGGGATCGGCATGCTGTTGCTCGCATCGCTGCTCGCCTGGGCCGTCGCCGGTCGCATCCTGAAGCCGATCCGGCTCGTGACGGAAACGGCCAGGGACATCTCCGAGACCGACCTTTCACGCCGGATCGAGGTCGAGCAGACGAACGACGAGGTCTCGACGCTGGCGCGAACGTTCAACGGGATGCTCGACCGGATCGAAGAGGCGTTCGACGTGCAGCGCCAGTTCGTCGACGACGCGGGGCATGAGCTGCGCACTCCCATCACCATCATCCGTGGGCACCTGGAGCTGCTGAGCGCCGAGGACGACCCACGCGAGCTGCGTCAGACCGTCGACCTGGTCACGGACGAGCTCGACCGCATGGCGCGGATGGTCCAGGACCTCCTTGTACTCGCCAAGCTCCAGCGGCCCGACTTCCTGGATCTGGAGACCGTCGACCTCGGAGCGCTCACCAAGGAGCTCTGCGTGAAAGCGTCCGCGCTGGGGGTGCGGGAATGGGTCGTCGACGACGTCGGCGCGGGGCGCATCGTCGCCGACCGCCAACGGCTTACGCAGGCGATGATGCAGCTCGCCCAGAACGCGACCCAGCACACTGAGGAAGGAAGCGCGATCGGGTTGGGGTCCGCGCTGGCGGACGGGTACGCGCTGCTGTGGGTGCGGGATGCCGGACCCGGGATCGCCGAGGAGGACCACGAGCGCATCTTCGAGCGGTTCGCGCGCGCCCGAGCGAGCCGCCGTCGCTCTCAGGGCGCTGGCTTGGGCCTCTCGATCGTGCGGGCGATCGCCGAGGCTCATCAAGGCCGTGTCGAGGTGTCAAGCGAGTCCGGTAAAGGCGCGATGTTCACGATCGTGATGCCAACTGAGCGTCTTGGCGCGGAGGTGCCGCACCCCGGTGCCCGGAGTGCGCAGCGCGACCCCTTCCCGGAGGGATCACCATGAGCGCGCAGCCCGACCCCTTGGTAGTCCTTTGGTTTGGAGCGGTGAGGCGCCGAGTGAGGACTCGTCGGCGACGGCACGACCGTCCCGGCGTGGTCCGTGCATCATAACGAGGGATCATCATGAGCCGGATCCTGATTGCCGAGGACGAGCCGAGGATCGCGTCGTTTCTCGAGAAGGGCTTGTCCGCGAACGGGTTTGCGACCTCCGTTGCCGACGATGGTTTCGAGGCGCTGCTCCGCGCGCGCTCGGGTGAGTTCGACCTGTTGATTCTGGACATCGGCTTGCCGGGTAAGGACGGCTTCGCCGTTCTACGGGAGCTGCGCCAAGGACGGTCGAGCTTGCCGGTGATCATCCTTACGGCGCGGGATGCGGTGACTGACACGGTCGCCGGGCTGGACGGCGGCGCGGACGACTATGTCACCAAGCCGTTCCGGTTCGAAGAGCTCCTCGCGCGGGTCCGGGTGCGGCTCCGAGGAGACGGTGCGAAGGAAGAGACGGTGCTCCGCGCGGGCGATCTCGCGCTCGACCTGCGCACCCGAAGGCTGAGCGTTGACGGCGGTCATATTGAGCTGACCGCTCGGGAGTTCACGCTCTGCGAGACCTTCCTGCGTCACCCCGGGCAGGTGCTGTCCCGGGAGCAGCTGCTTAGCCACGTATGGGGTTACGATTACGACCCGGGGTCGAATGTCGTCGACGTGTACGTCGGCTATCTCCGCCGCAAGCTCGGAGGCCGGCGCATCCGTACCATCCGCGGCATGGGCTACCGCCTCAATGTGGACCCGGCGGAATAAGTGCTTGGGCTGGTTCCTTGGGTCTTCCAGCGGTGGGGTATCCAGGACGCATCCGTCGGCGATCTCGCGGTGTCTCTCCGCGCGATCCCGTGCATCCAGATCTAACGGGGCTTCGCCCCCGCCCGACGAGCGTGTGAGGCATGACGCCGTTCCCCGAACAGGGATTTAGGGGCGTATCTGCCCCTAAATCCCTGTT
>JBOGED010000142.1:0-12589 GCA_050743625.1 Egibacteraceae bacterium | reverse complement strand
GTATACCGCGCGGATCCTCCACACACCCGCGCAACCCAATGAGTGACCGCACGAATTATCGCACTATGTCAGGAGTTCTGGAATCACTCAACTACTCGATGATCACAGAGGGCAGGGCCTTGCTCGGCGCGACAGCCCCCGAAGACCGGTTCGACCCGGTAACTCAGACTATTCCTACGGTTTCGGCTCTGCTGCGCAGGTCCACCGATCGACTCGACGACGAGACCGAAGAGCGATTCGCCTACCTGGGAGTGTTTGCCCCGAAGCCAGCGACCTTTAGTCTTGAGGCAATGCAAAGCGTCTGGCTGGTAAACGACGCGAGGCCGACGGCGCGACGACTGGCGGACCGCGGCTTGCTCGAGCCGATCATCGCCTCCAGCCGCTTCCAATTGCACGCTGTACTCGTGCTCCACGCCAAGTCCCTGCTCGACCACGAATGAGCCACAACCTCCGAAGCACTCACAGCGTTCCGTCAGGAGCGCGCGCAACTCAATCACACGGTCCGCGCCGTGAGCGCAATGGCCGAGGAGGTTTCTCACGCACGGCGCCTGATGGTCGAATACCCACTAAGCGCCGGGCGTCTCTTGGAACTCGTGCAAGATCCAGATGAGAGCAGGTCTTGGTTGGACCCTGCTCTCGCGCAGGCTCGCCATCTCGGTGACCGACTTAGCGAATGCCATCTCTGCGGGCGCCTCGGTAACTGGCATGTCCGCCGCGGGGAATACGGGGACGGGCTGCGCTGCTATGACGAGGCGATCGCGCTCGCTATGGAGATGGGAAACCCTCAGCAGGAGGAGATGTGGCGAGGCAACGCCGCTGCAGCGCACATCTTGAACGGGTCGTATGCTGAGGCACAGACGAGCGTCGCGCGGGCAATTAGCATTGGCCGGTCGATTGGCAGCACTCAAAATGAGTCAACATGGTTGAGCATGCTCGCCGCCACCCACATCGAGCGGGGATCGTATCGGGAAGCGAGCGATATTATCCAGCAAGCTATCGCCGCGGCCGAGCGCGCCCAAAACTGGGATCAGGCTCGAGCAGCCTTCAATGAGTACGGCATCGCTGCTCGCCAGCTTGGCCAGTACGACGACGCGATCGAGGCACATGAACGTAGCATCGAACTTGCTCGGCGCCTTGGAAACCGGCGTGGAGGGAGTGTAGGACTCGCCAATCTTGGCTGGACTCTTTACCATACGGGATCGCTGATCCGGGCCGTAGATTGCTACCTTCAGGCCCTTCCTATCTACAGAGAGATTACGGATCTAAGTCTGGAGGGCGACACGTTAAACAAGCTCGGAATAGCGCTAACCGATCTGGGTCGTCACGCTGAGGCAGAGCAAGCACTCCAAGACGCCCTCAGGGTCCACCGCCGTATCGGCTTGCAGCGAGGCGCTGCTCACGACCTCTACAATTTGGGCCGGCTCATGACACGGTGGAGCGACCGCACCCGTGCCCGCCGCCTCTTTTCTGAGGCGAGGAAACTCTACCTGGAGATTGGGCAGGACGACTGGGTCAGGCGGGTGGATCAGATCGTACGTGGACTGCGGCGTTGGCCAGTGCGACGCCGTCCTCCGGCGCAGGTGTGAGTGACTTCCAGTGAGCGGTGTATACAAATCAGAACAGCGTCCTGTTCGGCGTCGGGCACGCAGACCCACATGAGGCGGCCAAATCTAGCGACAGGCCGATGGGTCCCGCTGCGAAGATTGGTGCTGCATGGGGGCCAGCGGAAGCTCCGCAGTACGACCAACTAAACATCGCCAACTCGTCGAGCCAACGCCTAACCGGTGATGCCCTGCGCGATGGCTGCCAGGCTGGAGACGAAGGCGAAGATCAGCACCGCTCGGCGGAGGCCTGCGCGGTCGGCCAGGCGGGCGAGAGGCCGGCTCGCCAGCAGCCCTAACGCGAGGCCGGGCAATAGGCGGAGAGCCAGGATCACGTGCCATGCCATTACCTGGCCAGCGAGGCCGAGCGCGACGAGAGAGATCATCACGCCGGGCAAGAAGGACATCGCGAGCGTCGAGCGCAGCTCGGGCCCTGGGCGGTTGCGGTAGAGCAGGGCGAGAGGCGGGCCGCCGACGGCTCCGGTGGCCATGACGCCCGAGGCCACTCCGGCCGCGAAGCTCCAGCCTGGAGATGCCCCATGCGCATCGACGGTGGGGCCCGCCATGCTCAAGATCACCGCGAGCAGGACCAAGATCCCGAAGAACGCCGACAGCAAGCGTGGAGGTACCAAGAGAAGGATCCACACTCCTCCGATCGCCCCGACGACGCGACCAGCCAGGACCCCGCTCAACCCCCGCGGGTCGATCCAGCGACGCTCGCGCCATCCCACGAACCCGTTCATGGGGACGCTCAACAGGAGCAGCGTGACCGGAAGCGCCGCCGGGTAGACCAGCGCCGTGACCGGCGCGGCTACGAGGGCGAAGCCAAAGCCCAGGGCGCCTTGGACGACCCCGCCAATGCCCACGGCGACGAGGATCCAGACGAACGCCCCGCAGGACAGCTCATTCAGTCCCGGCTGGGCGGCGCCCGAGCTCGGTGCGGACGATCCGGGTGCCCTCGACCAGGCTGCACAGCTTGCGGAACGCGACGTCGCGGGCGAGCTGGTAGAGGCCGCAGTCCGTGCCCACGATCAGGCGCTCGGCGGGGATGTATCCCAGCGCCTCGCGGATGCGCTGCGCGACCTCCTGGGGAGCCTCCACGTGCTGGTTCATCACCTCGACGACGCCGATGCCGAGGTACTTCCCTTCGCGACCGCCCCAGCTGGCCAGGATGTCCATCTCGGCCATGCGAGGGCGGGCGGTCTCCATGTGGATCTCGGTCCAGTCCACCGGCTGGTCGCTCTTCAGCAGGCCGCCAAGACAGGCGGCGTTGACCTCGGGGTACAGGCCGTCGAACTCACGCGCGTTGCCGTAACACATGTGCCAGGTCAGGTGGGCCTTTACTCCCCGAGCGGCGCGGTTCATCAGGGAAGGAGTCCACTCGTCCCGCCCGCCGGACCACAGGTAGCTCGGCTCGGTGAGCTGGATGACGTGGGCTCCCCGGTCGGCGAGCCATTGGAGCTCGAGGTTGAACGCGTCCGCCACGTCCGCCCGAAGCTTCTCCGCGTCACCGTAGTACTGGTCCTCCGCCCAGGCCGCGACGAACGCCGGGCCGGAGTTGATGTTGATCTTGAACGGCTTGTCGGTCGCCAGCCTCATGGCCTCCAAGACGGGCGCGAAGATTGGCCTGACCCAGCGGATCCTGTCGTAGACGATCGGGCGGAAGTAATGCTCCATCCCCGGCATGAGACCGGGAGGCCCGTACGGGCGAAAGCCGTGTAGGCGCAAGGGGACGAGCAGCATCTGGATCTTGTCGTACGGCGTCTCTCCCTGGAAGTACTGATTCCCGTCGGTCACGATGTCCAGCCCGGCGAGATCCTGGTCCTTGACACACAGGCGCACCGCGTCCTCGTAGAGCGTCCGCTGGTACGCGTCCACGTAGTCGAGATCGTGGACCGACTCCCGCAGCACCGCACCGCGCAACCACAGAGGCCTGGGCCAAGAGCCGACCATCGTCGTCGGCAGAAGGATGTCCCTACCGTTCAGCTCCACTAGTGGATCAGCGGCAGCGAGTGGTGCGCCGCGTCCGCGTGTTGGGAGGTGGCGCGCGCTCCGTCGACGGCCGGGAGCAGGTCCAACGTATCGGCCCGCAGACCGAGCCGGAGGGTCTCCAGGGGCAAGACCTCGGTGGGCGGGATGTTCCCGAGGTTCACGTTGGGCCCGACCCGGCGGATGAACCAGGACTGCTGGTCCTTGCGGGGGGCCTCAAAGACGATCCTGCCCGCGGGGACCGCCTCGGTGATGGCCTCGACCAGGTCCTCCCGCACCTGCCCGTCGGCTTGGTACAGCCCGACCGTCCCGCTCTCCCGCCCCTCGGCGATCAGGAGTGACGCTCCCGCGTCGAGGTCGCCGACCATCTCCTCCGCCCACGCCCCGGCGACGACGGCCTGGGACGAGTCCTTGGAGCCAACCTCTGAGATCACCTTGAACTCCTGCGAGAGTCCCCGGATCAGCGCCCGTTTCCGCGCGATCGGAAGGTCGAGGGCGCCGTTCGAGACCTCGATGTGCTTGATACCGAGCCGGTGGAGCCAGCGTACGTAGTCGCCGAGCCGGTCCTGATGGACGGCGATCTCGAAGAGCGTCCCCCCAAGGCAGAGGTTGATGCCAGCGCTCTGGCACGTCGCCACCTTGGCCTTCACACCGTTGGACACGTAGGCCGTTCCCCAGCCGAGCTTGATGTAGTCGATGGACGACCCGGCGGTCTCGATCAGCGACCGCAGCTCCACGAGCGAGAGACCCTTGTCGAGCACGTGCGTAAAGCCGGTGATCCGCGGTTTGGCCGTGCGTTCCGGCAGAGTGAGAAAGCCTGGGCCGATCTGCATGGTGGCGCTCCTCCCTACAGGTCGACCAGCTGGTCACGGCCCGCGCGGAGGCGGCAGAGCTGGATGAAGTGCTCAGGGTTCAGGAACAGCTCGTTCATCTGGCCCATCTCATCGATCGTCAGCCCTTCTGGTCGCCTCAGGAGGTAGTCGAGGTACTGGAAGGCGTCCTTGGCCCCGTACCCGACGTGGTGGAAGCCGAGGACGTGCCGGCTGTCGCTGTCGATGACGCACTTCTGGAAGCCGGACAGCTCAGGTTTCATGAAGGCATAGAGCATGGTCCCCTCGGCGCAGGGGAGGGGAACCTCGTCGTTGCCCATCCCCTTGGGAGGCATCTGGATCACGACGACATTGTCGTGGCGCTGTCTGGCCTCGGCCTCGGTGAGCCCTACCCATGTCACCTCGTATGTGCTGTGCAGGAAGTCGGGATACTCCGAGAAGTCGAACTCGTGCGGATCACCCATGATGTTCCGAGCGGCCGTCATCCCGCACTTGCGAGCCTTGAACATCTCCATCGGGGGCCCGATTAGGTCGCCGACGGCATAGACGTCTTCGACGCTGGTCCGCATCCGGCTGTCGACCCGGACCTCGCTCCGCGGTCCCACCTCGACCCCCAGCCACTGCGTCGCCAGCTTTGAGTTAGGGGTCTCGCCGATGCCGTTGAAGACGAAGTCGCACTCCAGGTCCAGGGTCTCACCACCCGGCCCGTAGGCGAGCACCCGCTCCACCCGCTCCGTGCCCTTGATCTCGACCGGGATCGCTCCCTCGACGATCTCGACCCCGCGCTTGCGCATCCCGTCGACCACGTACCCCCGGAGATCCTCGTCCACGTGGTGGAGGTTAGCCGTCCGCAGGAGCGGCGAGCGGGTGAGGATGGTGGTCTGGCAGCCTGCCGCCTGGAAGAAGCTGCCGTACTCCACGGCGACCTTGCTGCCGCCGATGACGACGCACCGGCGGGGCTCGTAGTCGAGGTCCTCGACCAGCGTGGCGAAGTCGTAGACCCCGGGCAGGTCACCACCTGGGATGTCGAGGGCGTTCTGGTGGGCCCCGTTGGCGAGCACGATGCTGCGGGTGCGGAACGTCCGGCCCACTGCCTCGACGGTGTGGGGATCGAGTGGGCGGGCGCTCGCGTTGAGCACGTACTCGACCTCGAGCTGGGTCTTTGTCTGCCAGTTCATGAAGGCGTGGGCGGCGACCCGGCCCCGGCGGAACACGTCGACCACCTGGAGGATGCTGACCGCAGACTCGTCGAACGGCGGGAACCACAGCTCACCCGCGAACCAGCGCTCCCGGTCCAGGATCGCGGCGACCTCGGAGAACAGGTGGTGTGGCACGCAAGCCTGGTGCGGGCAAGAGCCACCGAGGAAGGGCCACGCGTCGATCACGAGAGGCCGCCCACCAAGGGCCTTGAGGTAGGCGGCGCCGAACCGGCCAGCCGCGCCCCCTCCGACGAAGACGGTGTCGTACGTGCCGTCCCCATCGTTCGCAAGGTTCAGGATGGGCTCGTCGTCGCCGAGGCGCTCCTCGATGATCCGGCCCCAGTCACCCATCGAAACGGGAATGCCCGAGATGTTCATATCGCGGCTCCTGGGGATTCGGCGTCCCGGCCAGTGTCCCGCCTGAGCCTCTTGATCGCCTGCTCCGGTAGGGATAAAACTTTTGCGTATCGTATGCGTTGGGAGTAGACCCCATGATGGAGCAGTGCGGCCAGGAAAGGCGCGTCAACGCGCAATTTCTCGGGCCCAACAGCGAGCATCCCACGGATCGGCGAGTAGCCGCCAGCCTTTGCGCGTGGGCGCGCGCAAAGGCTGCGCACTCTGCGGTTGTGGACTGGCGTCGGAGTTCGGGGCTGAAGCAGCGTCTCGCGGAGCCTCTCTTGATCGCCTGCTCCGGTAGGGATAAAACTCGTGAGTATCGCATGCGTTAGGGGCAGGACCCATGACGGAGCAGGCTGGCGCGGCTCGAGGGGATTCTCTATCGCTCGCATCGGACTCCACGGGTCCGTCCGCGCTCGGGAACGGGGGAGCCGAGGCTCAGCTCCAGGCGTTGCGGACAGTCGCCAGGGTGGCAACGGACGTGCTGAGCCATCTCGATCTGGAGTCGGCGCTCCTGTCCGTCGTGAATGCCGCGCTCGACCTCCACCGAGCCGATATCGTCGGTATCCTGCTCGCCGACGAGAGCGACGACGTCCTTCGGATGCGGGCCTGCGCGGGCCATCGCACCATCAGCACCGCCCGGCTCACGGTACGCCGGGGGCAAGGGGTGGCGGGACGGGTCTTCGAGAGCGGCCGGTCGTTCAAGACAGACGACTACCTGTCCGACGACTCCATCACCAGAGACTTCCTCGCGATCGCCGAGAAGGACGGCACTCGCTCTGCTCTCGGCGCGCCGATGACCGTGCGAGGCAAGGTCATCGGTGCGCTCATGGTGTGGAGCCGGCGCGCAGGGGCGTTCGGCGACGCCGACATCCACAGCCTGATCAACTTGGCCAACCTCGCCACCATCGCGGTCGAGAACGCCAGGCTCTATGAGACCGAGCGCACGGCGGTCCGTACCCTGGCCGAGGCCAACCGTCAGCTTGAGGAGCAGTACGCGCTGCTCCAACGGGCGGCATGCGTCCACGAGGAGCTCACGCAGCTGGTGCTCGAAGGCGGAGCGCTCTCCGACCTGGTGCGGATGGTGGCGAAGCACACCCGCGGGACGGTCGCGATCCTGGACCCGGCGCTGGAGGTCCTGGCCACCTCGGCCGGCGCCGACGCATTGACCGGCCGCGCCCGGCGTTACCTGCGGCACGTCCGGGAGCAGGCGGGGCGCGGGGACCGGGAGGCCCAGGGCACCCTTACCGCGTCAGGCTCGTCATTCGACCGCTGGCTCCTGGTGAGGGCGGTCGTGGCCGGGGGGGAGCGGCTGGCCCACCTCTGCGTGGAGGTAGACCGTCCACCGGGCAGCCTGGACCGGGTGATCGTGGAGCAAGCCAGCATCGTCTGTGCCCTCCAGCTCACCAAGGAGCGAGCGGTGACGGAGGCGCGCACTCGGGTGCGCAGCGACTTCCTGTGGGACCTGCTGGAAGGCAACGTGACCGACGACTCCGAGGCGCTCGTCCGCGCCCGCTACCTCGGATACTGCCTGCCGCCCCGGCTACGCGTGGTACTCATCCCCGTCAATGGCCTGGACGAGTGGGCCAGGAGGACCGGCGCGAACGCCGACGCGGTCGGCCGGCGCCGCGAGTCGCTCGTGCGTGCCGCCGAGCGGTTGGGAGCAGGCGCGGGTCCCTCTCAGACGTTCGCGGCGCGGCGCGGCTCGCTGATCGCCATGGTGCTCCCGGCATCAGAGGCCGCCGCGGACACCAGGAGGGTGGCGGAGCGCATGTTGGAGGGGCTGGAGACGGCCAACCCGGACCTGACCTTCTCCGCGGGGATCAGCGCCTGCGTCCCGCTGTCGGCCAACCTCGGCCAGACGTATCGCCAGGCCCAGCACGCCTTATCCGCCATCCCAGTAGTGGCCTCGGGACGCCGGGTCGTCGCCTTCGACGAGCTCGGTGTGCTGCAGTTCCTTCTCGCGCCCACGGACCGGAAGGAGCTCGTCGGCTTCGCCCGAAAAGTGCTTGGCCCGGCCATGGACTACGACCGCGACCACAAGGCCGACCTTGTCCGGACCGTCGAGGTCTACCTCGCCAGCGACTGCAACCTCCAGCGGACCGCCGAGCAGCTCTACGTCCACCCGAAGACGGTCCGCTACCGCCTCGATCGCGTGGAGCAGCTTGCCGGCATCTGCCTCGCGGCGCAGCAGGACCGGTTCGACGCCCAGCTCGCGCTCACGATGATCCGCGCCCTTTCCCTCGGCGAACAGGCCTCAATATGAGAGAGATGAGCGAGCGGGTTGCCCTTGTGACCGGAGCCGGTTCGGGCATCGGCTGGGCTTGCGTCGAGCGGCTCTCAAAGGATGGGTTCCGGGTGGCGGCGCTCGACGTCGACTCCCGCGCGGCGCACGCCTGCGCGGCCCGCTTCGGGGCGTTGGCGATCACGGCCGACGTCTCGGACGAGGCCGAGGTGGGCGCGGCTGTGGACCAGGTCCTGCGCGAGATGGGCGGGATCGACGTGGCGGCCAACGTCGCGGGGATCACCGGCTCTCAAGAGGCGACGTCCTGCCATGTCACCCCGGTCGACGAATGGGCGCGCGTGATCGCGGTCAACCTGACGGGACCCTTCCTCGTCTGCCGGGCCGTCCTGGGCCACATGCTGGCCCGGAACGCGGGGATCATCGTGAACATCGCATCGGTGGCGGGGCTCGTGGCCTTCCCCGGCCGCTGCGCCTACACGGCGTCCAAGGGTGGGGTGGTCCAGCTCACCCGCTCGATCGCCGTCGACTACGCCGCTGTAGGCATCCGGGCCAACGCCATCTGCCCCGGCATGGTGGACACGCCGATGACGCGATGGCGCCTGGAGGACCCCGAGCTGGGTCCCCAGATGCTCGCGAGGATCCCCCAGGGCCGGGTCGCCCAGCCTCAGGAGATCGCCGAGGTGGTAAGCCTTCTCGCCTGCGGAGCCTTGGCGTACGCGAACGGCTCGGCCATCGTCCTCGACGGCGCGTTCAGCGCCTTGTGAGATCGGGAATGACCGCCGTGCCTCCAGGCGCCAACTTCATCGCCCGGCCTTACCGGGGAGTCAGCGTCCAGGAGGCCCCTGTCCCCCTGGACCGTACGTCGCTGGATGCGTACCTGATGGGCCGTCCCGTCTACCGCCGCACCGGCTTCATCGTGATGGTGCGCGGCGGCGATCGCGCGGTGGTCCAGGTGGAGAAGGCCTCCACCGAGCCGCTGCCGCTGTTCACACCTGTCACGGGCGTGCGGTACCTTGCCGGACCGGACGAGGTGGTCTTCCTCGACGACGCGGGCGTTGACACTGGCAATGCGACCCAGATGGCCCGGGCGGCCTTGGGGTCCGGCTTGCCCGGGCGCGTCTACGTGATCCAAGGAAAGTTCCAGCACGTGAACTTCATCGTCGAGCCCGCGCCGGTGGCGATCCGGGTGGTCGAGGTGGTCCCTCCTGAGCCGCCGAAGCTGTGGGAGATGGCCCGCCAGGTGCTGGACTACGACGAGGAGCTGCCGCCGATCGCCCTTCAGCTCGTCCCGATCGACCTCCGCAAGCTGGCGGCCGAGGCGGAGGCCGACCGCTACCTGTTCCCGTGCCGCTGCGCGGACCTCGACCTCGACGTCCCGGTGGACTTCCTCGACGCCTGTCCCCCGGCCGCTGGAGCGTGGACGCTGGTGGGCTGCGAGCGATCACGGCAGATCCACGAGGCCTTCTACGGGCACGACCCGGCGCGCCGTGTGGAGATCTGCCCGCGGGTCGTGGACGACCCCGGCCAGGCGCTCACGCTGCTGAAGTGCTGCCTCATCGAGCGTGGCATCGAGTCGTCGGACTCGCGCTTGGTGGTGCCCTGGGGGGCGAACCTCGAAGAGGTGCGGCGCGCGCTGCATCTTCTGGTGGCACAGGCATGACGGCTCATGTGATGGACTCGGCCGTCTACGGCCATCTCTGGGGGACACCGGAGCTGCGGGAGGAGTTCTGCGATGCCGGCCGGACCCAGTCCTGGCTCGACATCCTGGCCGCGCTCGCCAGCGCCCAGGCGGAGATCGGTATGATCCCGGAGGCCGCGGCCACCGAGATCGCCGATAAGGCGCGGGTCGAGCTGGTCGACCTCGAGGAGGTGGCCACCCGCACCCGCCGGACCGGCCACTCCACGCTCGGGTTGATCCAGGTCCTTCGCGCGCTGCTCGGCCCTGGCTCCGGGGAGTGGGTCTACTACGGCGCCACGGTCCAGGACGTTACTGACACGTGGACCGGGCTGGTCATGCAGCGGGTGACGGCCGTGATGGTCCGGGACCTTCGGCGGATCGAGGCCGAGCTGCTCGGTCTCGCCTCCACGCACCGGGACACGATCATGGTCGGCCGCACCCACGGCCAGCCGGGCTCGCCGATCACCTTTGGCTTCAAGGCGGCGGTGTGGGCGGCCGAGGTGCGGCGCCACGTCGACCGGTGGCTCGGATGCGCGCAGCGCCTCGCGGTCGGCCAGCTCGCCGGCGCGGTGGGGACGTGCTCGTTCTGGGGTGAGCGGGGTTTGGAGCTGCAGGAGCGGTTCTGCCAGCGCCTGGGCCTCGGGGTACCGGACATGACGTGGCTGACCGCCCGGGACCGGGTCGCCGAGTTCGTCTGGCTGCTCGGCGTGAGCACGGGCACGGTGGCGAAGATCGGGAGGGAGGTGTACAACCTCGCGCGCCTTGAGGTCTCCGAGCTCGCGGAGGGATTCCGCCACGGTCAGGTGGGCAGCATCACGATGCCGCATAAGCGCAACCCGGAGCTGTCCGAGCACCTGGGGACCCTCGCGCGGGTCGTGCGGTCGGCGGCCGGGTTAGCGTTAGAGGGGATGGTCTGTGACCACGAGCGCGACGGCGCGGCCTGGAAGGCGGAGTGGGCGTTCCTACCAGAGGCGTGCATGGCGGCGGGCGCCGCGGTCGCTCTCGGGGCTGACCTCGTGGCCGGCCTCCAGGTCGACGCCGCGCGCATGGCCCGCAACCTGGAGCGGCAGTCGGGTTACGTGCTGTCGGAGCCGGTGCTCGCGTTCTTGGCGCCACGGCTCGGCAAGCACACGGCCGCGGAGGTCGTCTACGAGGCCGCGATGGCGGGGATCGATCGGGCGGTGACCTTCCGTGACGCCTTGATGGCGGACCCGCGCGTGGTCGCCGCGCTGAGCGAGGCGGAGCTGGACGGTCTCTTGGACCCAGCCAATGCGTTGGGCCAGTGCGGGGCGTTGGTGGACCGGGTGGTTGCTCACGGGAGCGAGGGGTGAGGCTGGCACGGGTGCCGCGGGTCGGGCTCGGCACGTTGCCCACCCCCCTGCAGCCCGCGCCCCGGCTGTCGGAGGCTCTTGGTGTGCCGGTCCTCGTCAAGCGCGACGACCTGACCGGTCTCGGCGCCGGCGGGAACAAGATCCGCAAGCTGGAGTACCTGGTCGCGGACGCGCTCGCCGCGGGCGCGGACGTCCTGGTGACCGGCGGCGGCGCCCAGTCCAACCACACCGCCCTGACCGCGCTGGCCGCCCGCAGGGCAGGCATGTCAGCACACCTCGTCTTCTACGGCGAGCCGCCGGGTGGGCCGCCCGAGGGCAACGCGGTCCTCAACGCCCTATCCGCCGCCGAGGTCACGTACACGGGCGACGAAGACCGCGCCTGTATCGACCCTGCGCTCGAGGACGTCGCCGCGGCGCTGCGGGCCTCCGGTCGCCGGCCCTACGTGATTCCCCGGGGAGGCGCGACGCCGCTGGGCTGCGTCGGGTACGTGCGGGCGAGCCTCGAGCTGGCGGGCCAGCTCGCCGAGCGGGGGGTGTGCCCGACCGCCCTCGTCACGGCGACCGGCTCGTGCGGCACTCAAGCGGGGCTCGTGGTCGGAGCGGGGTGGCTCCAGGCCTCCTACCGGGTTGTCGGTGTCACCGTAAGCCGCCCGCAAGCCGAGTGCGTCGCCCGCATCCGGGAGCTGGGACGTGCCTGCGCCGAGCTGCTCGGGCTCGAGGTGCGGCTGCCAGAGGCGGAGGTCGTCGACGGCTACCTCGGCCCTGGCTACGGCAAGGCCTCCGCCGAGGGGCACGCCGCATCCGAGCTGGTCGCCAGAACGGAGGGCCTGCTCCTCGACCCGGTCTTCACGGCCAAGGCGATGGCTGCCCTGGTCGACCTGGCCGCGGAACTCAGACCGGGCCCGGTGATCTTCCTCCACACCGGTGGAGCACCGACCGCCTTCGTGACCAGCGGCCTGGACGCCTGAGATGGATGCTTCGACACCGCCGGAGGGTTACCTCGGTGCGGACGCGAGGATCCGCAAAGGCCCGGCGCCCGAGATGGTGGAGGCGGGGTACCGGCGGGAGATGGCGGACGCGCCGCTGCTGCACCGGGGCCTGAACCTCGCGGACCTCGCCCACGTGATCATGCTCGGTGAACGTGGGGTCATCCCCGCCGGTCAACAGTCGGACCTGCTCGGCGCCCTGCTGGAGCTGTCCGGCGTCGACGTCGATGAGTTCGCCTACGATCCTCGCTACGGTGATGCCTATAACGCTCGGGAGCGCTGGCTTGAGCGGCGGGTCGGGCGGGCCGCCGGCTGGCTGCCGGCTGGCCGGCCC
>JBOGED010000141.1:0-3045 GCA_050743625.1 Egibacteraceae bacterium | reverse complement strand
CGGCCGGCAACACGCCATCGGCGATCAGGAACACGTCGCTATCGAACCGCGCGCCCTCGTGCCTCGCCCGCACCTGCGACACCACACCAAAAATACGCACCTTCCCCCGCCCCGGCGGCGTCCGCTCTCCCGTGTGCTCACGGCGCGTGGTTCGGGGTAGCACCGGGGTTGACGCGTCACCACCCAGATCGAGCACCAGCGAACGGTGACAAGCGCTACGGGTTGACAGACCACATGCCCTCGTGGCCGGGCCGCGTTCGCCCGAGCAGCAGCTAGTGTGCAACGTGGATGGATCTCCGGGAGTGGCTGCGCGACACCTTTACGATGTTCGAGTTCGACGTGTCGGCGGTATATCGCAGAGGCGCTGCGCACGAGTGGCCGCTCGTGGGCCTCGATGCAGAGGACCTCGAGCAGAAACTCGCCGCTGGCGGCCATCTGCTGCCACTACCGAAGGAGCCTGCAGCGCTTGCGAATATCATCGAGGTCCGCATCGTCGACTTTGTCCTGAGCCGTGTCGATGCCCTCGAGGGTGCGGAGGCCAGCCGAGGTGTCGAGAGAGGGTACCCCGACGTCGAGATTGGTGGCGAGGTGTTCGGAGGCGGCTACCACGCGGTGGACGTCAAGGTCGCCCGCTTGAATGCGCGCGGAAGCGCAACCCAGAGCCGTGTGACGCTGTACACCGGCAACACGTACTTCCGCTATCCACAGCTTCGCTGGCCTGGCACGTTCAGGCCGTTCCGAGACTACGCCACTCATCTCGACATCGTCGCGGCGTACCGGTTCACGCCCGAGGAGCGGCAGCGCCTCACGGACCTCGAGCTGATGGTGCACGAAAGTTGGCGGATCGGATCACGGCAGCGATCGTCTACGACGCGTGAGTACATCGGCGGAGTTCAGTCTTTGAGGGCCCTTCGCGAGGGCCTCGGCGAGTTCGCCTCAGAGGAGGAGTTCTACCGGTTCTGGCGCCGCTATCCCTTTCGGATCGGCGCCGCCGTTCAGCGGCAACTGGACCGACTACTTGAGAGCCAAGACGAGAGGTCCGGCGGGGTGCCAGACCAGTGAGCGGGCAGGCTCGCCGCCGTCAGAGTCCAGAGACCACTCGACGGGTGATGCAATCGAACAAGAGCCGGGACACGCGCCCCGAGCTGATACTCCGCCGCGAGTTGCACCGTCGCGGATTGCGCTACCGGCTCCATCCCAATGACGTGTTCGGCCGCCCTGATCTCGTGATCCGGAGTCTGAGACTGGCGGTCTTTGTGGATGGAGACTTTTGGCACGGCAACCGGTGGCGATTGCGCGGTTTGGAGAGACTCGAGGATGACATCGCCTCTAATCATGACTACTGGGTGCCGAAAATCAGGCGGAACATTGCCCGGGACGGCGAGGTCACGGCACAGCTGCGGGCCGAGGGATGGGAGGTCGTCCGGATCTGGGAAAGCGATGTCTACCGCGACCTCTCAGAGGCGGCCCAGCGGGTTGAGGCCGCTGTTGATAAAGCGCGCAGGGAGACGGCGGCCCGTCGATATCCACAGACACTTCCCGCACCCCTCGACGGATGACTCACACGCATGTAATCCTTATCTCATGAAGACGCATGGGATTGCGATCTCCCTGTTCTCTGGCGCCGGAGGGCTCGACCTAGGCGTTGAGCAGGCGGGGTTTACGACGACGGCGGCCGTCGAGATCGACCACGACGCCGCCGACACCATGGAGAAGAACCTCCACGGGCTCGAGTCTCCCGTGATCCGGCAAGACATTCTCAGTATCTCCACTGCACAGATCTTGCGTGCTGCGGGATTACGAGAAGGACAACGTCCCGATCTCCTCGTGGGAGGGCCACCGTGCACACCGTTTTCCAAGTCTGGTTTTTGGCTGGACTGGAAACGGGCCGGCTTGGATCCCGACGCGACCCTGCTCCAGGCCTACACACGAGTACTAGCCGAGGCAAGACCACGCGCGTTTCTCGTCGAGAACGTCTACGCGCTCACCTACGAGAACCGTGCGAGCCGCCCCGCCTTCACACGCCTGCTGCAGGAGATCGACGCCGCTGGCTATGACTACCGCTGGAAAGTTCTCAACGCGGCGGATTACGGTGTGCCTCAAGCCCGTCCTCGCCTGTTCGTGATTGGCGTTCCTAAAGGCGAGATCTGCCCGGAGTTGCCGGTCGCCACGCATGGCGGTCAATGGGAGCGGCGCGTCACCGGCAACCCGATGAGGCCTCACGTAACTGTGGGGCAAGCGCTTGAAGGTCTCTCCAGCGAGCCGGAGGTCGGCGAGATCCTCAGGGGTAAGTGGGCGCATCTGTTGCCCGAGATCCCACCGGGTGACAACTACTTATATTACACGGCCGAGCGTGGGCACCCGGACCCGATCTTCAAGTGGCGCAGCCGTTACTGGTCATTTCTCCTCAAGTTGCACCCGGACAAGCCATCGCCCACGATCCAGGCCCAGCCCGGTCCGAATGTCGGACCCTTCCACTGGGAAAGCCGTCGGCTGCGCGTCCCCGAGCTAAAACGCCTCTTCACCTATCCCGACGACTTCGACTTCGTCGGCTCGCGCTCCTCTGTCCAGGCCCAAATCGGCAACAGCGTCCCACCCCTGCTCGCCCGCCAAGTCGCCGTCAGTCTGGTTGCCGCTAGCGTCGGCTGAAGCTCAACTAACTAAGACCTGAATGGGACGTTGACTGAGGGACGTGAACGTCAGCGGCCGAGCCAGGCGTTGAAGTCGTTGGCGCCGGTGGGGGTGAGGGGGGCGGCTTCGCTGGCGCGGGTGGCCCAGGCGGGGAAGGGGAACTGGACGACGAGGGGGATGGGCAGCTCGGGTTGGGACAGGATCATGGTGCCGGGTTTGACGATGGTGGCGCGCTGGCGTTGGGTGGTGGGCAGGAAGCCGTACTCCTCGCGCAGGGCCTCGGCGCTGTCGAGGCGGCCGACGACGCGGATGGCGGAGTTGGCGATCACGCGGCGCTCGACCTCGGAGGCGGTCTGTTGGGCGCCGACGAGGATGATCCCCAGCGACCGGCCGCGCTCGGCGACGTCGAGGAGG
>JBOGED010000140.1:0-8264 GCA_050743625.1 Egibacteraceae bacterium | reverse complement strand
GCGCACGCCGCCGCGAGCAAGGCGGTGATCCGCGCCGGCAGCCAGTTCATCCCGTCGTCCAGACGAGCCGCCGCCCAGCCGAACCGCTCGTACCGCGGCGATCGATGGCCGACCATCGCGTCGAGGGTGTTGACGCAGCGATGCGCGACAACGCCCGCGGGGCCGGTGGCCGCACCCCACACCAGCGAGGCGACCACCGCGTCCGCGGTATTCTCGGCCAGGGACTCGACGACCGCGCGGCAGAGCTGACCCGCGTCCAATCCCGAGGGGTCCCGCCCGCACAGCGCGGGCAACCGGCGCCGGGCCGCGTCGAGGTCTCCCCTCGCCACGGCGCTCCCCACACCCGCGGCCTGGAGGCCCAGTGACCGCGAGCCCAGGGCCGCCCACGTGACGAGCGTGAGAAGCGCGGCTCGGGGATGGGGCCCCAACCGCCGCTGTACCGCGCATGTCGCCGCGGTCGCGCCACCGACCAGCGTCGCGGCGAACACCGCGCCGGTCCCCCGGCTGTCATGCCACAGCAGCCGCTCCAAACGCTCCGCCACCAGCCCGAACCCGGCCACGGGATGGCCTCGCCTCGGGTCTCCGAAGGCCCGGTCGGCGACCCACCCCAAGAGCAACGCGGACATCACCCCAACGTCCCCGGTGTCCAGTTCACCCGCACCACGCGCCACTCGCCGCCAGCGGGATGCACCTCGGTCACCGAGGCGGGAGCCGCGTCGAGCCGCCAGACGGCGCCCGATCCCAAGCCGAGCGCCTCGACCAGTGCGGCCTTGATAAGCCCCCCGTGCGTGAACGCGATCACCGTCCCGCCCGTCTCGCGCGCCCTGAGCAGTACTGTCGCCGCGCGCTGCCGCACATCGACGAAGCGCTCGCCACCGTGGGGCGCGGTGTCCGGATCGGCGTACCAACCCATCATCGCGTCCGCGTCCTCCACCTCGGCGGGCGCCATCCCCGCCCAACGGCCGAAGTCGCACTCGGCAAGCGCCGCCAACGGCTCGGGGTCAAGCCCCGCGAGCCGAGCGGTCTGCAGCGCTCGTACGGCGAACGACGCCCAGCAGTGATCGGAAGCCGGCAGGACCGCGCCGAGCCTCGCGGCCTGCTCCTCGCCGGCCCGGTCCAGCGGCTCGCACGGGTCGCTGGCGCGCGCTCCCGTGGTCGCCGGGAAGATCGCCCGGCGCGTCCCTGGAGAGGTCGCATGGCGTACCAGCAGCAGACGGTCCATCGCAGGGCTGGACTCTAGAGGAGCGTGGGCGGGTGCACCTGCACACACGGCCTCTCACTCTGCAGAGTGAGAGGCCGCGCGGATGGGTCAGCACCGGCTGCGGTCCGGGAAGGCGCAGCTTTCCTCCGCATCCGAGGGAAAACTGCACTCTTGTTCCGACAGCGCGCGCTTAACCTGCAGCTTTCCTCCGGATCCGGAGGAAAGCTGCAGTGTGACCCGTCACTCTGACGCTCGGCTCGCGCGCTGATAGCGAGACACCTATCCACACGGCCTCTCACTCTGCGCAGCGCAGGGATGGCGCACTGTCACCGCAAAACGGTTATTCTGATGCATAACAGTGGTTTTCAAACGAAGGGAGCATCATGGCAGTCGGAGGCAAGATCGGTGCCAACCTCGCCGACATCCTGGAAACCGCGGGCGTGATGACCGAGACTGGGGTGGCGGCGATCCAGTCGGGCGTGCAAGCCTCGCGGTTCTCGGCTCAGATGGAGGCCGAGATCAGCGATGTCACCACCGCGTTGGCCAACCACTTCATTCGGATGGCTGACGACCTCCGTGGCCGCATCGCCCAGGCCAAGCACCGGTTAGCCGCCACTGACTGGCAAGGCGCGAGCCACGCCGCAGCCACCCAGGCCGAAACCGCGCTCAACCACGATGTCGCCAGGGTGCTCGACCACGCGCTGCGGTCCACCGAAGAGTTCAAGACCTTCATGCTGCAACGTGCCAACAGCTTCGCCTCGGCGGTCAACGGCGACTTCAAGACCGTCATGGGCGCCATCGACATCGCCTACCAAGAGTTGGCCGCCGCATCGAAGACTTTCGCCGAAAACCTGCGAGCCGCCGACGAATCAATCAGGTTTAGCCGTTAGGCGCCAAGCCATCTCATCCACGGCCTGCCGGCCTATTGATAGGGTTAAGACTGGAGAGTCGGATAAGACCCCTCTCCGTAATACGCAAATTTTTCGATTTGTGCCTCCTCTACGGAAAGCGTCCTAGTTGCCGGGACGTAAATTTGTTATTGCATTCGACTAGTCTCATCGGATAGGTTGCTGTCGTTCAAGGTTGCGCCAGGGGGAAGGTGAAACTCGCTGATTGGCGTCACAGGAGGGGGACCGGAAAGAACTCGGGAGATTACCTGGCTTGTGTTCTTGGGCTCGTCTACCTGTGCGGCTGCACTCGACGACACGAAGGCACAGACCCTCTAGGCACAACGAAGGGACAACGTTATGAGCATTGCTATTCGCGCGCGAAAAAGCATGCGCCGAGTAACCGTTGCGATGATCACGACCGCGATGCTGGGGACCGCCGCTCCAGCACACGCACAGCTTCCGCCGCTTGGGCAGGTTATCCCAATCCAGATTCCCCCAGGCCCCCCAGCCAGCAGCGGACCGGCTACGGCTTCAGGTCCCCAGTCCGCCACGGCCATAAGCGGCGACGGCGGCAGCGTCCTTCTCGGTATCAATATTGCCCTCCTCAACTGCGTGATACTCGCCAGCTGTGGAGATCTCGGTGGCGCCAATATCACAGGAGGCAACAGCGGCGACGCTACCGCCACAACAGGGTAACTCGCCATCGCGAAGCTCCCCCGAGAGAGGGACCGGGCCTTGTGCCCGGTCCCTCGATTCTTTAAAGGATGCCGTTCTCCCAGGGTCCCCAGATCGCGAAGGTCATGCCGGGGTGGCCGGGATCGTCGGGCCCGGTGTCGCCTTGAATGTTGACGAAGAGGGTCCGGCCGTCCGGGCTGAATGTTGCGCCGGCCCACTCGGAGTCGTTCGCGAGGTTCTGGGCGAAGTCGAAGATCCGACCGTCGATGGTGAGCCCGCGCAGGAACTGGTTATCCGTATCCCCGTCCTCGCAGAGCAGGAGCCCACCGCGCGGCGAGACGGTGATGTTGTCCGGGTTGTCAAGCACCGCCTCGTCCGGCGACTCGAACACGAGCCGCAGCATGCCTTCGTCGCGGCCGGCGGGCCGGTACTGCCACACCTGGCCCTCCTCGGCGTTCCCGCCGTCCGAGGCGGTGAAGTAGACGGCGCCGTTGCCCCACCAGCAACCCTCTAGGCTGGCGAAGGTCGCCCCGCCCCTCTCAAAGCCCTGACCGTAGACAGCCAGCTCGTTCGCCGAGGCTCCTTGCGGGTCGGGATCGTCGATGTCGACCCAGGTCACCGACAGCTCTTGGCCCATCCGCTGGTTCGTGCGGGTGTCGTAGGACGGGCGGTCGCCGATGGCGAGCATCTGCAGCCTGCCGCCGCGACGTAGCTGGCCGGGGGTATCCGGGATGAAGCGGTAAAACCCCGACAGGTCGCTGTCCTCGGTCTCGTACACGATGCCGGTGTCGGGATCGATGGCGACGGCCTCGTGCGAGAACCGCCCCATCGCCCTAAGCGGCTCGGCCGGTACGGTCGTCTCCGCATCGGCCGGCACCTCGAAGACGTAGCCGTGCTCCCGGCGCCAGCCTCGGAAGGTGCCCTCGGTCGTCTCCTCGCAGCTAAGCCAGCTGCCCCATGGGGTCGGCCCGCCGGCGCAGTTCTCGAGTGTGCCGTTGAGGCTGACGAAGTCCCGGACGAGCCGGGGCTCTCCCGAACCAGTGATCTTGACCTCCAGTGAGGTCGTGCCGCCGCCAGCGATCTCGTCATAGGCGGTGGTCGGTGTGCCGATCAGCGTCGCAAGGTCGGGAGGAAACCCGTCCTCGTGGTTGCGGATCAGCCGGACGTTCCCGTTGGCGAGCGCGAGCGCGGCCAAGCCGTCGTGCGCCCTGGGCGTCGGGTTGCCGTCGGACATCATGCTGCCCGTGACTCCGAACATCGCGTAGGTGAAGCCCGCGGGTAGGGCAAGCTCGGGCCCGGCGGGCCGCAGTGGCCCGTAGCCGCCCTCGCCAGCACCCGCGGTACCCGGCGACTGCCCTTCCCGAGCGCGCGCGACCCGGGCGGTCATACCCGCGAGGGCGCCGCCGAGCAACACGGCGCTCGCGCCGAGGAACTGGCGGCGGTCGAACGTGTGCCGCCGACGGACGATATCTGGCATGTGCTGCCCCCGCTTCCCCGCCATCGCGTGTGGCCACCCTAGGCGGCCGACCTCACGACGAGGGGGCGTCCGAATGAGCACTGGGTGAATGTTTACGCAGGTCAGCAGGCTAACGGGTGAACTCCAGACGGCCAGGCGGCGAGCAGGCGGTGCGGCCGGCTAGATCATTCACGATCGTGGGGGCGCGGTGGGCGCCGAGTCCGGGATCCGCGAGAGAAACGGCGCCTGCACGGTCGCGCCATCCAGGAGCAAGCCCGGGTGCCACTCGAACGAGGGCTTGGCGTCAAAAAAGACCGCGTCGGCGCCTTTGGCGGGGTCGAGCAGGGCGGCGCGCGCGAGGTTGCACGGACCAATCCCGACCGCGACCGCGTCGTGCGCGACTGACCTCCATCAGCGGGTTGGGGATGTCCACGTAGACGGATTGATCCTCGACGAGGCCGACCAGCTCGTCGAGGCCTTCAACTCGGGTGAGGAAGTTCGCCTTGCAGCGTAGAGTCGGCGCGTCGAGAAGCGTCTCCAGCATGCCGGGGACACGAGGCAACGCCGAGGCCACGCCCTCGCAGAAAGAGCGCAGCTCGGCGAGCAGATCCATCTCGTCCGCCAGCCCCGCCACGCCAAACGCGCCGATCATTCCGAGCAGGTGGTTGATCACCAGGTAGTAACCGAAACGCTCGTCGGCGAGCGCGTCCTCGCAGATCACGTCGCTGTGAGCGCCGAGGCCGGGCAGCAGCCTGGCCAGCCGCTCCGCGGCAGAGCTGGCGAAGTAGTAGCCCTGGTTGTCCCGGTACATGAACTCGGCCGGCCAGCCCCCGTCCAGGATGACGATCGAGTTCTGCTGGTGGGCCTCCAAGGCGATCCCGTGCGCCGCGTACAGCCAGATCAGGGGCCTGGCAGTCACATCGAGGTAACGTGCCCACCAGTCACGGGAGACCTCGTCGGCGGGACGACCCTCCGTGCTCGCGAGCGAGAGGACGATCTGGCGGAGGAGCCAAGCCCGGGCGTCTCTGTCCGGCCGATCGGCGCACAGCGCGGCGACGCACGCCGCCTCGGCTCCAGGATCACCCCACCACGGGTTCTCGCGGATGACCAGCTCGAAGCCGGACTCCTCAGCGCCATTCGGAGGTTGGACCGTCGCCCACGCGGGGTCGCGGACGATGTGGAAATCCGGGAACCGAGCCCGCAGCTCGTCGCCCAAGCGTGTCTGGAGCAGGCGGTGAACCTCGACCCCTCGCACCAGCTCCTTGCGCAGGTTCAGCCTCACCGAGTTCGTGACCGGCACCGCGAGCGACAGCTTGAGCATCACGGGGACATCAGGCCGGTAGACGGTCCGCAAGCTGGACGTCGGGTGCCATGGGCATCCCATCTCGCCGAGGTCATGGATCTGACCCTTCTCGACCAGGGCCTGGACCTCCTGCTGGGCGAGCAAATGGCGAGCCTGCCATGGATGCGTAGGCAGCAGGGCACGGTCTGGTCCCGGCTCAGCCTCGACCAGGCTCGCAAGCAGCGCCGTGGCGGGCTTGTCTAGGGCCGAGTCCTCCACCAGGATCTCTCTCGCGACCGAGAACCAGTGCAGCGGGAAAGCACCGCGGAGCTCGGGTGAGTAGCGGTGGAGCTCGTCGGAGGACAGCCCCGCCCGGCTCTTGGGAGTCGGGTGCAGCGGATGGCCAAGGACCAGCGCCTGCTCGGCGGCCAGGAACGTGATCGGTTGCTCGGGCTCCCGCGACCGGGCCTCTAGGAACGCCGTGACCCTCGCGACACTGTCGGCGACACGGACGACGAGGTCGGCAACGTCGCCCGCTCCCCCTGCCTCACGTGCCAACAGCGCGGCGAGGGTCACGGGGTCGATCGTGACCCCTCCGATCCGCGCGTCGGTCCAGACGTGCCTCCCGGTCGGTGACCAGGCGCCAAGCTGCGCGGTCACGTCGACGGCCAGCCGCTCCAGGCGTAACCTCACCGGCCCTGGCTTGGCGGCCCGGAGCGCCCCTGTCTCACGCACCCAACAGTTAAGAAGGGTCTCGACGGCGGCCGCGGCAGCCGCGGCGGCGGCAGCAACCAATTAGATGCCCGCCCTCTTCCAGATGTCCTCACGGGTCTCGACCACAGTGTCGATCAAGGTAGCAACATCTGCCAGGGTCGCAGTGCGCCGCGCGCCGCGGCGTGGACCGCGCCAGCGCGGGCGAGGCCTGCGGGCACGTATCGGAACACACCATGGACAGTACCGGGTCGTGGGCCGCCTCGAGCGGGAAGTACTCGCGAAGGTGGACGTTTCACATTAGATTAGGCTACCCTTAAGACATGGGAGCGTTTGAGGGCGCGTCGACCCAGGGAGGACCGTGAGCCATCGCACCGTTTCCGCCATCGTCGCCGAGCTCGGAGCACGGCCCGGCGTTGTGCAGATGAAGTTCCTGACCCCCGAGGGTGTCGTCGCGGTCGAGCTCGCGGTATCCGGACCGGAGAGCCACGCGCTGGCCCACATCCACGCGCTGATGAGCCACTCACCTGGATGCCGCGCGTCCCCAGACGTCTACGTGGGACTCCTGCTCCGCACCATCGGCGTGCTGGACGGACGCCCCGAGTGCGTCGTCGTGCGCGGTCGGTGCCGTCCCACGTTCTTACTCCGCCTGCGCAGGGATGCCCAAGTATGGGAGGTGGATCTCGGGATCCTCGACGCGGTCTGCCTCCTCGCCTGCCAGCGCGTGCCGGTCGAGGTCGAAATGTCGTCGACATGGGAACTGGCTGCGGACTAATGGACTAGTCCCTTGGTTTGGAGCGGTGAGGCGTCGGGCGGCGCATCCGTCAGTGACCGGGTGCTCACGTCTCTGGGTGGTCCGTGCATCCAGATCTAGTCCAGGCCAGCGTGGCCACCCCGCACCCTAACCGCGGCGCTGCAGTCGCCGCTTCCCCCTTAGTTAGAGCCCGTCTTGCCAGGGTGGCACGCGCCAGCCCAGCTCAGCTTCCACGGAAGGCGAGGTTGTCGATGGCGACGCCCAAGGCCCCGTGGAGGCGGCGGTGCTGAGTCGTATAGCGGTACTAGTCCTATCACGCGGACCGTGGAGGTGGAAACCTTCATCCGCAGGAAGGCCAGGCGAACCACCTCTTTGGGGCGAGATTGAAACCTGGTGAGACAGTTTCTTCCAGGTCCACGAAAACCCCCGCAACCTTTGGCGCTTCCGCGGGTCGAATGTGGGTAGAGCTGGAACCAAGCTCCTTTACACCAGACCATCTTGCGAGAGATCTCGCAGAGTCCCGAATCCCTTGGAGGACCGTTGAGCACGCCCCGTTTCGGTGCACTTATCGGCCTCGCGCTCGGCGCTATCTGGGCCGTCGCTGGGCTCGACGGCGCGGCGTTAGCTGGCTTTCTCTCCCTGGTCGGCTATGTAATCGTGCTCATCCGCGAAGGGCGCGTGGACCTGACTCGTTTCCACAAGGCTGACCCCGACGGCACATCACCCAGCCAACCAACCTTCAGCGAACCAACTACCACACGGACAAGGACGAACCTGAAATGACTGACACCGTCACTGGAAGCGCCACGAAGGACCAGCAAACCCTACGGACCCCGGTCACGACCTCTGGTGGCGCGGTCCAGCCGGGCGAGCGCGGGGCCACAAGCATCGCAGACTCCGTCGTCGCCAAGATCGCCTCCCTGGCCGTCCGTGAGGTCGAGGGCGTCGCCGGCGTTGGTGGCGCGCTCTCGGGGGCCATGGGTCAGGTCGTCGGCCGCATTCGCGGGCGTGAGCACGCCACGCAGGGCGTCGGTGTCGAGGTTGGCACCTCGCAGGCCGCCATCGACCTCACCTTACGAGTGAGCTACCCCGTTCCAATCCCGCAGGTCACCAGCCAGGTCCGCGAGAACGTCATCGATCGCGTCGAGACCCTGACCGGTCTGGAGGTTGTCGAGGTCAACATCGCCGTGATCGGCCTGGAGTTCCCCGGCGAAGAGACGGAGGAAGAACCCGCGCCTCCGGAGCCCGCGCGCGTCGCCTAGCGATCTTTGGTGTGGAGGATCCGCGCGGTATAC